>NZ_CP058566.2:689440-1034161 GCF_014672715.2 Dehalogenimonas etheniformans | reverse complement strand
CCCGCTCGGAATCAGTTGAATACGTCTTGAAGAAGGTGAAGGATGACAAGGTCAAATTTATCCGGCTGTGGTTCACCGATATTTTAGGCCAGCTTAAGAGTTTTGCCATAACCGTCGAAGAACTTGAGGGCGCCCTAGAAGAGGGGATGGGTTTCGATGGTTCATCCATCGAAGGCTATGCTCGCATCGATGAAAGCGACATGGTCGCTCTACCGGATCCAGATACCTATAAGACTTTGCCGTGGCGCCCGAAGGACGAAGCCGCTGTAGCCAGGATGTTCTGCGACATTAAGAAACCAGGAGGCGAGCAGTTCGAAGGCGATCCGCGCTATGTTTTGAAGCGAATGCTTAAGAAAGCCGCCGATGCCGGATATATCTTCTATGTTGGTCCGGAACTTGAATATTTCTATTTTAAAGACGAAAACAAGGATCAGAAGAGCACAGGATTCCTGGACCAGGGAGGCTATTTCGACCTAACTCCCCTCGATGTAGCCATGGACCTGCGCCGGCAGACTGTTTTGACCTTGGAAAAAATGGGCATTCCCGTGGAATACTCTCACCATGAAGTCGCGCCTTCCCAGCATGAGATTGACATACAGTATACCGACGCACTCACTATGGCTGACAATGTCATGACCTACAAACTCGTTGTAAAAGAGATAGCGCGGCAAAACGGCGTTTACGCATCGTTTATGCCCAAGCCCGTGTTCGGCGTCAACGGTTCGGGGATGCACTGCCACCAGTCACTATTCAAAGGCGACAGTAACTCATTCTTCGACAAGAACGATCCCTACCATCTTTCGGATACTGCACGTCATTTCATCGCGGGTATCCTGAAATACGCGCCTGAATTCTGCGCCATTTCAAACCAGTGGGTAAATTCTTACAAACGACTTGTGCCGGGTTATGAAGCCCCAGTTTACCTCTCCTGGGCGCGGCGCAACCGCTCGGATCTGATAAGAGTCCCGGAATACCGGCCTGGCAAGGAAACATCCACCCGCATCGAACTGAGATCGCCTGACCCGGCATGCAACCCTTACCTGACTTTTGCGGTAATGCTGGCGGCGGGGCTCGAGGGCGTTGAAAGGAAATTGGAACCGCCTGCTCCGATTGAAGAGAATGTCTACGAAATGAGCGAGGAAGAACGAGCCCAGAAGGGCATCGTAACTCTGCCGGGCAGCCTCGATGAAGCTATAAAACTATTCGAGAAAAGCGGATTGATGCGCAAAACGCTAGGAGAGCACGTTTTCACTGCATTCATTGAAAATAAGAAAATCGAATGGGACAGGTACCGCGTTCAGGTAACGGATTGGGAACGCGAACGCTACCTACCCATTCTGTAACGTCAGAACATTGTATTAAGGGGGAGCCGGAATGGCTCCCCCTTTTTTAGACCTATCCTTGGTCTTTTTAATGCGTTAGTTAAATCAAACGATATAATTAGAGTCGCGGATGGGTATGGTGTTAAAGACACTGCTATTAGCTACGGTATTTTTTATAACTATTTCAGCCGGCTTTTCGTGTGCCGGTTCATCTCCGACGACTACCTCAACACCGCCCTTGACGGAATTCGTGTTGCGGTACCGGTTGCTCGATGCATACCCAAATTATTTTTGGTGCGATCCGGATTTTTATCCGATCGGAAATCCGGACGGTGAACTGGCAAACGCCTTAGCCCAATTCGACAGCATCAAGAGCAATGACCAGGAATTCACCGCCATAATCAACAGGATCGGCCTTGACCGGAAAACCGACTACACCCAGGAGGAGAAACTACTGGTCTATCGCCAGCATAAGCTCCTAAATAAAGTCACGCTAGAGTTTCAAGCCATTAGCAACGGTTTCACTTTTGTTATCCGAGTGGGTGAGAACCAGGGTCAAAAAATCACCGGAACTATTTCGAATATCGGGAAAATCGACGTCACCAAAACCGAACCAAGTTTCAATACTTGCCCGATATGCCTGTCAAAAGGGACGGCGATTGATACTCCGAACGGACCTGTTCCGGTTAACCAACTTTCAGCCGGCGACGTGATTTGGACCGTGGGTGAGAACGGTGAGAGAATTAGCGCGCCCATCGTCAACACGACGATGACGGCGGAGCCTTCAGTGTTCGAGTTGATGCAAATCGCCCTAGCGGACGGGCGTTCAGTCACCGCTTCCTCAAGGCATCCAACATCGGACGGCAGACTGCTCGGCAATCTCAAGCTGGGCGAATCACTAGATGGATCGGCGATTGTCTCCATCGAAATCGTCAGTTACGAAGGCAGGACGTACGACATCCTGCCTGAAGGACCTTCGGGCACATACTGGGCTAACGGCATCCTGCTGGCAAGCACTATCGTCGATCCCAATTGCGGCTCCTGAAGCAGGGGATTCTTGACAAGCGCAAATCAGGCACATACGATAGCTGTATATGAAACAGCTTCGTATCGCCCTGGCGCAAATCAATTCGACGGTCGGTGACTTCGAGGGTAATGTCCGGCTCATCATCAAAAACATTGACCGGGCCCGGAACGCGGGAACAGATGTGGTCGCTTTTCCAGAAATGGCGATACCAGGATATCCCCCCGAGGACCTGCTGCTTAAATCCAGCTTCATCGATGCCAACCTGAGAGCGCTCGACGAGGTCGTCGCCGCCTCCAAAGGAATAACCGTCGTTGTTGGCTTCGTCGATAAAGAAGAGGAGCTACACAACTCCGCCGCCATCATACACGACGGCGAGCTAGTGTCGGTATACCACAAGATTTACCTGCCCAACTACGGTGTCTTTGATGAAAAGCGATATTTCCATCCCGGTGACTCCTGCCCCGTTTATGAAATCAACGGGGTCAATGTCGGGATAAGCGTTTGCGAAGATATTTGGTACGACACCGGACCGGCCACCGTCCAAGCTAGCGGCGGCGCCGAAGTCATTCTGAACATATCCGCCTCTCCGTATCATCACGGTAAGCATCATTCCAGAGAGAGGATGCTGGGCTCCCGGGCGACGGACAATGTAGCCATTGTCGCTTTCTGCAACCTGGTGGGCGGACAGGATGAACTCGTTTTCGACGGTGGAAGCGTCATATTCGACGAGCAGGGCAACCTTATCTCCAGGGCAAAGCAGTTCGAGGAAGAGCTTCTCATCGCAGACCTCGATGTTGAGGGTGTCTTCCATAGCCGGCTTCAGGACCCGCGCTGGCGCAAAGAAGGCCAGAAACTCGAATGTGACTGCCCGACCGATCGGATCACGGTCAGTGCTTCCAGGCAGGATTCCCTTCGCGCCATGCTACCCAAACAGGTCACGCCTTTGCTCGAATCCGACGCTGAAGTCTATAAAGCGCTGGTTTTAGGGACACGCGATTATATTTTAAAGAACGGATTTGGTGGGGTGATCATCGGCCTCTCTGGAGGGGTGGATTCGTCCCTGGTAGCCACCATCGCGGTTGACGCCCTCGGGCCGGAATCAGTACACGGACTAATCATGCCTTCGCGGTTCTCATCACCGCTGAGCGCGGAGTATGCCAATAAACTAGCAACTAATCTTGGGATTAAGGCCTTCACCGTGCCGATCGAAATGGCCTATTCGGCTTATCTGGACAGTCTTTCAGAGGTTTTATGCAACACAAAACCCGATGTGACGGAGGAAAACCTCCAGGCCCGAATCAGGGGAACATTGCTGATGGCTCTGTCGAACAAATTTGGGTGGATGGTGCTGAATACCGGCAACAAGAGTGAAGTGGCCACCGGCTACACCACGTTGTACGGGGACATGGCCGGGGGATACGCTATTATCAAAGATGTGCCCAAGACCCTGGTAAACAGGCTTTGCCGTTACCGCAACACTCAGGCCGGTTTCGACTTGATACCGGAAGCCGTGATTAATAGAATTCCTTCTGCTGAGCTGCGCCCGGGTCAAAAAGACACCGACACATTGCCGGAATATGACCTGCTCGATCCGATTCTCCTTGCTTATGTCGAAGAGGACAAAGGTGTTGAGCAGATTATCGCTCAGGGTTATGAACCTTCAGTCGTTAAAAAAGTTGTCAGGCTTGTCGACACCAGTGAATATAAGCGACGCCAATCGCCTCCCGGAATAAAAATTACTCCCAAGGCCTTTGGGCGCGATAGGCGTGAACCCATCACAAGCAAATTTCGCGAAGGAGGATAAATATGCCCACCTGGCGTGAACTCATTCATGGAGATCCGTTAACCTGGCTCCTCGAGGTTGATGATATCAATCCTGCTGTCCGTTACCTGGCTCTTCGAGATATCGTTGGCTTGCCGGAAAAGTCTCCCGATTTGGTCGATGCCAAATCTGAGGCATATTCCATCGGTCCGATCCCCAGGATTCTTGCTGCGCAGAATCCGAAAGGATATTGGGTCAAGCCGGGTGGCGGGTATAACCCGAAATACACCGGAACGGTTTGGTCATTGACGTTGCTGGCACAGATGGGCGCCGATAAATCTGAGCCAAGAGTGAAAACTGCGGCTGAGTACGTCCTGAAAAATACGATATCGCCGACCGGATGGTTCAGTTACAATGGAATGCCCTCTGGCTTTATCCATTGCCACGCCGGATATCTCGGGGATGCGATGTTCAGTTTGGGATTCGGGGACGACTCGAGAGTGACAAACGCGGTGGAGATGCAGGCGCGACTGGTAACGGGCCGAGGAATAGCAGCGATGGGCAGCCAAGATCCACTCAGGTATTACCATTACACTGCAGGGCCAAATTTTATCTGTGGAAAACTGCCGTGTGCCTGGGGGGCGGTTAAGGCATTAAAAGCTATATCCAGCGTACCGGAGCCTCAGCGGACCCAAACGATGAGTTCCGCGATTGAAAAAGGTAAAGACCTGTTTTTAAGCACCGACCTCACGAAATGCAGGTTTACCAACCTGGAAAAAGGGAAACCCAGCAGCAACTGGTTCAAGTTTGGGTTTCCGAATTATTACATAGGGGATTTGCTGGAAATCCTGGAAGTCATGGCGCGCCTTGGCGACGGACGCGATTTACGGCTGGAACAAGCGTGGAAGATGGTTTTGGAAAAACAGGACTCACAAGGGCGATGGCCGTTAGAATATAGCTATAATGGCAAGATGTGGGCTGACATCGAGATCAAGGACGAACCTAGCAAATGGGTGACGCTGCGCGCCCTGAGGGCGCTCAAGGCGGCTTTTCCCGGTTAACTGCACTGCCATTTGCGACATTTGGAGCATTCTTCGGGCGGGTGCCAGTCCGATGATATGTTGAGATGGACTCCGAGCTTCAGCAGTAATTCCAGCATCAGGCACACCGGCAGTCCGACGACGTTCAAATGACAACCTTTCAGCTTGGCGACCGGATGGAATTCTTTATCCTGGATGCCGTAAGCGCCGGCTTTATCGAGAGGGCTGCTGCTCTTTACATAATCTTCAATTTCTAGGTCAGTATAGTTTCGCATTGCGACCTGGGTAGTACGGAAATCAACCAGTGTTTCCTTTGTCGCAGCATCGGTGACGACAATGGCAGTGATTACGCGGTGGGTCTTACCCCGTAACCTAGTCAGCATTCCCGTAGCGTCTCTGGGTGAAACAGGTTTGCCCAACATCTCATCGCCGAGAGCCACAATGGTATCGGCGGCAATAATCGTACCGGAGGCGTAACCGGCGGCAACTGCCAAGGCTTTGGCTTTGGCGTGTGCCAACCCCTGTTGTTCTGGCGATAGCCCGGCGGTTGGGGTTTCGGCGAAATTGGAAGCCGAGGTCTCAAATTTAAGACCCATCGCGCTCAGAATCTCCGAACGGCGGGGTGAGACCGAGGCCAGGATCAACTGTTGACGGTCGACAAAGGCTTTTTCTTTTTCAGGGCTGAACCGCAGAACGGCCATCGATTCAACATGGTAAGTTTGCGGAAAGAGGTCTACCGGTGTCACGTCCTCGACCTCGTATGGACCACGGGTCAACACACGAAGGTCCCTTGCCAAAGTCGCCGGATTGCACGACACGTATACCAGTTTTTTTGGCGGATAGAAATTTAGAGTTTTTAAAGCTGACGGATGGCATCCTGTACGTGAAGGATCAACGATGATAGCATTAGCGAGGCGGCCGAGGTGGGGTAAAACGGATTCGGTTCGGGCCTCGATAAGTTCCACGTTGGTAATATCGCGAACGTTGACGCGGGCGTCTTTGATCGCCGCCCCTGATTCCTCGATCGCAATTACTTTCTTGACATAAGGCGCCAACATCACAGAGAAAGTTCCGACTCCAGCGTAGGCGTCGATGATCGTTTCATTTCCGGAAAGGTTCAAGCGTTGCCTGACTAACCCGATGAGGCGTTCTGTTTGCGGGGTGTTGACCTGGAAGAACGAAGGCGATGAGACACGGAATTTTCGGCCGCCTAAATTTTCTTGGTAATACAGTTGTCCGGTGATAACGGTTACGTCGGGATTTTTGAACTGCGGCTGGATGAGATATTCGTCGGTGTTGACGCCGTATCGAATCGAAAATTGGGTAGTTTCTCCACATCGCCCATTAAGAGCTGAAAGAAGGCTGTTTACTCCTTCAGCCATGATAGGGCAGTGATCAATGGGCACAAACTGATGCGTTACCTTGTTGATAAATCCAAAGCTATTCAGGCGTCGGCGCACCGATAGGCGGGCGTGATTGCGGTAACCGAACTCAGAAGGCGAAGGCAGTACTTCTCCCACTAAAGAACCATCTAGGCCTTCGGATTCCATGGCGCGCTTCACGATCTCGCGTTTCAGTTGCAGTTGATAGTTGTATTCAATGTGTTGCCACTGGCAGCCTGAGCATTGACCGAAATATGGACAAACTGCATCTCGCCGGTGAGTAGAGGCCTCGATAACACGATTAACCATAGCGTCGATGCCGTCATCGGTTTGCCGAATGATGTTTGCTTCAACCGTTTCGCCGGGAATGCCGCCGAAGACGCTGATGGTCCGGCCTTCATATTCGCTTGATGTGTCACCGAACTCACCAATGCCATTGAGAGTTAGAGTCATTGTCTTTGAAGGATTCATCATGGAACGTAAACAAATACTATACGTGGCAAAAGCCACGGGATAGCCGCCCATGGTTGAGAAAGCTCACCACAAACGGCATCATTATTCGTCAGCTTCTTCGCCGGGTCCGGCGCGGCCGGCGCGTTTGCGGTCATGGGCTGAGAGAATCTTCTTGCGGAGGCGAATATTTTTTGGCGTTACTTCAACAAGCTCATCGTCTTCGATGAAATCAAGAGACTCTTCAAGGGACATTTTAATCGGTGTGGTAAGTTTGATAGCGATATCGGAGGTAGAAGACCTGATGTTGGTCATCTTCTTTTCCTTGCAGACATTCACCACTAGATCTGAACCACGGGCATGAAGGCCCGCTATCATTCCTTCATAGACATCAGTCATGGGTTCAATAAACAGAAGACCCCGGCCCTGCGCGTTGTTTAGACCATAAGTCACAGCGATACCGGGTTGGGCGGCAATCAGAACACCGGAGCGGGTGGTGCCGATCTCTCCCTGCCAAGGTTCATAACCCAGGAACAGGGTATTCATGACGCCCCGGCCGCGTGTGGTGGTCAGGAAGGAACTGCGGAAACCTATCAAACCACGAGTGGGTATATGGTATTCCATCCGGACGTTACCATTGTCATCGTGGTGCATGTTGGTCATGCGGCCTTTACGCTTGGCTAACATCTCCGTGAGATCCCCGATACAGTCATCGACCGTATCGACTATAAGAGCTTCCATCGGCTCCATGGTTTTGCCGCCGATATTCTTGAAAATAGCTTCAGGTTTTGATAGTTCCAGTTCATAGCCTTCACGCCGCATCGTTTCGATCAAAATCGAGAGGTGCAGTTCACCTCGCCCGGAGACCAGGAAGACATCCGGTGAATCGGTGTCTTCCACACGGAGGCTAATGTTGGTCTCCAGTTCACGATAGAGACGTGCTCTAAGCTGGCGGGAAGTACAATATTTGCCCTCGCGCCCTCCGAATGGTGAAGTGTTGACACCGAAAGTCATTTTGACCGTAGGTTCGCCAATGGTGATACCAGGCAAGGCTTCGGGTTGTTCCGGGCTAGCGATGGTGTCGCCGATATTGACCTCTTCCATACCGGTTACCGCAACGATATCACCGGCCTCGGCTTTGTCCACTTCCTGACGGGCTAAACCCATGTGGGTGAAGACTTCATTCACGTTGTAGCGATGCTGTTCGCCATTTTTATCGATGACAACGACCGGGTCACGCGGGCAGATGCTGCCGCGCCTGATACGGCCGATGGCTATCCTGCCTTTATGGGTCGAGTAATCGAGATTGGAAACCAGGAGCTGAAGGTGGCCTTCTTCGATCTCCGGTGGAGGTACAGTTTTAATGATAGCCTCGAACAAGGGCACCATGTCAGTGCCCACAACATCGGGATCGGTTGTGGCGTAACCGCCACGGGAAGTGGAATAAATCACCGGATAATCGAGTTGGGAATCCTCAGTAGCCAGTTCCAGGAAAAGGTCCTGAGTCATTGAGAGGACTTCCTTGATGCGGCGCGTCGGCCGGTCCATCTTGGTTATGACGACGATGGGTTTGAGCTTCTTTTCCATGGCCTGCTTTAGCACGAAACGGGTTTGCGGCATCGGGCCGTCGGTTGAATCGATAAGCAGCAGGCAGCCTTCAGCCATGTTCAAAACACGCTCTACCTCGCCGGAAAAATCGGCATGTCCGGGCGTATCGATAATATTAAGCTTATGGCCGCGGAATTCGACGGCGGTATTCTTGGCTAGAATAGTGATGCCTTTCTCTCGTTCCAGAGCGTTACGGTCGAGAATGCACTCTCCCATTTCCTGATTTTCACGAAAGACGTGGCTCTGTTTGAGCAGAATATCTACGAGGCTGGTCTTACCATGATCAACATGGGCGATGATAGCTACGTTACGGATGTCATCACGATACTGGGGCACAATAATCTCCTTAAGAAAATAACATGGCTGAATAATCGAGGTAATAACAAGATCGACGCCTGAATCAGACGTCTACAGTCGGAAGCGGCGCCGCCGCAGCGATGAAGAACATGAAATGACTGGGAACATTTACTTAAAATTGTACCTTTTCTCAAAGAATTTAACAATGTTTGAGGTGAGGTCAACTATTTAAGGCGCAATATAGTAGCGCCATCACCGCCTTGATCCCTCGGGGCAGAATGGAAAGATGCAACAAGAGGATGCCTGGAAGACAATTCGCGTACGATAGAACGCACGGCTCCTGTACCGAAACCATGGATTATACGCACTTCCGGCAAATTAGCGGTAGCGGCGCCATTCAGGTATTCGTCAAGGAGTGGTTCAATGTCATCCGCGCGTTTACCCCGGAGATCAAGCTCCAACCCGATGTTTCTACCCATAAAACGGACACTTACTTTCGGAGCGGCTGCAGCCTTAGTGGTAGCCGCGGTTTTTGACAGACCTTCGCGTCCCAGGATGAAGCGTAGAGGTCCGGAAGAAACCTCAAACTGCCCGGTCTTTGCGTTGATCCCGGTCACTACCGCCTCGATCTCAGCTTCCTTGAGCCATACCCGGTCCCCAACCGAAATCGGTTCATCCTCTTTTGAGACCATAGGTGTCTGACTTTGCCAGATGCCTTTTTTCAAATGGCTGCGTACCAGATCAGAAACCTCCCTGGCATTGGTGATGGCGGCCTGCGATTTTTCGCGGTCAAGGGCGGAACGGGCGAGTTTCAAATCTTTCTGAAGCGCGGCAACTTCTTCAACGATTGAATCACGCGCTTGTTGTAGGATCGCCTGCCTTTGTTCCCTGAGGTTTTTCAGCTCACCCAAAAGTGCTTTGTTTTGCGACTGCAAAGATTCTTTCTGCCGCGATAGTATTTTATCCAGGTCTTCAAGCCGCTTCTTTTCAGCCTGTAGTTCCGTCAGGAGTTCCTCAAGCTGCCGAGCGCCTTCGGCAAGTAGTCCCCTTGCATTATCGATGACGTCAGGGGGCACTCCAAACCTGGCCGCGGTGGCGATGGCATTGGAACCGCCGGGCATACCCAGCGTCAAATGATAAGTGGGAGTCAGCGTCTCGGGGTCGAAATCGAAAGAAGCATTCTGAAGGCCTGGCGTCACATGGGCAAACACTTTCAGATCCGTGTAGTGCGACGTCGCAACCGTCAAAACATTTTTAGCTTTTAAGTGCATGAGTATTGCCCGGGCCAACGCCGAGCCTTCCTGCGGGTCGGTACTTGCGCCTAGCTCGTCGAGAACCACCAGGCTTGCTCGCTGTACATTGATCAGGATCCGAGCGATATTACTCATATGGCCGGAAAAGGTTGAAAGGGCAGCCTGGACGCTTTGTTCGTCGCCGATATCGGCGAAGACTCCCTGAAAGAGCGGTAATCTGCTTTTTTCAGATGCAGGTATGGGTAACCCGGCCTGGGTCATCAAGCAAAGTAAACCAATCGTTTTCAACGCCACCGTTTTGCCGCCGGTATTAGGGCCGGTGATTACCAGGACTGAGAAATCCCGGCCCAGTTCGATGGATAAAGGCACGGCTGCAGAGCCAAGCAGCGGGTGGCGGGCCTCGTCCAACTTGATTACTGCCGGATCCGACGCGGTTGGTTCGTAAATGGCTGCTTCGTGCGCCTTGTGACGAATCGAGTAATGGCCCTTGGCAAGGGCGAAATCTATTCTAGCGGCAGCTTCCAGACTGGATTCGATCGAACTCGCGACGGATCCAACCAGCTTCGAGAGTTCAGAGAGTATTCGTTCGATTTCCCGGATCTCATCTATTTCCAGTTCTTTGAACTCGTTGCCCAAATCTAATGTGGCGAACGGTTCAACAAAAACCGTCGCCCCCGAATTGGACACATCGTGTACGATGCCCCTGATCTCGCCTTTGTACTCGGCTTTAACGGCGATGGCAAACCTGCCTTCGCGCTCGGTTACGATGGGCTCCTGGATATAACGACGGGTGGCGTCGGAATGGATATAATTTTGAAGCTTCTCGACAACCTCAGACCGTTTGGCCCTGAGACGTTCTCTAATGATGGCCAACTTGGCTGAGGCATCCGGCAGCAGATCACCCTCGGGAGAGATTGCTTTATCGATAGATTTCTCCAAGTGACCATAGACACCAATTTCGCTAGATATGGCATACAATCGTGGGACATCATATGCCGCTTCCGACATTTTTGATTTCAGACGCCGCAGTACCCCAAGTGATCGGCTGATTTCAGCGAGAGTCTTGGGTTCAAGAGTCCGGCCTATGGCGGCTAAGCGGGACTGTTTGGAAACATCAACCAGACCATTGACCGAGAAGCCGGGTTCAAGTTCAAGAATTCGTCGAGCTTCAGCGGATTCTTCAAGCCTGGCTTTGATCTGATCGATGGCTGTTGAAGGTTCCAACGCAAGAGTCAAAGCATGTGACCGAGAAAACGCGCAATATCCGGCGATGATATCCCGTATCTTAGGAAACTCAAGCAGAGATAGGTCTTTTTCAAACACGATTCAATATTGTATCACGAGGGCATATTTACATAAAGATGTCTGTTGAATCTTCAAGTTCTGAAGGGATCGGATAATGAAGGCTAAAGAGGAGATATATAAGAATGGCGACCCCGATGGGATTCGAACCCACGATCTCCACCGTGACAGGGTGGCATGTTAGACCGCTACACCACGGGGCCGCGCGGAGAGAAAGTGTATCAATATCCGGTTATTTGTGTCAACAGTCTTGAGTATTGTTTGGCGATATTCCATATGCTATAATACCCAAGTCTTAAAAAGTACGATTGTTTTTAGGGAGGGTACTTCCATCGCTGTTAAAGAAAAACAAACCAAAGCGGTAACCGAGTTGCTTTCTAGCCGCGTCGAACCAGTCCGCAATTACGAACTAGTCATCATTTTCGGCCCAGAGTTGACCAAAGAAAAGGTCGATGCGGGCATTGAACATGTCACCAAAGCAGTGAACGAACGCGGTGGGAGCATCACCTCCGTTGAACCCTGGGGCAAACGAAAATTAGCCTATCCGATCAAACATCAGGCAGAAGGTATTTATAATCTGATCAAATTCACCTCCGGATCGCAGGTGACCAAAAAGCTGAACGCGGACTTGCGAATCTCTGAAGACGTCTTACGCCATTTGATAGTCAAAGTCGAAGACTAACTCTTCAGTTACACCGTTAGGAGAGTATCGTGGCCAGTTTAAACAAGGTGATGATTATTGGCAATGTCGGCGGAGATCCGGAGATGCGTTTTACGCCTGCGGGTCATCCGGTTACGTCTTTCAGTGTCGCTACCAACAGGACGATAAATACCCAGGGAGCGGAACCTAAAAAAGAAACCGAGTGGTTCAACGTAGTAGCCTGGGAGAAGTTAGCAGAGCAATGCAATCAGTTCCTGGCTAAAGGCCGTCTGGTATACGTTGAGGGTAGGCTCCAAACCAGATCGTGGGACGGTCAAGACGGGCAGAAGCATTATAAAACTGAAGTCATTGCCAACAGGGTGATGCCCCTGGATAAGCGGCAAACGGCAGTCGGTGAAATAGCAACCGGCGCCGAGGCCACCGGTGAAATATCCCCGGATGATATTCCTTTTTAACCCGTAGTACATAACGTCATAATTACAGGAGAAACGAACTTTGGTAACATCACGAGATCAAGGCAACAGACCGCAGGGAAGGCCCGCGGGGAGGTTCGGGGGGCGAGGCCGTTTCCAACAGCGGCGAAAAGTCTGCGCTTTCTGTGCCGATAAAAACATTGTCATTGACTATAAAGATACGGCTAGATTATCCCGTTTCATCTCCGAGCGGGCTAAGATAGATCCGAGGCGAAGGAGCGGGACCTGCGCGAGGCATCAACGGAAGCTCGCGGAAGCCATCAAGCAAGCTCGAATCATTGCTTTGCTGCCTTTTGTTCCAGAGCACATCCGAAAAGGCGGCACATTCTGGACAATGAGCCCCTCCGTTCCAAAAGCCCCTGAAGCTCCGGTCGAGGCGAAGCCCGCGGCCACTGAAATAAAAACTGAATCGCAGACCGCTGCTGTGGCGCCTACCGCTGAAAATACCCCGGCCACTTAATATTTCGAATTACCTTGTGAGGATTTATTGTGCCCAAGAGGACTTATCAACCTAAGAAAATCCCGCGCAAACGCGAACACGGATTCCTAGCCCGCATGTCCACCCGAGGCGGACGAGACGTATTGAAGTCACGCAGGGCTAAAGGCCGCAAACGGTTAATTGTAGTTTAATGCAGTCTTGCCCTCCGGACGCGGTGAACGGAGGCAATATACAGAGAGAGCGGCGACTTCGGCGAAGGGAAGATTTCCAACGGGTGCTTGCCACCGGGCGCAGCCGGGCTGATAATTACCTGGTACTTAAATTATCCGAAGGCACCGGCAAACCCAGCCGCATCGGATTGATAACCAGCAAGAAGGTTGGCGGGGCTGTTGAGAGGAACCGGGTCAGGCGGCGACTCAGGGGCATTTTAGGTCCGCTAGTTCTCAAACCTGGGGCAGATCTGGTTTTCATCGCCCGTTCTTCGGCGGCCCAAGCGCCGTACTCAACCCTGGAAGGCAGCGTAAAAAGTTTGCTTAAACGAGCCGGGCTGGTAGTGGCTGAAAATGAAGAAACTGGCTCTTAATCTAATCAGGTTATACCAAAACACCCTTTCGCGGAGCATACCGCCTTCCTGCCGGTTTCGACCGACGTGCTCGCAGTACACTTTTGAAGCCATCGAAAGGTTCGGTATTATCAGGGGGGTATGGTTGGGGATCAAGAGACTGGCCCGTTGCCACCCTCTAAACAAAGGCGGCTACGATCCCGTCCCCGATCATCTTTAAAGGAGAACGCTTTGAGAAAATTGCGTAACTTATTTATTTTACTGGTCTTGATAACCACATTGGCAACTACGGCCTCCGGTTGTTTCGGTACCGGTAACCGCCCGCTAGGTTGGAGCGGAGTTACTGTTTCAGGCACCAATCTCTATTTCGGCACACATAATGGCACGTTATTTTCCCTCAACAGGGATACCGGCACGGTGCAATGGCAACTCAGTCTCTCGGGCGCACAAGGCGTGTACGGAGCTCCGCTGGTGTCAGGGGATACCATCTATGTCACGACCTATGGCGGACGTGTCTTTGCGGTAAATATCAGCGGGGTATTAAAGTGGACCTCGCCGACAACCCAGGAATCAAAATCGCCGGATGCAATAATCAGCGGCCTGGCTTACAGCGATGGTAAACTCTTTTTCGGCAGCACCGATAACAGCGTTTACGCAGTCAATGCGGAAAACGGGACGCAAGTCTGGAAATTCGCCACCGGTGATAAAATCTGGGCCTCGCCCGTTGTCGATAACGGAATCGTCTATATCGGATCTTTTGACAATTCATTTTACGCGCTGTCCGCTGAAGATGGCCATCAGATTTGGAAATTTGAGGCAGCTGGAGTTTTCAACGCTTCAGCGGTGATTGACGGCAACTCAGTGATCGTTGGATCGCTGGATCGCAACATTTACGCCCTGGACAAAAACAGCGGACAAGAAGTTTGGCGGTTCGAAGGTCAAAAATGGTTCTGGGCAGACGCGGTCATTGTTGGAAACAACCTTTATGCCCCGAATACCGATGGCAAAGTTTATGTATTGAACAGCGCTACCGGCGCTCAAGTGGCCTCAGTTGATCTTGGCAGTTCGATCGCCTCGTCACCAGCGCTCGCCAGCGATCAGGTGGTGGTTTCCACCGAAACAGGCAAGGTGAGCGCCATTGCCACGGCATCCAACCAGGTAAAGCAGATCAGCGATCTCCAAACTACGATCCGCGCCCCGATCACCTCGGCCGGAGAGATCGTGTATCTTCACAGTCAAACCAACGAGACAATCTACGCGCTCAATGCGGTCGCCGGGACTGCGCTCTGGCAATATCGCGTTCAATAAAGGGGAAATTGCGTGAGTATCGGTGATATCTGGAATGTAATCATCCTGGACCCGCTGATCAACAGCATGGTCTGGCTGTCAAGCATCCTGTTCCACAATTTTGGCTTGACCGTTATCGTCCTTACCGCCGTAATCTTCGGTTTGATGTATCCCCTGACCATCAAGCAGATGAAAGCCGCCAAGGCGATGCAGGTACTGCAGCCCAAGCTGCAAGCCCTGCAGAAAAAATATGCAAAGGACCGGCAGCGTCTTGCTCAGGAGCAGATGGCGCTGATGCGGGAATCCGGGGCCAGCGCCACAGGCTGCCTTGTGCCGACATTGATCCAGTTCCCGATATGGCTGGCTTTGTATCAGGCTATTATCCGTGTATTGGCTGTCACTCCGGAAGATTTTCTAAATCTTTCAGGCCATCTTTATAACTGGCAGGTCGTTTATAATGTCCTGCCGCTGAGCAGTAAATTCCTCTGGATTGACCTAGCCAATCCAGATTACCTTCTCGCACTGCTTGTCGGGGCCGCCATGTTCATTCAACAGAAGATGACGACACCGCCAGCGACAGACCCTAAGGCGGCCGCTCAGAGCCAGTTGATGCTCTTCATGATGCCCGCGATGTTTGTTTTTATCTCAATCACCTTCCCCGCCGGCCTAGCGTTGTACTGGTTGGCGTCAAGCATACTCAGGATTGTGGTGCAATTTGTCGCCACCGGCCCGGGTGAACTTAAGCCGTGGCTCCAAGGTATCGTGGCTAGGTTCGGCCAGAAACCATCGTATCAATCAAGGGTGACCAAAGCTGAAAAATCGCCCGCCCAACCCGCCCCCAAGGTTGTTGTTGAGCAGGCTGAGGAGATAGTCAATGAAGGAAGTAGAAGCAACCGGGCGGACGGTGGAGGAAGCAATCAACCGCGCCCTGGCCAAACTAAAGGTCAGCCGGGACGAGGCGGAGATCGACGTCGTAAGCGAAGGTAGCCAGGGACTGTTCGGCATGGGAACGGGTGAAGCCAAGGTAATCGCCCGCGTTGAAGAACAACCTTTTACTGGCATAGGGACCAGGGCGGCTGATGCCGTAGAAGTTACCACACAGGTTATCCAGGACCTTGTTGATCGCATGGACCTGGATGCCGGGGTTGAATATCTTCCTGACGCCATGGTGACCGAAGACAGCGGCAACGAATCCGGAATGGTATTCGACGTTCTCGGTGATGACCTGGGACTTTTAATCGGACGTCATGGGCAGACGTTAGCCAATTTCCAGTACCTGGTGCGCATACTGGTTGCCCAGAAAGTCGGTGATTTCCTGCCGATCGTCGTTGATGTGAATGGTTACCGGCAGCGCCGCTTCAAAGCACTAGAGGTTTTGGCCCGGCGTACCGCGGAACAGGTCAGGCGCCGCCATATGCCTTTCGCCCTTGATCCGATGCCGGCTTTCGAACGGCGCATCGTCCACCTTGTACTTGCCAATGACCCGGATGTAGCCACCCAAAGTGTGGGTGTCGGGGATGAACGCAAGGTGGTGGTTGTCCCCAAAGACGAATCATTCAAATAATGATCTTGAAAACTCGCGGCCTAAAAAGCCACGAGTTTTTTATTTGGGGTAGTTGCCATAACATTGAAGCCTGTGTTATCCTTCCTTTAACAGCGTTGACGGAGACGAGTAAGCTGGTCTAAATCTATAAGCGAGCCTGGTACGGTGCGAGCAGGCGGGAAAAACCGACCGAAAATCACTCCTGAGCTTTCAGATGAAAGCCGTTAGCGGCAAGTAATCACGGACGGCAGACGGCCGTTATCCCGGCAGGGCATGTTGGTGCCCGAAAAAGCGCTCCGATTCGTCGGGGAAATAGGGTGGTACCGCGGGTGTTTCCCGTCCCTTAGTGGACGGGATTTTCGTTTTTGAAAGGGAATATATGTTTCAACCTGTAAGCAGCAGAGTCAGTTTTCCGGAAATGGAAGAAAAAATCCTGAAGCTCTGGGCTGAAAAAAATGTTTTCAAACGCTCGATCGAAAATCGCCGGGGCGGAAAACGGTTCACCCTGTATGAAGGGCCGCCGACCGCCAACGGCAAGCCAGGCATTCATCATGTTTTGTCCCGGGTATTTAAAGATATTATCCCACGTTACAAGGTGATGAAAGGTTTTTATGCGCCCCGCATTGGCGGTTGGGATACTCACGGCTTACCTGTTGAACTCGAGGTTGAGAAAGCGCTCGGTTTCAAGAGCAAGACTGACATAGAACGCTACGGCATAGCCGAATTCAACAGAAAATGCCGTGAAAGCGTCTTTAAATACGTTGAAGATTGGAACAAGCTTACCGAACGTATAGGTTATTGGGTTGACCTCGATCATGCCTATATAACGATGAATAATAGCTACATAGAAACCGGGTGGTGGGTGGTAAAACAGCTATGGGATAAAGGTTTGGTCTATCAGGGGCACAAAGTTACGCCGCATTGCCCAAGGTGTGGCACATCGCTCTCATCGCATGAGGTAGCTCTAGGCTACGAAGAACACATCGAGGACCCATCGGTCTACATCAAATTTAAAATTGAACCCCATACGCTTAATGGCTCGATGGCGGCATTCCGGGATAAACCACTTTTCCTCTTGGCCTGGACGACCACTCCCTGGACGCTTCCGGCAAATACGGCGCTCGCCGTTTGCGGCGGCGCTGAATACAGCATCCTCGATCTGGGGGAGGAATACCTAGTCGTTGCCTCCGAGCGTCTCGAACCCAACGGCTTACAGGCCGCACACAAGGTCGGCAGGTTCACTAGTGAGAGTTTATTGGCGCTTAAATACCGCCCGTTGTTCGATCCGTTTGAGTTCGGTGTCCCGGTGAACAGATTGACCGAAGCCGGAATAGTGCCAGTAGAAAAGACTTCACTTGAATATCCCATCATTGCGACTGATTACGTCTCCATGGAAGACGGGACCGGCATCGTCCACACCGCCCCGGCCTATGGCGAGGTCGACTACGAGTCCGGCAAAAAATATGGCCTATACTTCATCCATCACGTCGATCTTCAGGGTAAAATCACTGGTTCTTACCCGGGTTCGGGCAAATTCGTAAAAGCCGCTGATCCGTTGATCACCCACGCCCTTAAAGAACAGGGGCTCGTTCAGAAAGCAGAGAAGATCCACCACACCTACCCATTCTGCTGGCGCTGCGGCACGCCGCTGTTGTATTTTGCCAAGCAGAGCTGGTATATCAGGACCACAGCCCGTAAAGCTGAGCTCATCGACGGCAATGAAAAGATTAACTGGTATCCCGAGCATATCAAGCGCGGGCGTTTCGGCGACTGGCTGCAGAACAACGTAGATTGGGCCTTCTCTAGGGAAAGGTATTGGGGAACGCCTGTCCCGGTGTGGAAATGTGAGACGTGCCAGGCAGCCGATTGCATCGGCGGGATGGACGACCTGAAATCCAAACCCGGCTTTTCAGGTTTTAAAGAGCCGTTGGATTTGCACCGGCCATACGTTGATGAACTCACCTACGATTGCCCGCAATGCGGCGGGAGGATGAAACGGGTCACCGACGTCATCGACTGTTGGTTTGATTCCGGCGCGATGCCGGTAGCCCAGTATAATTACCCGTTTGAAGCTGGCAGCCTGAAGATCTTCAATGACGGCAGGTTCCCGGCTGACTACATCTGCGAGGGCATCGATCAAACGCGGGGCTGGTTCTACAGCCTCCATGCCCTGGCGACTTTATTGTTCGATCAGCCATGCTTCAAAAACTGCATTTCTCTCGGCCTCATCCTTGATGAAAAAGGCGAGAAAATGAGCAAGACGCGGGGTAACGTGGTACTGCCCGAAACCGTGATTTCAAAGCACGGTGCGGATGCCGTTCGCTGGTACCTGTTTACAGCTTCACCGGCTGGTAATACCCGCCGCTTTTCAGAGAAGCTCGTCGGCGAAGTCACCCGGGCCTTCATGTCCACGCTCTGGAACACTTACTCATTTTTCGTCCTTTACGCCAATATCGACAATTATAAACCCGGAAAAGAACAGTACGAAGTTGCCTCAGAACTCGATCGTTGGATTCTCTCGGAGTTGAATCAACTGATATTAGAGGTTACCGCCGATCTGGAGAACTACGATCCCGTATCAGCCGGGAGATCTATCGAGGCATTTGTCGACTACCTTTCCAACTGGTATGTCCGGCGTTCTCGACGCCGGTTCTGGAAAAGCGAGTCCGACGCTGACAAGCTATCGGCCTACAATACTCTTTACGAGTGCCTGGTGAAACTCGCCAAGTTGCTGGCGCCGTTCATGCCTTTTGTTGCTGAAGAACTTTATCAGAATCTTGTGCTTTCGAAGGATAATGGCGCTCCGGACTCGGTGCATCTATGCGATTATCCGGAAGCGGATGAGTCCAAGATCGACGCTGTTTTGTCATCATCCGTCCGTTTAGCAATGAAAGTTTCAAGCGTCGGTAGGGCAGCTCGCGCCCAGGCGACGATCAAAGTGCGACAACCGATAGCCGAGGCTCTGGTTGCCGGTTTGACACCTTCTGAACAGGCGAACCTTCAAAAGCTGGCAGATTCAGTAGTTGAGGAATTGAACATAAAGAAAGTGGGATTTGTCGCCGACGTGGCTGCGCTGCCGGCAGATGCTTACTCGGTTGTTGCAGAAGGTCCAGTCACCGTCGCTATCGACAAACGTTTGAGTAAAGAACTTGCGGACGAGGGCCTGGTAAGAGAAATCACACATCGGTTGCAAGGGTTAAGACGGACTGCCAATTTTGAAATCGCTGACAACATTCTGGTTTTCTTCGAGACCGACGAACATACCGAATTGGTTATAAACGAATGGGCAGACTACATCAATAAAGAAACGCTGGCTAAAGCTTCGGTAAAAGGCGTCCCCATGGATGCCTCGATCACTGCTGAGAACTTCAAACTTGAGGGGCATGAAGTCAGACTTGGAGTAAAGAAGGCTTAGTTGATTTCAAAGTTGAAAAAGGGGCGCTTCAGGCGCCCCTTTTTTTCATTTCTTCGATTTACCTATCTAAGAATACACTGCGGGAGGTCCTTAAGAGCTTCCTTGACCATACCTTCCGGATATTCGTAGTCGGCTAATTTGCCCGACAGATAAGCATCATAAGCAGCCATGTCGAAGTGTCCGTGACCGGAATGGTTGAAGAGGATCACTTTTTTCTCTCCGGATTCGCGGCACTTAATGGCTTCATCGATAGCCGCTCGGATTGCATGATTAGTTTCCGGCGCGCTGATAAATCCCTCGGTCCGGGCAAACTGGATACCAGCTTCGAATGTCGGCAGTTGATGTACCGCCTTAGCCTCGATCAATCCCAGTTTGTAGAGGTGGCTAACGATGGGCGACATTCCGTGATAACGCAGGCCGCCGGCATGAACCGGAGGTGGCATGAATTTACGGCCAAGGGTGAACATCTTGGCTATCGGAGCCATTCCGGCAACATCGCCATAATCGAAAGCGAAGACGCCTTTGGTCAGGGAAGGGCAGCTTGAAGGTTCAACAGCGATAAGACGCGTCTTTTTTCCCGCGGTCAGGTTCTGATGAACAAACGGGAGAGCCATACCACCGAAATTAGAACCCCCGCCGACACAGCCAATGACGATGTCAGGATATTCACCTGCCATTTCCATCTGTTTCAGGGATTCCAGTCCAATAACTGTCTGATGCATCAAAACATGGTTCAGGACACTGCCCAACGCGTAATGAGAATCGGCGCGGGGGGCTGCATCTTCAACAGCCTCCGAGATGGCAAGACCCAGACTGCCGGGATTGTTGGGATCTTCTGCCAGAGCGTTTCGTCCCGCTTCGGTATCCATACTGGGGCTGGGTACACACTGCGCGCCCCAGGTCTCCATCATCATGCGGCGGTAAGGCTTTTGTTGATAGCTGACCTTGACCATGTAAACTTTGAGATCAATTCCGAACTGGCTGCAGGCAAAAGCCAAGGATGAACCCCATTGGCCGGCACCCGTTTCGGTGGCCAGGCGCTTGATGCCTTCTTTTTTGTTGTAATAGGCCTGAGGCACGGCGGTATTTGGCTTGTGGCTGCCGGCCGGGCTGGATCCCTCATATTTGTAGAATATCTTTGCCGGAGTTTGAAGAGCTTTCTCAAGGCGGTATGCCCGATAAAGGGTTGTCGGTCTCCAGCTACGATAAATGTCGATGACGGCGCCCGGAACATCGATGTACCTTTCTTTAGATACTTCTTGCATGATAAGTTCCATCGGGAATAGAGGCGCCAGGTCGGCCGGTCCAAGCGGTTCTTTGGTGCCCGGATGAAGGTACGGCGCAATAGGTGTAGGAAGATCGGCTTGAATGTTGTACCAAGCCGTGGGCATTTCCTTTTCATTCAAAATAAACTTTGTACGATCCATAGTTGTTTCTCCTTTCAATTTGTCTTTCAAGAGATAGAATCAGGCTGTTAACCAGTTTCCTTCAAAACATATTGGTGCACCTCCGGAGGGCAACAAAAAAGCCCTCTGCCTTAGTAAGGGGCAGAGGGCTCTGCGGTGCCACCCTTTTTAGCTTCGCCACACAGGCAGGAGCTATCTCATTACGGATACGCCATCATTCCATGGTATATATCCTGGGATTTTAACGCATCCCTCGCGGCTGCTCCTACTGGTCATCCTGACTTTCGGGCGGCGGCTCCCGGGCCCATTCAATTCCCGCTCAGGCGCCGGCTTTCACCTTCCCGGCTCTCTGCGGCCTGGCTTGGGAACCTACTATTCCCATTCACAGCTTTTGATATTGATTTGAAGCCAATATAGACCAATTGAAACTGGCTGTCAAGTATTAATACTTTGGTATTAAGTTGGCATTGATTGCTGGATTTGATACACTTCTGTTCGACAAACATCTCGAGGCAATATGAATTTAGTTGAATTTATAGCTGGGGCGGCAGATAGGTATCAAGACCGAACAGCCTTTCAAATGGGCGACAAGTGCCTGTCGTTTCGGGACCTGGATGGACTCTCCAACGGCTTAGCCGGGAATTTAATTGAGATGGGGGTAAAACCCGGCGATCGGGTCGCTTTACTGCTGGAGAACAGTCCTGATTTTGTGGTCTGTTATTTTGCCATTCTCAAAGCCGGGGCATTGGCCATTCCGCTGGATACCAAATACAAAATGCTCGAAATCAAAGCAGTCTTCGATGACTGCCGCCCTTCGACGTTGATCGCCGAGGGCGCGATATTGAAGACCCTGGGCGGTGAATTATCACGCTTCGAGTTTTTGAAAAACATTATCAGCAAAGCCGAAATTCCCGGAACCGCATATACCGTTCTGGATAGTCTCATTCGCTGTGCAGAATTTCCGCCTCAGATTAAACAATATCCCGACCTGGCTCACATCGCTTACACGTCCGGTCCCACCCTCAGACCTCACGGAGCCGAGATTACCCAGCAAAATCTTATCGAAGCGGCGGCAGGGTCCGCGGCTGGTTTTGGTCAGACCGATCAGGATACGGTCATTCTGTTCGCCCTGCCTCTGCACCATACTATCGGCATCGCAGTCATCATGATGACATCACTTTTCGCCGGAAGCCGGGTCATTATTGTATGCGGCGTGTCTATGGATGCTGCTTTATGCGCCATCGAAAAGGAACGCGCCACCATGTTCCACGGAGTACCGTTCATCCACGCGATGATGGTGAAACATATTAAAGACAACGGCCTCAAATACAATTTAATCACCCTGCGCTTCTGCGGCAGCGCCGGCGCCCCGATACCGGTCAAGGTTATCACTGATTTTGAAGGGCTGACGGGGAAAAACCTTATCCAGTTCTACGGTCTGACCGAGTCTACCAGCCACGTTACCTGCCAGGATGTTACCAAAAGCGGGCGGAGCGGTGGTGTGGGTAAAGCGATCCCCGGATTTGCTATTCGAGTCGTCGCCGAAGACGGTCATGATGTAATGGCTGGAGAATCCGGTGAAGTCATCATCAGAGGCCCGATAATGCGCGCCTACCACAACCTGCCGGATCTAACCGAGCAATTTGTTCAATCTGGCTGGCTTTATACGGATGACATCGGCTTTATAGATGACGAGGGCGAATTATTTATCAATGGCGTCAAAAAGCCGATGCTTATCACCAAAGGGCAAAACATATATTTCTCCGATATCTCGGACCTGCTGTTGAACCATCCAGCAGTTGCCGATGCCGCTGCTTCAGGCATCCTCGATCCCGATGGCATGCGGGGGGAGGTCGTGTTGGCGGTAATCAAATTAAAAGACGGTGCTATCTTGACCGAACAAGAGGTCAAGAAGTATTTCCTCGAAAAACTAGCCAACTACAAATGCCCCAAGAAAGTTGTGTTTGTCAGTGAGATACCCAGGAAACCTAATGGTGACCTGGATACCTTCGGTCTTTTGGACTAGCCCGTATAGGTTTAATGACCCTCAGCGTATAATGACGACAATGAGGGATGCGGCATTATTAGCCAAAGATGTAGCCCGGCTTCGGAAGGCAGTCAGCAGTAAACATGCGAGACAAACCGAGCATCCTGTTTTTGTAGTTCTCGTTGGCTTGCCAGGCAGTGGGAAAAGCTATTTTGCTTCCCGTCTGATTGAGAAGATCCCAGCAATCGTACTGGAAAGTGATTTCCTACGGAAGAATTTGGTGCGAAAGCCTGTATACACCCAATTTGAGAGTTTTCGATTATTTCGAGCCATTCATGAGTTAATCAGAGAACTCCTGGCCGCAAAGTATGCCGTGGTCCTTGATGCCACAAACCTGAGTGCGGATTCCCGTCGTCCATTGGCAGAAATTGCCAATGAAACAAATGCGAAAATTGTTCTTGTCCACTTGAACACTCCCAGGGAAGTGGCTGAAGAACGCCTAATCGGCCGCACATTCAAGCGAGATGGTTATTCTGATGCCGATTGGGCTGTTTATCAGAAACTGGAAACGGCTTTTGAGCCCATTCAAGGCCCTCACTATGAGATTACCGGGCCTATGGACATTTCGCCCGTTATTGATAAAATAGTCGCTGAAATCAAAAAGGACTGAAAAGGAGTCTCATGGACATCAAGCTCATCACCGAAGACCTGGAGAAAATCAAGGCTGATGCTATCATCGTAGGCGTCTTTGAAAATGGGGAAGACAACGAATTCGAAAAATCGATCGATACGGCTCTTGGTGGGGCAGTAGCCGCACTCCGGGAGAAGAAAGAGATCAAAGGCAAATCTGGCGAATTTACGGTAGTCCACTCTTTGGGCAAAATTGCCGCAGCCAAGGTCGCCATTATTGGGCTGGGTAAGAAACAAGAACTGGACGCCATCAAATTACGCGCTTATGTTGCCGATGCGGTCCGATCACTGCAGCGGAAAAATAATCTGGAACTTGTCCTGGCGCTACCGGACACTGGTATCAACGCCGGTGATGTCGGCCGTGTGGCAGTCGAGGCGGCCTATCTCGGGAGCTACAATTTCAGAAAGCATTTGACCAAAGAAGCCGAGTTCGGCGATATCAAGTCATTTAAAGTGCTTTCCTCCATGAAGTTCCAACAAGAAACCTTCAATACTGGCGCCAAAAGAGGAGAAATCGTTGCACAGATGACGATGCTTGCCCGGGACATGGGCAACGAACCCTCCAACTATATGACGCCACAAGATATGGCTGACACCGCTGAGAAGGTTGCCAAGGAATCAGGGTTCAAGGTCGAAGTGCTCGAACGTCGAGATATGGAAAAGCTAGGGATGGGCGGATTGCTTGGAGTATCAAAAGCATCTTTCGATAAGAACCCGCCCAAATTGATCATCATGCGCTACAAGGGCAAAGAGACCGACGGTTGGGACCTGGCGCTCATCGGTAAAGGTTTGACCTTCGACACCGGGGGCATTTCAATCAAGCCCGCCGACAAAATGGAAGATATGAAATTCGATATGTCCGGCGGCGCAGCAACCATCGCCGCTATGGGCGCTATCGCCAAATCGAAACTTAAAGTCAATACTATCGCCGCTGTCCCGGCGACGGAGAACATGCCGGACGGGGGCTCATACAAACCTGGCGATGTCCTGAAGATGTTCACCGGAAAAACCGTTGAAGTTATATCAACCGATGCCGAAGGCCGCCTTATATTAGCGGACGCACTTGGTTACATCAACAAAGAAAAGCCGGCAGCGATTATCGACATGGCCACTCTGACAGGTGCTTGCGTTATCGCCCTCGGCATGATAACCACGGCAGCAATAACTAACAATCAACCTCTGGTCGAAAAGGTCATCAAAGCTGGAGCTGCTGCAGGCGAGCGCATCTGGCAGCTTCCCGCCTATGACGATTATAAAGAGCAATACAAGAGCGACTATGCCGATCTCAAGAACGTCGGCGGGCGTCCGGCTGGAACGATCACTGCCGGACTCTTTCTTGGTGAGTTTGTCGGCGAGACGCCGTGGGTCCACCTGGACATCGCCGGTACCGCTTATGGCGAGAAAGAAAAGGGCATCATCACCAAAGGCGGCAGCGGTGTGCCGGTGGCGACGCTGGTAAACCTGGCGGAGATGTTAGCGGAGTCTTAGTCCCAAAGTCCGACCCCGATTTGACAGGGTTTTAGGCGCATGTTATTCTACGCCATGATGTTCACAGGCAGGTTCGGCTATACCTTCGCCTTTACCCAGCGCACCAGGGTGCGCTTGGGCCGGTCGAACATGAACTAAACAGTACTTAGAAGGCGAAAACTTTGAGACCACCTCCCAAGCGGGGGTGGTCTTTGTTTTAGGGAGAGTTTCCAGCTTGGAGCCACAGACCATACCGGGGCTGATAAAACGAAACGCCGAACGATGGCCCGACAAAGCAGCCATGTGTTACAAAAATTTGGGCGTATGGCATCGATATACATGGACCGACTATTTTGCAAAGATAAAATACTTTTCGATTGGGCTCATCAGTCTTGGTCTTAAGACCGGAGACATCGTCGCCATCATTGGTGACAATGAACCGGAGTGGTTCTGGGGCGAGTTTGCCGTGCAAGCGGCGGGAGCTATTCCCACCGGCATCTTTGTAGACGCTGTCCCCGATGAAGTTAAGTTCGTAGTCAATCATTCCGGTGCGACTTTTGCCATCGCGAATGACCAGGAACAGGCAGACAAATTCCTGGAGATCCGGGACACTGCTCCCCAGTTGAAAAAGGTTATTTACTGGGACCCCAAAGGGCTCAAGAATTACGATGATCCTTTACTAATCGGATTTACCGAAGTGATTGCCATAGGTAGGGAATACGAGAATAACTATCCGGGCGTGTTCGATGAGAAATTGTCACGGCTCAAATCTACCGATACCGCTTTTATTTACTATACCTCCGGCACCACGGGACAGCAGAAAGCGGCTATTCTTACCCATAAAGCGCTTATCGCGACAGCTTCAGGTTTCGTTACACGATATCCTCTTGACCAAAAGAGCGATCTCATATCCAATTTCCCAGCTGCCTGGGTGGGAGACAGTTTTTTTGCCACGATCCCTCACATCATCTCCGGAGCGCGATTGAATTTCCCCGAAGAACCGGAAACGGTAGCTGCTGATACCAGGGAAATCGGGCCGCATTTTGCCATTTATGGTCCTCGCCAATGGGAAGGCATCGTTTCGGACATCCAGGTCAAAATGATGGATGCCCATCCATTCAAACGCTTGGCTTACAAGGCATTTCTTCCGGTCGGTTATAAGTTAGCCGAAGCCAAATTGTCCGGAATCGATCCCGGCGCTTTTTGGAAAACGATGGGAAAAGTATCGGATGGGCTGATGTTTCATCCACTGAAAGACAAACTCGGCCTGTCGAGGGTGAGATGGGCAGTCACCGGATCATCGGTACTCGCTCTGGATACATTCAAACTCATTCACGCCATCGGGATAGAGCTCCGGCAGAATTACGCGTCGACCGAGGCCGGATTCATCGCTTCTCACGGACAGGGAGATATCGCGTTCGAGAGCGTCGGTAGGCCAGCTTTGAATACGGAAGTACGGCTAACCAACGAAGGCGAACTTTTCGTCCGCTCCGACTGCATGTTCTCTGGATATTACAAAGACGAGGCTAAAACCAGGGAAAGTTTTGCCACGGGCGGGTGGTTTCGCACCGGCGATGCTGTCAACATCAACGAAGGCGGGCACATTATTTTTCTGGACCGCCTTAAAGATATGGGCGAACTAAAAAGTGGCGCCAAATTCGCGCCGCAATATATCGAAGGCCGATTGCGCTTTTCTCCCTACATCAAAGACGCTATGGTCCTGGGTGACAAAGACAAAGATTACGCCTCCGCCATCATCAATATCGATTTCGCGATGGTGAGCAAGTGGGCACAGAACAACCATCTCAACTTCACCACTTACGTCGACCTGTCTCAAAAAAAGGAGATTGCCGACCTGGTGACTAAGGACGTCGCCCGGGTCAATAGCTTTCTACCCGAGAATTCGAGAGTCAAGAAGTTTGTGATTTTACATAAGGAGTTCGATCCAGACGAGGCAGAACTCACTCGAACCAGGAAATTGCGGCGGAGTGCCATGTACTCCCGGTACGCCGACCTTATCGAAGCGATGTATGGCGAAAACAAGGAAGTAGTGGTGGAAGCTCCGGTGACTTATCGTGATGGGCGCAAGGGCGTCGTAACGACATCCATTAAGGTGAGAGGACTTTAATGGCTGACTTGATGCAATTTGTCCTGACCGGCATCACCGTGGGTTTGGTGTATTCGTTGATCGCCCTCGGTTTCACTTTTATCTGGAAATCATCTTCTGTGGCCAACCTGGCTCTCGGCCAGATGGTGCTGCTTTTTTCCTGGATTGCCTATGGCACAATACAGCAAGCGGGTATGCCATTTTGGTTGGGGTTGCCAGTTACTATTTTTGCCGCAGCCGCGGTCGGCTGGATACTCGAGCGGGTTATCTTAAGACCCCTGATAGGTCAACCTATTCTATCCCTTATTACCGTAACCCTCGGCATTGCTTTCATTTTCGAAGGGCTTGTCGCCATGTTCTGGCCGATTTCAACCGCGGCCATGCCGGACTTTATTCCCGATGAGCCGGTACATATTCTCGGCGCGGTGGTTTCCCAGGAATATCTCTGGGCGGCGGGCATCGCGCTGGTTCTCTTCATCATTGTCAGCTTGTTTTTCCGCTATCATCGGTATGGCGTGGCGATGAGAGCCACCGCCGACGACCAGATGGCTGTTTGGGCGTGCGGTATTCCGGTAACGAAGATTTTTTCGGTTTCCTGGATGTTTGCGGGGGCGCTCGCCGCCATCGGCGGGGTGTTGATGAGCAGTATTGGCGGTATAACCACCGGTCTCATCGAAACCGGACTTAAATCCTTCTCTGTAGTTATCCTAGGTGGTCTCGACTCGTTCCTTGGAGCGATCGTCGCCGGGCCGATAATCGGCCTGGCGGAAAACGTCGGCGGTGGCTATTTGACCGACCTGACATGGTCCGGTGTTAAAGACGTTATTCCCTTCATCATCATAGTAATCGTCCTGTTCATTAAGCCGTTCGGCTTATTCGGACAGGAAAGGATCGAGAGGATCTAGCGTGGCACTTCCTTGCGGGACTCGCAATTTCAGCTATGCCGCAGACATGGCCATTTTCCGAACCAAAACGCAATGGGCGCTGCTACTTATCGGCTTGGCAGTCCTTTTCACCGCCCCGTTATGGTTATCTTTCTATTGGCTCGGAGTAGTCAATCTCATCGGAATAACCATCATCGCTGCGACCGGATTGAACCTGCTAACCGGGTATTGTGGCCAACTATCGGTCGGGCATGCCGGGTTTATTGCCGTGGGAGCTTTTACATCGGCGGTGTTGACAGCAAAACTGGATCTGCCGTTTTTAGTTACTTTGCCTGCCGCCGGGCTTCTGGCAGGTTTGATCGGCATCATTTTCGGAGTTGCGTCTCTCAGGGTCAAGGGCTTTTATCTAGCAATTTCGACTATCGCCGCCCAGATTATCATCCTTTGGGTGATCAACCATCTGGATAACATCACCGGCGGCTTCATGGGCATGGCGGTGCCCAGAGCTGAAATATTTGGCTTCACGTTTAAAACCCCTCAGAGTCTGTTTTTTCTGATCATGACCGTGGCTGTTATGGTCGTATTCTTCGCCAAGAACCTGGCCCGGACTCGCATCGGCCGGGCGTTTGTGGCCATCAGGGACAACGACCTGGCTGCTGAAGTCATGGGGATAAACCTATTCCGATATAAACTTCTTGCCTTTTTCCTCGGCTGCTTCCTCGCCGGCGTGGCCGGTTCGCTAACCGCCCATTGGGTAACCTATGTCAGCGCCGAACAATTTTCCATCACGGAATCGATTCTCTATGTCGGCATGATAATCATCGGCGGTGCTGGAACAACTCTTGGACCAGTATTGGGAGCTATCATTATCCGTCTCCTCCAGCAAGGTGTCACATACGTATCGCCAATTTTGGAAAGCACTTTCTTCGGCAATTTGCCGTCTGGTTTTACCGCCGGACTTGGTCCGTTTTTATTCGGTCTCGTCATAGTATTATTCCTGGTCCTTGAGCCGCGAGGTCTGGCCCACCGCTGGAACCTCTTCAAAGCCTCCTACCGGCTCTGGCCTTTCTCATATTAGATTTAGGAGGAGAAGATGTGATGCGTTGCCCGGCGACCAGACCATAATAAAGGAGGGAAAATGAAAGGAAAAACCTGGTTCAATAAAGCATGTATCGCTCTTGTCACGCTTATAGTCGCTGGGCTGCCGATTTTGGCTTCCGGCTGCGGTAATGGAAATGGTTCAACAACCCCGCCACCCGGCTCAAATACCGATGCGGTGAAGAATCCGATAAAAGTTGGAATAATGGCGCCATATACAGGTGCAGCGGCATCTAAAGGTAAGCCCATGGGAGATGGGGTTCTTGATGCTATCAAATACATCAATACCGAATTGAATGGTGTTCAAGGACACCAGATTCAACCCGTTTTCCGTGACGGTCAATACAATGCCCCTATCGAGACAACAATAATTAATGAATTTATTTCGCCATCGAGTGGTATAGTCATGTTCACCACTCAAGCATCCGCTGAAATGACCGTGGTTATGGGTATTGCCAATGAAGCCGGCCTGCCGGGTTTCACCGTATTCTCAGCCCCAAATATAACCCAACCTGCGAAGCATCAATTTGCTTCCTTCCCCGATTATGGCGATGACTGGGTAGCCTTTGCTAAATACTACCTGGCCAATATCTGGAAAGGCACGGGTAAGCCCAAAATGGCATTGCATCTCCTGAATAATTCGACCGGTCAGGGTGCGAAAGATGCCGCCGATAAATCAGCTGCCAGCCTGGGTATTGAAATCGTCGCTGTCGAAACTCATACCTCAACGACTGCATCCGAAATTGAAAGCCTGACTCGCATCAAGGCGAAAAACCCTGATGTCATTTATATCTCGTCCACTCCACCCCCGACCGCGGTAATTCTGAAAAATGCGGCGACCCTTGGCATAACCCCTGGCGTCACCATAGGGTGCGGCGGAGCATCGTTTACCAGCGAAATGGTCAATTTGGCCGGCGCAGCCGCCGAAGGCGTCTTTGGTATTTATCCGACAGTTGCCTGGGGGGATAACGTTCCTGCTATGGCTAAGATGACCGAATACCTTACCAAGAACCATCCCGAAGATGCCAACAACATGGACTATATCACAGGTTGGGCAGAAGGCTTGCTCATTGCCGAGATTTTGAATAAAGCGATCACCAACACTCCCGGTGGTGGCAACGCTCTTACTCCTGCACTTGTTGAAGCCAATGGTTTTAAGAAGTTAAGCGGTTTCGATGTTGGCGGTTTACAAGGTCCCGCAACTTACACGGTTGGCGACAACCGGTTCAGTAAGACAGTTAAACTGTATCAAGTGAAAAGCGGGAAGATTACTGGCATCGGTTCATGGATCGATGCTCCTTACATCGACTATGGTTTCAAATAGAAAGAAATTTGGGGGAGGGGATCTAACTCCCCTCCCCACCCCTAAAAATGCTTAAGATAAACAACATAGAAGTCGCCTACCTCAACGTCATCCGCGTTTTGCACGGAGTTTCTATGAGCGTGTCTGAAGGGCAGATAGTTACTTTGCTTGGAGCGAACGGCGCAGGGAAAACGACAACACTCAAAGCCATTTCCGGTTTGCTTCATGTTGAAGAAGGCGAAGTCACCGACGGGAATATCGAATGGAACGGAGAACGCATCGATAAAAAGAACGCCGAATACATTGGGCGGCTGGGTATCGTCCAGGCGCTCGAAGGCAGACGCGTTTTCGAGCATCTGACCGCTGAAGAAAATCTCCTGGTAGGCGCTTTCCATCGGAAAGATCGTTCCGAGGTGAAGAATGATCTAGAGATGGTCTACAGCTACTTCTCCCGACTTCGGAACCTGCGTAACAACACTGCCGGATACCTTTCCGGCGGCGAGCAACAGATGGTGGTTATCGGCCGGGCGATGATGGCGAAACCCAAACTGATGATGCTGGACGAGCCATCGCTAGGCCTGGCGCCGCTGATGGTTGATGAGATCTATTCCATAATCAAACGATTCAACGAGGAACAGAAGACATCGGTCCTTCTGGTTGAACAGAACGTTCGCATAGCCCTGTCCATCGCCCATTACGGGTATGTCATGGAGAATGGTCGAGTCGTTCTGGATGGTACTGCGGACTTCCTTAAAAATAATGAGGATGTCAAAGAATTCTACATGGGCCTTTCTGCTGTGGGTAAGCAGAAGAGCTACCGGGACGTGAAGCATTATAAGCGGCGCAAACGTTGGCTATAATCAGAAAATCGAAAATTGATAGTCTAAAATTGAGCAAATAAATCGAATGAGTCAGCATTACGATAAACTTGAATCTATGACCGTCTCGGAGCGAAAAATCTACCTCGATTCTCGCCTCAGGCAGGCGGTATCTCGTGCCTACCGAGGGGCACCCGCGGCTAGAAGGATGATGAAAGCAGCCGGGGTTAAACCGTCAGATATCACCACGGTTTCTGACCTCGAAAAACTGCCTATCACACGGAAAAATGATCTCATCGAGGCTCAAAAAGTAACTCCACCTTACGGGGGTTATTATGTTGGTAAGCCGGAAGGTATCGAACGCATTTTCATTTCGCCCGGACCAGTGTATGAACCTCTCCATTCTTCGAAAATTGAATGGTTCGCGCGGTCATTCTGGGCGGCAGGATTCCGAAAAGGCGATGTCGTAATTAATACTTTCACCTACCACCTTTCGCCAGCGGGCACATTATTTCAAGAAGGGCTGAGAGATTGCAGGGCAACAGTGGTGGTGGCTGGCGCCGGCAATACTGACATTCACATCAAGGCTATGAAAGACCTCGGTGTGAATGGATTCGTGGGGACGCCCAGTTACCTGATGTCTTTGATAAAAAAGGTCGAAGAAACCGGTAGTAATTTCAAAAAGGACTTTCGCATCGATAAGGCTTGGGTTACCGGTGAAATGCTATCTCCATCGATGAGGCAAACCCTGGAGAAAGATTATCGAATCGATACTTATCAAACTTATGCAGTGACAGAACCAGGCGGGACTCTGGCCTATGAATGTTCGCAAAAATCAGGTTTGCACTTGATGGACGACTATGTGGTTGAAATCGTTGATCCATCGACGGGAAAACAACTGGCGCCGGGTGAGGTTGGTGAAGTAGTGGTGACACCTTTACATAACCCTCATTGGGGTTTGATTCGCTTTGGGACCGGCGACCTGTCCAAAATGATTGTCGATAACTGTCCCTGTGGGCGTACTGCTCCTAAGCTCGTCGGGCTTCTTGGACGCTCAGGAGAAGCGGTCAAAGTTCGGGGTATGTTTGTTGTACCCAAACAGGTCGAGGCTGCCCTTGCGGCTGTGAATGAAGCCGGCAAGTTTCAATTAGTAGTTCGACGGATCGATAATCGTGATACCCTGACTCTGAGACTGGAGTTAAAATCCGGCAATACCGATGATTTTGAACTTCGAAAACGGGTCGAATCTGCCTTTCAAAGTGCCTGTATCGTGAAACTGGACCGTCTCGAATTGCTACCTCAAGGAACAATCCCATCGGAGTCTAAAGTAGTACTTGACGAAAGAAAATGGGACTAAAATGGCCCAACCAATAATTTCGGCAGAAAAACCGGTAAAGGTCAGCCTGCGAAACCTGACACTATCATTTGGCGGAATAACCGCGCTTAAAGATGTTTCTGTAGATATCCGAGAAAATGAGATCCTGGCTATTATCGGTCCCAATGGCGCCGGCAAGACCTGCCTGTTGAATTGCCTCAACGGCTTCTACAAGCCCCAAAAAGGGGAGATTTTGTTCGAGGGAAGGAATATCTCCCGCATCCGTCCGGATAAGGCTGCAAGAATGGGTTTAGCCAGAACGTTCCAGAACATCGAATTGTTTTCGGGGTTAACAACACTAGAAAACGCCATGGCGGCCCGGCACGTGTTTATGAAGCAGAATCTCTTGACCGGGGCTCTTTACTTCGGCCCGGCTCATAACGAAGAGATCCGGCATCGAAGGGTTGTGGAGGATATCATCGATTTCCTGGAAATCGAGCCGGTGCGCAACAAAACGGTGGCCTCGCTTCCCTATGGAATGAGGAAAAGAATTGAGTTAGCCCGTGCCTTGGCGCTTGAGCCTAAAGTCCTTTTATTGGACGAACCAATGGCGGGCATGAATACCGAAGAGAAGGAAGACATCGCCCGATTCATCGTTGATATCTTCGAAGGACAGGGTGAGTCTTATCCAGATACCCCGGTTTTGCGGGACGGGATTCGCACCATTGTACTTATCGAACACGACATGGGTGTTGTCATGGACCTGGCTGACAGGATCGTCGTTCTGGATTTCGGGCGGAAGATCGCCGAGGGTACTCCCGAAGAAATCAAGAATAATCCTCTTGTGATCTCAGCTTACCTGGGCCAGAGCGCAAAGAAATAGAGTAATTGTATGTATTGGAGAGGCAGGACTAAGGGCCTTCCTCAGCCATAATTTTGTCGCGATAGTCGGTGATACGCCGGCACTGCGGACCTTCACACTTGGAATTAATTCTGAGCTTTTTTGCCCGTGTTTCCAGTTTGGCCAACGTCTTTTTGTCGGTTGCCCCGAATTTCGTGTAGCTGGCGCATTTTGCCGTGCCGTCGGGGTAAACCATGATCGTCACTTCGTCACTAACGGCATCGCATTTAATCGTGGTGGCGGTGACCTGCCAATCGGGTTTTGACATAATTCCAGCATTATAACATACCTAACATTTTTCCAGAATATGACCATTGGTTGAATTTAAGGAATAACCTGTCACTAACCTTTCATTTTTAGAGACGTTTCAATAATTGAGTACTGAATCAACAATAAATAGGTGATTTCACGAATTGCCCAAAGCCCAAGTGAATAATATGATGGGCAATGAACACACGAAGTATTCGGTCCAAAACCCTGATTCCAGGAGAATCTATGGCGTATAGGTATTTGAGACAACGCCGCGTTAAAGTGGCCACGGTATATCCCGAATCTATTGAAATAGCTACTTCTCAACTGATAGGTAGCCTATTGGTCTTCGGCTTGGCCTTGGGAGGACTCGCGATAGGCTACTCTTCGGTGGCGATCCAATGGGCAGTGACATCCGTTTTGGCATTAATTGGACTATTCTTGACGGTCGCCGGACTTTGGACTCTGATCAGAAAGCGATAATCAAAGCTGTTCTCTGTCCAGCGGAATCCCGGTTCCTGTGGCCTTCGCGATGAGTTTTCCATCTTGGTTCTGTACTGAAATTTCAGCCATCATGGTGCGTTTCCCGGCTTTTATTACCCGGCATTCCGCAGCTAACTCATCGCCCACGACGGCAGGATTGAGGAAATGGATATTGAATTGGCTGGCAATCGTCGGGAAATGCAGCGAATTCAAAGCATAACCGAAGGCCGAATCAGCTAAGGTTACAATAATTCCGCCGTGCAGCGTGCCGACAAAGTTAAGAAACTCAGGACGTACCTTGAAACTCACCTTGGAAAAACCGTCCGAAATTTCCCTTAACTCGATTCCCAGCGTCTGCCATGCCGGTTCGCTGCAGCTGGCTTCGCGCATCCGCTCGATGTTTTCGCGGCTCATGCCTCGACACCCTCGTTGAGAATCCTATAGATAGTTTCCATATCCAACGAATTTCTAACCAGGTCTGCAAGGGCGTCATAATGTTTTTCTTTATCTAATGGGGCATCGTAAATTCGCTCAGGCAAACCTTTGCGGCGCCGCAGGTTATTCAATAAACCTCGCCGGAATCCGTGACTCAGGAAGATGCCGTGGATGTAACTACCAACAACCGTCCCTTCCTCGTTTGCGCTGCCATCGGTATAGAATGCTGGCCCGTCCTGGGTTTCAGTAATCTGGAATGGGCGGATCCGGCTTTCAGTCCTTCCCATATGAATCTCATAACCGGTTAGAATTTCCCCCTTTAAACCTTCCAACAAACCCCGCTCGCCGGTGACAATGCCTTTCACTTGTGTTGTCGCTTTATCGCTGATGAAAGTAGTTTCGGCATCGATCAAGCCAAGTCCTTGAACCGTGTCATTATCCGATTCGACATGGTTCGGATCGTGTATCAGGTTTCCAAGCATCTGATACCCACCACAGGCGCCGAAAACGGGTGTACCTGACCTGGCTTTCTTAATGATCGACTCAGCGACGCCAGAGTCTCGTATGGCCAGCAGATCCGGAACCGTAGTTTTGGAACCGGGGATAATAATAAGGTCAGGATTCCCCATCTCTTCAGGGCGGCAGATGAAGCGGAGGTTGGCTCCATCTTCTTCCAAAGGATCGAAATCATCGTAGTTGGATATTCTGGGACTCCGGATGATGGCAATATCCAGGTCGGCATTGGACACGGCATTCCGGCGCTCATCCAGATAGACCGAATCCTCCTGGGCGAGTAAGATATCTCGATAGTAGGGCACTACTCCCAGCACGGGCAGCTTGGTCCGCTCCTCCAGAAAGTCGTTGGCGTCTTTTATCAGGGTGACGTCGCCTCGGAACTTATTGATTATGAAACCTTTTACTAATTTCCGTTCGCTTTCATCAAGCAACTCGAGCGTGCCAACAAGGAAAGCGTAAACGCCGCCACGATCGATATCGCCCGCTAGCAAAACCGGCGCCTTTGCCAGTTTGGCGATGCGCATGTTGGCGATCTCCCTGGCTTTAAGGTTAATCTCGGCAGGGGAGCCGGCGCCTTCGATAACCACGATGTCATACCGTGATCTGAGGTATTCGAGCGATTCTTTGACCTTGTCGAGTAGCATCATCGTGTAGTTGTAATAGTCCTTGGCGGATGAGGTATCGAAAACCTTTCCATGTACTATGATCTGGGCGCGGGAATTAGCCTCCGGTTTCAAAAGAATCGGATTCATGTGAATGCTGGGGGCGATACCTGAGGCTTCGGCCTGCATTGCCTGAGCCCGGCCAATTTCGCCGCCCTCGGGCGTCACAAACGCGTTGAGAGCCATATTCTGAGCCTTGAAGGGCGCCACCCTATAACCGTCTTGTTTGAAAATCCTGCAAAGGGCGGCGACCAGCACGCTCTTCCCCACATTTGAAGAAGTTCCCTGTACCATAATAACTTTCGCATTTTTCGTCGACATTTTGTCCTCCAGGCACGCAGATTATATCAAGTGGGCCGATCGGAGACTATGTTTGATGTTAGATGAGGGAAAGCGCTTTACAAACTTAGCCACACAAGGTTAAAATTGCTTTGTTTTGCGGGTGTAACTCAGTGGTAGAGTTCCTGCCTTCCAAGCAGGTTGTCGCGGGTTCGAATCCCGTCGCCCGCTCCAAAATGAAATTCTTTGTCCCGGAAGAATTCCAACTCCGGGACATTTTTTATTTATTTGACGAGATGCCCCGCCTGGTTGCGTAGGCAACCGCCGCCGCCCGGTTTCGAAGCTGGAGCTTATCCAAGAGCCGCGATAAATAGGTACGGACCGTGCTTTCTCCAAGGAACATTTTCTCAGCAATTTCGGAGTTGGTAAGACCGTCTCCGACTAGCTTCAAGACTTCCATTTCCCTGGGAGATAAGTCGATATCTTCCTTGTTTGCCTGACGCTGCCGGAATTCTGACACCAGTGACCCTGCCATCTGGGGCGAGAGAATAACCTCACCGTTTGCCACCCGCCTGATGGCTGAAACAACATCTGTGATCCCTGATCCTTTTAGGAGATAACCCTGGGCGCCGTATTTCAATGCGGTAAAAAGATCTTTTTCCTCTGCAGACACGGTGAGCATTAGTATCCTGGCCCCAGGCGCCTTTTCCCTAATTACCGGCAATGCCTCAAGACCCGTGCACCGGGGCATCAAAATATCCAGAAGAATGACATCGGGTTGCAACGCGGTGGATTTAGCAATGGCCTCATTCCCATCCGCTGCTTCGCCAATGATGTGCATTTTTTCTTCGCCTGCCAGGATCGAAGTAAGACCGCTTCTGACAATCGCGTGGTCGTCAACAATAAGTATGCGAGTGTTTTCAGACATGTATTAGTTCCTCTCCAATGGAATATCGACGGTCAATGTGGTTCCCTTTCCCGGCATACTGAAGATTTTCAGGCCGCCCCCCGCTGAAATAGCCCGTTCCTTCATCACGTTCAAGCCATGACCATGCCGTGAGTGCCCGTGATAATATTGGCCGACGTCGAAACCCTTTCCATCGTCTTGAATAGACACACAAAGGTGCCCGTCGCGCCGAATCATCTCAAAATTGATATTTTTAGCTTCCGCGTGTTTACGAATATTGTTCATTGCTTCCTGGCAGATCCGCAATAGCTGCAGTTCGATATGCGGCGGCAGCGAGGGTTCTGTCTCCGGAAGGTTAATTCTGTAATTAATGCCAGCATCCTGTTTCAAATGATAGAGGTAATTCTTGAGGTGAGACATCATCTGTCCGGCGCCGGAATATTTTCGAAGCAACTCCAATGACTCCAGGGCTTCGATTCTTGATTCTTCAACGAGACGAAGAAGCTTATCGACCTCATTCATCTGGATGCCGCGCCGTTTAAGTTCCCGTTCGATTATCTGAGCCTGCCAATTTATAGCCGAAAGCGTCTGAACGGTGCCGTCGTGAATCTCGCGAGACAACCGTTGTCTCTCTTCAGTGACGAATTCTTTTTCCAGGCGCTGCTGAAGGTTGACGTTCACCAGGTAGGGCAACGAAGCGGCCAGGCTTACCGCGGCAATATAAATCAAAAAGTAGCTGATTTCGGTTGCATTGAAACTGGCGCTTGATACTGGCGCCACGAGTTGAGCGAGCAAAACGTCTAAAACAGAGGCGACGCCGACAGTCATCGCCAGATATGAAGAATAGAACAGGGAGGCCGTCAAGACAGGTGACAATGTGTATAAAAGGAATGGACTGCTCACGCCTCCAGTAAGCCAAATTAAAAAACCACAAAACAAAAGGTCGAGGGCAAGAAGCAGTTGGCCTGCTAGGTATCGTTTGGGGGAAGCAGGCGTGATGAACTTAAAAAGGGTATAACCGGTCACTCCCCAAAATATGACTGCGGACGATAGGGGCGATTCGATTCCATTTACATTTAACTGGCTGGCTGCGATAACCAGAGCAAGCGCCCGATACAGATTCAGGTATAACCTTAATCTGCCGCCGAATCTCATCGCTTGAGTGAATGAGGATGGATCCTGCATATGCGTCCTTAGCGGAACCCGTAATGCCGATGACCTGGTAAACTCGGATTATAATAAAGCGCCCTTCTCCCAGTGTCAACGAACATTATATTGTCAATCAAGATCGTGGGAATGATAAGTGGAATTCCGATTGTCTTTATTGCGGTAGCGATCAACCCCCTGCCCGGCGCCTGAGTGTCAGGGCGGCGAGGATGGAGGTGAATACAGCAAAACCAAGCAGAAAGGCCAGATCACCACCGACACCACCAAGGGATTCACCCTGGCGCATGATGTTGCGCAAGCCATCAACGGCGTAGGTCAAAGGAAGGATTTTGGAAACTCCCTGCAAGAAGCCGTTCATTTGCTCCACTGGCCACAGCACCCCGCCTAAAAATACTTGCGGCACAATAATAAGGGGTATGAACTGGACCATCTGGAATTCGTTCTTGGCAAAGGTGGAGATGAATATGCCCAATGTCACCGACCCGATAACGATAGCCATCTGGAAGACCAGTATCTCCCAAAGGGCTCCTTTATAGGGAACGTCGAATATCCATACGGTAAAGAAGAAGATGATGAGTGTCTGAATCAGGGCAAAGATCATGAAACCAAGCAAATATCCCAAGACAATATCGGTTCTGGAGACGGGCGATACCATCAGCCGTTCCATGGTACCCTGAGAACGCTCGCGCAAGAAACTGATGCCGGTGAGTAAGAAACTGAAGAATAGAGCCATCATAGCGATCAACGCAGGAGCCGTGAGTTCCAATTGGGCATTTCTGTTGGGCATACTGTAACCGATAAGCGTCATCACGACCACGGGGACAACGATTATCAACCCCAGTGTCCGATGGTCGCGGCGTAACTGGGTTATCACTCGTTGAGCGATTGCCAAAGCCAACCTAGGCATGATTCTCGGCGCCTTTACGAATGAAATACAGAAATGCGTCTTCAAGGTTCGCTTTTGGGTCGCTGGTGGCAATAATAAGATCACAGGGCGATCCGCGGGCGATAACCTTTCCGCCGCGAAGAAATGCCAGGCAGTCGCAATGAGTCGCATCATCCATTGTGTGGCTGGAAATTATCAAAGTGTGCCCAGCGGCCGTAAGTTTCCGGAAATAATCCCAGAAGTGGACACGTAATTCCGGGTCAAGACCAACGGTCGGTTCGTCAAGGAAGATGATTGGAGGATTGTGAACGATGGCGCATGCCAGGCTTAAACGTTGCCGCATGCCTCCCGAAAGCTCATGCGCGCTGGTATCGCGCTTCTCCCACAAATCGACTATCTTGATAACCTCATCGACGCGCGATTTTCTCCTTGGTCCTTCGATCATTCCATAGATTTTGGCGAAGAATTCGACGTTTTGTCGTACGGACAGTTCCTGGTAGACCGAGGGAGTCTGGGGCATGTACCCAATGATCGAGGACCTCTGCCGGGTTAAAGGTTCACCAACAATGCGAATTGCTCCTTGGTCGGGTTGAAGCAATCCCGACATCAATCTGATCAGTGTAGTCTTACCGGCGCCGTTGGGTCCAAGCAGGCCGAAGGCTTGGCCCTTTGGGATGTCCAGAGACAGTTCATCGATGACTTTGAGATGACCGTATTTGAAGCTGACGTTATTTACGGAGACGACATCGTTCGCAGTCATGGTATTGGGTGTCACTTTAATACCAGTGTAGGCTATTGTCAATAGATTCAATGCACTCTGTGCTATAATTGGCGGATTATTTATGAGCAAGCTCGATTAATTGCGCACCCGCATTGCACACCTGATTTCGAACAGTATCAGCCCGCTTGTACTGGGAATCGCGATGATTGCTCTAGTGGCGTTCAACGGCGCTGCCTCAACTATCGAAGGATTCAAATGGTTCTTGTTGGTTACACTACTTGCCATCCTACCAGTACTGCTAATATCTCTGTACATGGTCAAAACCGGGCGCATGGATTCCCTATTTTCCAATCGCCGGCATCAACGCCACAGGGTTTATGTTGTGGGATTGTTTTTCGACGTCCTTGCGATCTGGATTTTGAACTTATTGAACGCCCCTACAATACTTGTCGCCGGACTTGTTGCAGGTTTGGCATCAGTCGTTTGTCTCGCTTTCATAAACCTGTGGTGGAAGATATCCGTACATTCCTCGACCGTCGCCGCGTTCGTGACCGTGCTGTTGGTTCTTTTTGGCTGGTGGGCGTCGTTCTCGTTGATTCTATTGCCGGTGATGTGGTGGGCAAGATTGAATCTAGCCCAACACACCCTGGCTCAAGTAATTGCCGGCTCAACTTTGTCCATACTAATAGTGTTAGTCACGTTTTCGCAATACGGCGTCATCTAATTTTGGGCTTGGTCGCTCGTTCGATCCAAGTTCAATCGCTTGACCCATCTAGACAGAACGGCTACAATATCATTCGTTGTCTGCGCCGGGGTAGCTCAGTTGGTAGAGCAGCGGACTGAAAATCCGCGTGTCCCCAGTTCAAGTCTGGGCCTCGGCACTTTCGTTCTTTAAAATAAGCATTCGGCTTTACGCCGGAGTGGCGGAATGGTAGACGCGGCAGTCTCAAAAACTGCTAGGGGGCAACTCCTGTGTCGGTTCGAGTCCGACCTTCGGCACCAGCTTTAGCGGCTGAGAAAAGCCTATTGCCGAGTTGTGTAGTGGTAGCACGGAGGACTTTGAATCCTTTTGCCCAGGTTCGAACCCTGGCTCGGCAGCCAAATACTCGCTCCCGAGTAGCTCAGTGGTAGAGCGGTCGGCTGTTAACCGATTGGTCGAAGGTTCGAATCCTTCCTCGGGAGCCAATTTATTTTCAGAATCATTTAACCGTTCGCCGGCCTTGGTATGCTAGCGGCTCAAGTCGAAGGTATCAATATTCGCCTATTAAACAACGGAGTTATCGATCAGCCTGGTTCGCCCGATCCGCACAGCTAAAGAGATCAAAGCTGGTTTCCCGATTATAGTTTGCTCCTCTAAGCTGGCTTGATCGGCTATACTAACGTAATCGATTCGAGCCAACTTGTCAGCTGAGATAAAATCAATCATCTTCTGTTTCACAACATCCGCATGTTGCTCGCCTGCGCTAATCAGGCTTTCACCGAACTTCAATGACCGATACAACACGGTTGCAGCTTGGCGCTCTTCCGGGCTTAAATAAGTATTTCGGCTGCTCATCGCTAGCCCATCTTTTTCCCTGATGATCGGCATCACGACCAATTCAACCGTAACGTTCAGGTCGGCCACCATCTTCTTGAGAACAGCGACCTGTTGCGCATCTTTCTGCCCGAAATAGGCTTTTTGGGCTTGTATGAGGTTGAATAGTTTAAGAACGACCGTAGCTACACCCCTGAAATGACCCGGGCGGACAGCGCCTTCGAGCCTTTCGGCGATCTTGCCGGGAACGACGAATGTATCCGCACCTTCCGGGTACATTTCATCGACTGAGGGAAGAAATGCGGCATCAGCACCCGCTGCGTCTAACATTGCCAGATCATGATCGATATCGCGAGGGTATGAGTTGAAGTCCTCGTTCGGTCCAAACTGGGGGGGGTTTACGAAGATGCTCACAATAGAGTGATCGCAATCTGCTTTGGATTGACGCACCAGAGAAAGATGCCCATCGTGAAGAAAACCCATCGTTGGCACGAAGCCGACGGAATCGACGAGCTTTTCTCGATAGGCTTTGAGTTCCGGAATAGATCTAAGAATTTTCATGGCGTAGTTCATCTATAACTGCGGGGTCCATGGTAAAACTATGTTGTGCAGCTGGGAATGAACCGTTTATGACGTCATTTGCATAATCGGCGATTCCTTTTGACATCAATTGAGCCAATGTCCCATACTGCCCAGCATGTTTGGGCACAAAGTCCGTGAACAATCCCAGCAAATCGGAGATAACCTGCACCTGGCCGTCACACCCAAGCCCGGCACCGATTCCTATAGTCGGTATGCTGATCCTGGAAGTAATAAATGCAGCGAGTTCCGCCGGAATTGTCTCGAGGACAACAGCGAAAGCACCGGCTTCTTCAAGAGCCTTGGCGTCTGCCAGAACCCTTCGCGCCGCTTCAATGCTCCGTCCCTGTACTTTATGCCCGCTCAATTGATTGATAGATTGAGGTGTCAGCCCTATATGCCCCATTACCGGGATGCCGCAAACGACCAATTTCTTGACTTTATCGGCGACAGTAACGCCCCCTTCGAGCTTGACCGCCTGTGCTCCGGCCTCTTGGAGAAATCGTGCGGCATTACGCAGCGTGTCCTCAATGTTTATCTGGTACGTCATAAAAGGCATATCACCGACCACCATGGCTTTTTGCGCTCCGCGGACTACCGCTTTGGTGTGGTGGATCATGTCATCTATTGTTACGGGAATGGTGGAGTCGTAGCCGAGCACCACGTTTCCCAAACTGTCGCCAACTAGGATAACCGGGATACCGCACCGGTCGACAATCTGCGCGGTTGGATAGTCGTACGCCGTGAGAACGGCGAATTTTTCGCCCTTGAGCTTGAAATCCTTGATCTGCTGGATCGTTGTTCTCATCTCTACTCCTAAAATGAGATAGCGCCTAAGGCATGTTTTACAATGACGATCCGGTTGTTCTCATCTACATATACCAGTTTTGGCATGTGGCTAGAGAGTTGTTCCTCGGCAACCTGATCATAGGTCAGAATGATGACCGTATCGCCTTTGCAGGCGCAGCGGGCGGCAGCTCCATTGAGACCGATCTCGCCGCTACCGGCTTCACCTTCAATGGCATATGTAGCGAACCTTGCGCCGTTGTTCAAGTTCAAGACCTGGACCTGTTCGAAAGGTAAGATATCTGCGACCTTCAAGAGATCACGATCGATTGTTATGCTTCCTTCGTAATCCAGATTGCAGCGGGTAACCCGAGCACGATGTAGTTTGCTTTTTAACATGGTTCTCACGAATTTGTCTCCAGGAGTTCTTTTAATTCGGTTGCCTTGGCCTGATCGATACTTCCTTTGTATAACGCCAGGGGGATTGTGTTCAAACCAAGTAATTTGTACATATCCAATGTTCGAGGCGCAGATTCTTGTAATAACATTAAATGCGCCTTGATCGTCTCCTTATCACCTCGCGAAATCGGCCCGGTGAGGCATTCCGGTATTCCAATTTGTTCGATGTTATCGAGAGTTCCCCTTATTAGCGGCATCAACGCCCGTATTGCCTGCTCTTTGGTTCCAAAACCCTGCCATAATTCCGCAGCGGTATTGACTAGGGCTACAAGGTAGTTTGATGCGATAATTGCTGAGGCATGGTAAAAAACCCGGTCATTTTCTTTGAGTTCAACGGTACGTCCGCCTAGCCTGGATGCTATTTGCTGAAGTAAACTAAACAGAGGCTCTTCGGCTTCAATAGCGAAGGTGATTCCTGGCAAGATTTCTGAATTTTTGGAACTGATTGCCTGAAGCGGATGAAACACTCCGGTTATAGCCCCATCTTCCCTTAAACCATCGAGGACTGAGAGAGATACTGAGGCGGCTACATGGCTAACCATCAAGCCGGACCGGGAAGAAATAGAAGTAGCGACATCTCTGATTGCCGAATCCGGAGTTGTTATGAAGATAAGGTCACAGACGGTAGCTATTTCTTTTGGGCTCTCGAAAACAACGGCGGATGGGAGTTTATCTGCCAACTTGTATGCCGAAGAAATGGTACGGCTGGAAACAGCATTGACAGAATAACCGGCTTTTATCAGGGCGACGGCCAGTGCATTGCCGACCTTGCCGGCTCCAATTATTCCGATTCTTTGTGAATTGCATGCCATAAAACTTAATGCCTTCCCGGCAAAAGCAGAGAAGGCATTTCCTTCAAGGCTATTGCCGTCTCGTTCTTTCAAAGGAAAGATACAAGCGGACTAGTTTATGAAATTATTATAGTGGAACCGGCTTTCAAATTAAAGCATTTGGGAGAAAAGGACCTCCTTCGGTATTTTAACTAGAAATGGACTCTAAGAGGGATGCAATTCGATTCCCCAATTTTCCCGATGTAGATGCTCAAAATAGAGAAATTAGGGCTTTGAAGCCGGATAGTAATAAGGATCCCATGAACGCTTGCCCATGGAGTGAGTTTATGTTGCAACCATTTCGAATCGTTCAGATATGTTTGACGGCATAGCCTCGTATCACCAAGGCGTCAGCAATTAGCGAACGGTGGCAACGCCAAGGCAACATTTCGGCACACATCAACACCGGCAATTTCCGATTAGTGATCTCTATAGGTTGGTTAAGGGCCTCCGTAAGCGCACCGGTTTGCATGTAATCCGCAAATCCTCTGAAACTGGCGTTGAGCCAGCCGGTATTGATAGAGTCAGGGCTCGCATGCTTCAGTCCTCCAAGCCCGGTCAAGTGGGCATACTCTACTCCTTCCGTTTTCGACCAATCCGGAAGCGTTTCCTGATTGAACTGCGGATTATGGCGCGACCTTGGAATGGTACGAATATCCAAGACCACGTCAGCGCCATAGGACTTTAATGTACTGATAAACGACTCCAGCGTCCTAGTGGAATGCCCGAGAGTCAAAACGAGTTGAGCCGGATCGCCTGACGTTTTGGTACTCCTTGGCTATTGGATATCAACAAATAATCGGTCCCCATGAATCGTTACGGGATAGACCGGCTCTGGAGTCGTCGCCGGACCACTTACAACTTGTCCGGTTTTCACATTGAAAATCGAGCCGTGGCAATAACACTCAACCTGATCGCTATCGAGAAATCCTTCGGACAAATTACAGACACCCATATGGGTGCAAACGTCGCCCATCGCATAAAACTGACCGTCAATGTTGGCAACGAGGATTTGCTGTCCTCCGGCTGTTTTCCCGGCCATGGTTCCATTTCTTAATTCATCCTTGGAGCCGATGTCAAAAGTAGCCATATTCCGCCTTCTTTCTTTCACTGCTGAGAATCGGTGAGAGCTGGACGACACAGCGATCCCCCTTAGATATCGCACTACTCAACTATATGTTAGAAGAAGATGGAGCTATTTCAAATGCGTAAAAATACCTATTTTTGTCACCACGAAAAAGGAAGACTAAAAAAGGACATCAATCAAGGATGAAGGGAGAAATGATGGTTATTTGAAGACGTTTTTTGGCGCAAGACTATTGCGATAAATTGGAGGTATTCGGTATGCAAATCCCATGAGGGTTTATCGGTCTTCTTTGAGCGTGTGAAACCATTCGTTGCAAAGGATTTCGAGCGTCGCTATCGGAGGCTTTCGGAACAGATTGGTGTGAAGTTCGGTGACTGATATGCAATTTTGCTCGATGGCTTTGATATCTGTACCAGCCTCAGCTTCAAAATCTAGCTTACTGCGCACCAGCCAGTAAAACTCACGGCGGCCGTCGTGGCCTTCCTTAACCGTATCTATGTGGGTCTTATGCGCCAGGTGGCACAATCGAACACCCTTGATCCGATCAAGCGGGATATCTGGGGTGTTGATGTTCAGGAAGATGTCACCGGTCAATCTGCCGGAAGCGATATCGGCGGCGATGATGGCTGCCAGCCGAGCCGGAGTCTCGTGGTTGGTGGATTCGATGTTGAAGGTAGAAATGGCAATAGCCGGTACGTTCCGGAGGTAAGCCTGCAATGCCGCTCCGACGGTGCCGGAGATCAGAACATCATCGCCAACGTTTGGTCCGTTGTTGATACCTGAGACCACCAAGTCCACCGGTTTTTCCAGGACATGTTCCAGTCCCAGTATGACCGCGTCCCCGGGAAGACCCTCTGTAGCCCAGCACTCTACGCCATCAAGCTGGGAGGCAACTTTGCTGATTCGCAGGGGATGCCGCAGAGTGACGGAAGTCCCGGTGGCGCTCTGCTCTCTATCCGGCGCAACGATGGTGACCGAATCAACCTGATTCAAATGGTTAGCCAGGATCCAAAGCCCGGCTGAATGAATGCCGTCGTCATTGGAAAGGAGTATTTTCACGAGAAGTTAGGATAACATATCGGCCAGACTTGGTAAACCGGCTTCATGGCGGTGAAGGTCGATGAACCAGTATAATTAGCTACCTTGAAAACCTCAGATTTTGACTATAATCTCCCGCTTGAGTTAATTGCTCAAACTCCCGTCGACCCGCGAGATTCATCCAAGTTACTAGTCCTTGACCGGTTTAGAAGAGGAATCGAACACAGGTGTTTTTCAGATATTATCGATTACTTGCGACCGGGTGATGCTCTTGTCTTCAATGATTCGAGAGTGATTCCAGCCCGGTTGTTTGGAATTAAAAAGGGTACCGGTGCTCACGTTGAAGCATTGTTGCTACTTCGGCGCGCGTACGGCGAGTGGCAGGCTCTTATTAAACCCGCCAAGCGGCTTAACATTGGGACTGTAGTAAATCTATGCGATAGGTCGGGAAATCCAACCTCCTCTACGTTCGAAATCATCTCTAAATCAGATGATGGTACCGCTCTTATTCGATTAACCGATGAAGAACATTTGACTGATCTGGGTATCTTAGCCTTACCTCCCTACATTCATCATCAATTGACTGAATCTGAGGCTGAACGCTATCAAACAGTATACAGCCGGGTAGCCGGCAGCGTGGCAGCGCCAACCGCAGGTTTGCATTTCACGCCGGAACTGTTGAAAGCCATCGAAAAAAAAGGAGTGAAGCTACTGTTCGTGACGCTTCATATTGGCCTGGACACTTTCCGTCCGGTCAAAGAAGAGGATCCAGCGTTTCACCCAATTCACCGCGAGTATGCGATCTTACCCAGTGAAACCGCACAAGCTATAAACGATGTGAAGGCATCAAGCGGCAGGGTTTTTGGTGTCGGAACGTCTACCGTCAGGACCCTGGAATGGGCGGCGATGACTCAAGGATTGCCGTTAAAAGAATTCGAGGGTTGGGTCGAGCTGTTCATATTGCCTGGTTTCCATTTTCAGGTAATCGATCATTTGATCACCAACTTCCACCTTCCGCGCGGTACTCCACTCATGCTTGCATCGGCATTTGTCGGTCGGGAAACCTTAAAACAAGCTTACCAGGAAGCGGTCGACGAGCAGTATCGGTTTTATAGCTTCGGGGACAGTATGCTCATTCACTGATGGGCGTTTTATGAAAAAAGGCGCCCGGGGGGCGCCTTTTTTCATTCGGTAGGAAGGCACATCATTCCCACTTGAAAAGCCGGACGGTGACGAGCATGCACACCGCTAACCAAGCGAACATTACCAGGATATCGACTCCTAGAGGATATAACGGGGTCGATTCAACCATAACTTGCCGCAGGCCGTCTCCAAGGTAAGTCAGAGGCATGGCTGTAACCACCGGCTTGATGAAGGCAGGCATGATATCAACTGGCCAGAATATGCCGGAAAGGAACATCATCGGGAAGGAAATCAACTGGACGATGGGGTTTGCACCTTCTACCGTTTTAACTCGTGCTCCAACTACATAACCCAGAGCCACAAAAAGCAGAGTGCCAAGCATAATGAGGCCCAAGAGCAAAAACCAGTTCCCAAGGATGGGAACACGATAGCCAAATTTGGCCACAGCAAGAATCACCGCGGATTGTAAGACGACGATTCCGAGGCGGAAAACCAACTGGCTGGTAACCACGGTACTACGGGACAGAGGCGTTACCCCAAGCCGTTTCAGTACCTTCTTCTCGCGCCATTCGATAAGCGGCAGCACGCCGAAGAGTCCACTCTGCATTATTGACATGCCGAGGATACCAGGTACGAAAAAGTCGATAAAACGCAGATTGCTTGAAAGGATCGATTTTTCGGTCAAAGTTACAGCAACCGGTGCTTGAGTAATCTGCCGATTGAACTGATCCACAAACTGCTGCATCACCGGTAGAATCACCTGTGCCGTGGCAGTTTGTGACGGGTCATGGTAAAGAGTAATTGCTGCGGCACTACCGCTGTTAATAGTCGCATCAGTACCGGCGGGAATTACAACAACCGCCGAAAGATCGCCCTTTTTCAAGGAATTAAGGGAATTATCTAGAGTGTCTTCGGATACCGTAAAAATGGGGATCTGTTTGAAGGCATCCGCCATGTGCTGGCTGATAATTGATGTATCTTCCTGGACGAGGCCGATTTTGTAGTTGACCGAGTTGCTTCCACCGAAGACCATTCCGAAGAGCCCAATAAAGATCAAGGGGAAAGCGAAAGTAAAAAAGAGTGCAGTCCTGTCGCGCACGAACATTCTGAAGTTGGCAACGAGTAATTTCGTAAAAGCGGTCATTCCCTGATCTTCCTTCCGGTCAACTTCAAAAATACATCCTCTAGGGAGGCCTGACGGACGCGGAGATCTTTTAATTGAGGAGGGGAGCAATTTGCTTCAGCATATTTGATCGCCGCCGACATTGTTCCAGGTACGTCTTTAGTGTAAATAACGACCTCGTTTAGATCGGTTGCGACGCTTGTGGCGCCGGGAAAAGACAGGAGGATTTCGTTAGAAGGGCGGGGCTCAAGCTCGAATTGAATTGCTTGTTCCTTGAAATTGGAGTTAATCAATCCCCTTGGTGTATCAAGTGCGATGATCTTGCCATGATCAACGATAGCAATACGGTCGCAGAGTCTTTCGGCTTCCTCCATATAATGAGTTGTCATGAAAATCGTCTTGCCCTTAGCTTTCATATCCTCGATGACCTGCCACATGCTCCGCCTCACCTGAGGATCGAGTCCGGTGGTAGGCTCATCAAGGAAGGCAATTTCCGGATCGTTCACTAGCGCCATGGCAACCGAGAGGCGTTGCAGTTGACCGCCTGATAGATTTTTCACCAACACTTTCCGGCTTTCCGTGAGTGAAACAATTTCCAGAAGGTCTTTCGTTGGTAGGGATTTCTCATAGAATCCGGCGAACACATCCAGCAATTCTTCCACGGTCAGCGTAGGCATCAGCGAAGGCGTTTGCAGTTGAGCCCCAATCCGTTGCTTGATCTCCTTGGTGGCTTTTTGGGAGTCCAATCCAAGCACGGTGACAGTACCAGAATCTTGGGTGCGCAAACCCTCAATAATTTCCACAGTCGTAGTCTTTCCGGCACCATTCGGGCCTAGCATGCCGAAGACTTCGCCTTTGTTTACCTCAAAACTAATGCCATCGACCGCTCGAATCGGTCCGTAAACCTTGACCAGGTTCTCAACCTTAATTACCACTTGTACTCCTTTGCAGACCCATCGTCCATTTACAACACAAGCCAAACCAGTGGCTATTATAACATGCATAATAAGTAATGAGACCCGCCTTTTGGGTAGACATATACTAGCCTAATGACTATAATTTTGGCTGTGAAACCCCCTTTTGAGCTGAAGCGATTGTATTCTCGTGAAGAGATTTCCGAGGTCGTTAGAAGGCTTTCAGCGCAAATATCCCGTGACTTCGCGGGTAAAGACCCTCTGGTGGTCGGCGTTCTCAAAGGCTCAGTGATCTTTCTGTCGGACCTGGTCAGGGAGTTAAGCATTCCAACCGAAATTGATTTTATCGGCACTTCGAGTTACGGCAATGGGACAACAAGTACCGGACAAATCAAAATCACGGCAGAACCCACCGCTCGTCTCGCTGGTCGCCACATCCTGATTATTGAAGACATCGTAGATACCGGTCTTTGCATTGAAGCCATAATGAAATATTTTTCAAAACATAAACCGGCTTCGATCAGTATCTGCGCCCTCATGGATAAGCCTGCCAGGCACCAAGTTCGGGTGAAGATCGCATATTCAGGTTTCACCATCCCTGATAAATTTGTCGTTGGCTACGGCCTGGATTTCTCCCAGCACTATCGCCACTTGCCTGAGATCTTCACCATGGAGGAAGCTCCTGATGCCGGACAACTTGCTTCGGACGATTAAAGTAGCCCGAGGCCAGGAGCCGGCTGACATCCTGTTCAAGAACGCCAGGATCGTCAACGTTTTCTCGGGTGAAATCGAAGCCGGTTCCGTAGTTGTAAGCAATGGCGTGATCGCGGGCATCGGCGACTACACGGAAGCCAAAGTGACGATCGATCTTGGCGGAAAATATCTGGTCCCAGGCTTAATTGATGGCCACACCCATATCGAAAGCTCCATGCTGGATATCGGAGAATACGCTCGAGCGGTTTCGACTCGAGGTACAACCACTGTAATTACTGATCTCCACGAACTAACAAATGTAGTTGGCACTGGCGGCATCGACTACATTCTCAAAGCTGGTAAAAAATTGCCGATTGACCTTCATGTGATGGCCCCTTCCTGCGTACCCGCTACCCACCTGGAAACCTCCGGCGCGACAGTAACCACTAAAGACATCTCTCGACTCCTGAAGAAAAAAGGCGTCATCGGTTTGGGCGAGATGATGAATTTCCCGGGCGTTTTGTTCGGAGATGACGGCGTCCTCGATAAAATCAAGGCTTCGGACGGCAAAGTCATCGATGGCCACGCACCGGGGATTACAGGCCGTGATTTGAACGCGTACGTCTCGGCAGGCATCGGCTCCGATCATGAATCGACTCGCCTTGAAGAAGCCAGAGAGAAACTTTCCCGCGGGATCCATATTATGATCCGCGAAGGTTCCACCGAAAAAAACCTTGCAGAATTGCTGCCGTTAGTCACCGATAAGACCTACAAACGTTGCATGTTTGTCGTTGACGATCGTTCCTGTTCTGATCTTAAACGAGACGGTGACATTGACGCCGTAGTCCGTAAAGCTATAAGACTTGGTCTCCATCCCGTCCGGGCAATTCAACTCGCTACTATCAACCCAGCAGAGTACTTTGGCTTAAGACAAATAGGTGCCATAGCTCCCGGGTACGCGGCCAACCTCCTGATTATCAGTAACCTCGAAGAATTCGAGATCACGGATGTCTATTTCAAGGGTAAACTTGTTGCCAGGAATGACAAAGCATTGTTCAAAGCCAAAAGCCGAGCACCATCGCGACTGCGCAAAAGCACGAACGTCAAGCCCTTCACCGCCGCCGACCTTTGCATGAGTTTCTCTGGCGCTGAAACACCGGTTATCGAGGTTATCCCCGGTCAGATCGTGACCCGCTACCTGAAAGAAAAAGTCAATTCAATCCCTGATTTCAAAGGCGATATCCTCAAAATCGTAGTCGTCGAACGACACAAGGCTACCGGCAACATCGGCAAGGGTTTGGTAAGGGGCTTCGGTATGAAAAACGGCGCCATTGCCTCATCCGTAGCCCATGATTCGCACAATATCGTCTGCGTCGGCACCTCCGATGAAGATATTTTTGCGGCGGTTCAGGCCGTAATCGAAATGGGAGGTGGGCTGGCGACTGTCGTTGGGGGTAAAGTCATTGCCAGTCTACCACTGCCCGTTGCCGGTTTAATGTCCCCAGAGCCTCTTGATACAGTGATCGAGCATTTCGAATCGGTTGAGGCTGCTGCATGCGACATTGGCGTCAAACTTTCCGCACCCTTCGCCGCCTTGTCTTTCCTAGCCCTCCCAGTGATTCCAGAACTCAAGCTGACCGACCTTGGCATGGTCGATGTCAGCGCCTTCAAACTGATGTGAGAGCAGGTCTTTATATATGGTCTACCGCCAACCCAATCCCTCCCCACTCTTTGAAAACCGTTTCGACGCCGGGCTTAAGCTGGCCGAGAAGCTTTCAACGTACAAGAATGAGTCAGTAGTAGTCTTTGCCATTCCAAACGGCGGGTTGCCCGTGGGACTTCAGGTTGCACTAGCCCTCGGGGCTGAGCTTGATGTAGTCGTTGCCCGCAAACTTCCTATCCCGTTACGGCCTGAGGGTGGTTTTGGCGCCGTGGCGGACGACGGTACGACTGTTCTGAATCATGAACTTGTCAGGTCACTCGGCCTAACTCAATCCCAAATAACCTATCAGACCTCCAAGGTGAGGAACGATATCCGACAGAGAAGCTTGGCTTACCGCAACAGCCGGGCTATACCAGTCGTTACGGGGAAAATTGCAATTATCGTGGATGATGGCTTAGCGTCCGGCTACACCATGATGGCTGCCATAGAATCCGTTCGCCGCCGCCGTCCTTCAAGGATCGTCGCGGCAGTCCCGGTTGCATCTGAATTGGCGGTTAGAACGATCTCCAAAATGGCTGATAACGTTATTACCGCCCACACCGCCCTCGTCCCCAAATTCTATGTTTCCTACTATTATCGCTTCTGGAACGACATGCCGGAAGAAGAAGCTATCAAATGTTTGCGCGAGTGGGAAATGAGAAGGTTTAAGGCAACAACGAAGGCTTAGAGTTCTCTAACCTCCGCCGTTGTCAATCGTCTGATTGATCCCTCTTTCAAGTTCTCCAGCTTCAGCTTGCCGATTCGTACGCGTTTCAGTAACCTTACCTGGTGCCCCACCGCCGCAAACAACCTCCGCACTATACGTTTCCGCCCTTCGTGGATGACGATGCGGTAATTGTAAGGCGAGAGCAGAACCGGCTTGATCTTAGCCGGGGCTGACATCCCATCGTCGAGCTCAATCCCTTTTTGCAACTGATCAACCTGCGTTACGTTTAGAGCTCCGTCAACCGCCGCCAGGTATTCCTTTTCCACTTCAAATTTCGGGTGAGTGAGCCGATATGCCAGCTCCCCATCGTTAGTCAGCAGAATGAGTCCGGTCGTGTCTTCATCGAGCCTACCGACCGGGAATAACTTTAGCCGTTTGTATTCTTCGGGTAACAAGTCAATAACTGTGCGCCGGCCGTGATTGTCCTCAGTCGTGGAGATAACGTCCATGGGCTTATTGAGCGCCAGATATACTTTTTGCGGTTTTGTTCGTTCCACCATGTTATCGTCAAAAGTGACGGTATCTGTCGGCTTCAGGGGCAGGCTAAAACTTTCGGCGATGACTACATTGACTTTTACCCGCCCTGCCTTGATAACCTCTGCCAGGTCCCTCCTCGATCCCAACCCCGCATCCCGCAATGTTTTCAATAGGGTGGGGGTTTCTGGGACAAACCCCGGAGCTTTGGCGACTGGTCGTCTTGGCTGCAGTTCTCTGGGTTGCCCGGCTCGTGTGGTGGTCAGCGGTGTTCGGCGAGGAATATGTGGTCTATCCGTCATTTTGAAGCCGTTTCGGCCAGTAGTTCTTCAGCCCGGGCGAGAAGTTCCTTGCGCCGCGATCCTACCACATTCTTCATATCCAAATATTTCTCCAATGCCTGCAACGGCGATAGGGACTCGCTATTCTCTGCGCCTAACCGGCTCCGTGTCTGCCGTTCCACCTCGCGGGAGATGGCAAAATAGTAGGCGTCTTTGAGGACATTCTTGATCTCGGCGTCTCTTAGCAGCGGAGCAATGGATTCCGGCATTTTAAGTTTTAGATGAACAATTGTGTTCGTAATGTCTTCATGGCGGTCTGCGATAAGTGCCAAGACTGATGCAGTCGGATTCAGTTCACCTTCATCGAAAGCCTTTTCAAGAGTTAGAAATCTGCGCCCCTCAAGTTTGTTGAAGCGATGTTCGACGATCTTGCGTCCGTCTCGAATATCGATTTCGATAACGTAAAAACCCTTGTCATCTCTTTCTTCACCGAAGTCCAGCCGTTCTAAACTGCCGCTGTAAACCACCGGCGGAGTTCCGCTCAGTTCCTGGCGCTTGTGCAAGTGGCCGAGAGCGACGTAATCAAAAGCGGGCAGGGCGATATTACTTAACATAACTGTTGGTTCAAGGCCGAGGATGAATTTGCGTTCAGAAGCTGTAGCCGCGCCGTCAACCCAGATGTGTGCAGCCAGAATCGATGGCAGCCTCGGATTGATACTATCAGCCATTTGCTTGATCTTTGCTGACATGCCTGCCTCGATCTTGGATTTAAGTTCATCGGAAGAGAGGTTCTGTCCCTCTGCCTGGGCTTTGCCTTCAAACGAACTCTTGCGCGGCCACGGAAGGGCGGCTATTTGAACCGGTCCCGAAGATGTTTCAATGGTGTATATCTTTGGTTGGCTGGCAACGGTCACCTTCGGTATCCTTAGTGTGTCATAAATCTCGGTGGAAGTGGCGCGGCCGGAGGCGGCTGGAAGGTCGTGGTTGCCGATAAGCAGGAACACAGGGATACCAACGTCTGCCAGTTTCCGGATGCGGCGAGCAAACTCCCGCTGTTGCGTCTGAGAGGGGTCTCGGCTCTTGAACGCGTCTCCGCAGAAAAGAACCAGGTCAACCTTCTGGCAGATCGCGTAATCAACCAGCTTATCGAAAGCCGCAAGAAAATCCAATAGCCGGGTATCAAGGCCGGTGGTGGGGTCGGGTTTGCCGTAAACCTCAACTCCTAGGTGTAAGTCAGCGAAGTGGATGATTTTCATATCATTTCATCTTCCTCTCCCCTCGTGGGAGAGGAATTATGGAGAGGGGGCGCCAACCCAGATGCAGGTCAGATAAGTGGAATATTATCACTTGACTTCGATTCTGGTTCCAGCCCAACTGAAAGCGCGGTGAATATTATCTGAAATTATTTTGTGGGTCCTTTCGTCAATTGCTTCGCCTAAATCCCACATAAAAATTCGACTAAGAACAATCATTATCACAGTGGAATCTAAAAACTTCTAATCCAGGTGAATGGTTTTCTTGGGTATAAAGCACCCCAAGCAGCCCTGTAACGCGTATAGAAAAGCCTTCGTCTGACTTGATTGTATTTATTTGAGGTCGCGAGAACAAATGGCCCTCGCTTTGTTACTTCATCTCCCCCTTCAACCTCGGGAACAGGTAAGCCTTGATCTCCTCGATCGGAATCCTATCTTGCTTCATGGTGTCGCGCTCTCTGACAGTGACCATATTATCGTTCAGGGAGTCGAAGTCAATGGTGATGCAGTACGGGGTGCCTATCTCATCCTGGCGGCGATAGCGGCGGCCGATGCTCTGGGCTTCGTCATAAGTTACCATCCAGGCTTTGCGCAGGGAGGCATAGATCTCCTTGGCTAAGTTAGCCAGCGGCTCTTTCTTGGATAGTGGCAGGATGGCTGCTTTGTAAGGCGCAAGGCGCGGGTGCAGTTTCAGCACTGTGCGGATTTCGTCCTTATCGGGTTCCTCGGTGTAAGCGTCGAGCATGAACGCCAGAACAGAGCGATCAACGCCGGCAGATGGCTCGATAACGTATGGGGTAAATCGTTCTTTAGTCTCTTCATCGAAATATTCTAGGTTTTTGCTGCTGAACTTGGAATGCTGTTTCAGGTCGAAATCCTGGCGGTTGGCAATGCCCTCCAGTTCGCTCCAGCCCATCGGGAAAAGATATTGGATATCCGAGCAGGCTTTGGCATAATGCGCCAGTTCTTCCTTGCAGTGAGCCCTCATCTGAAGGTGTTCCTTGTTCATTCCCAGGGAGATGTACCATTCCAAGCGCGTCTTGAGCCAGTGGGCATGCCAGTCTTCGTCCGTGCCGGGTTTAACGAAATACTCCAACTCCATCTGTTCGAACTCGCGACTGCGGAAGATGAAATTACCGGTGGTGATCTCGTTCCGAAAGCTTTTACCGGTCTGGGCGATGCCGAATGGCAGCTTCTTGCGCGTGGTGTTCAGGACATTGTCGAAGTTGGTAAAAATGCCCTGGGCTGTTTCGGGGCGGAGGTATACGACGCTGGCGGTATCCTCCAGCGGCCCCATGAAGGTCTTGAACATCAGGTTGAACTGCCGGGGCTCGGTCAGCTTGCCGCCGCATGACGGGCAAACCGTGCCCTCGAAGTCGCCGGGGCGCCAACGCATTTTACAGGCCATGCAGTCCTGCATCGGATCGGAAAAGCCGGTGACGTGGCCGGAAGCTTCCCAAACTTTGGGATTCATCAAAATCGAGGCATCGACTCCGACGACGTCATCCCGCTCCTGGACCATAGACTGCCACCATGCTTGCTTGACGTTATTTTTGAGCAAGACGCCCAACGGGCCGTAATCCCAGCAACCGCCCGGGGCACCGTAAATTTCAGAAGATTGAAATACAAAGCCGCGGCGGCGGCTCAAAGAAACGATCTTTTCCATGTCAACGGGATTTGTCTGATTCTCGGCCAAATGATTGCTCCTTCAAAATTCACTACTCTCCCTGGTTTGGAGATGTCAGGATGGGTGATTTCTATTCCTTTTTCTTTTCCTCGACGCTCATTATTGCCTTGTAACCTTTTAAGGCAATAGGCAAACCATAAAACAGGGTGATAGCACCGCCGATCACCAGGATTGCAACAGCTACAATCCAAAATGGAGCCAAATGTTCAGCTCGCTTGGCGTAAACAATGGCGTCAATGAGGATATACGCCATGATGAACTGGATGATAGCTGGCATATTCCCCATCAAAGCTAACAGGCGCGTAGGGCTAAACCTGAATTTATCAGCGTTATCACGAAGTGTTGGAATATTGCCAATGGCTGAGGTAGTGACGTAGGCAATAAAAGTGAGCAGAGCCTGGATGCCGATCATCAAGGCGATGAACGAAGTCTTTGCCATTTCACCGGACGGACTTCCATTTAAGTCGAACCTGAAAGTTACATTGTCAGGCAATTGATTGTAAAAGATGGCTGATATGATTATCGTTGCCATCAGGCAGATTAGCGGCAAAGCAATGAAACTCGCCCGGAATTTCAGTGGATTTGGTGTTGTGGGATTTTGGGACGTTTGGTTCATCTCAGGTATTTTACCTGAATCCGGTTTGGGTTAAAAGGTGATTGACTTAGAAATGACACCCTCCCAGGATTTCCCTACAATATGAGAATCGCATCTTTGAAGGAATCACTGAATGATCATCGAACGCCTGGTTGTCGGGCCCATTGAAGCAAACTGCTACATCGTAGGCGACGAAAAATCGAAAGAAGGCATGGTTATTGATCCTGGCGACGATCCTGAAGATATTATGCTTCGTGTTCACCATCTCGGATTAAAGATCACCCATATCATATTGACCCACAGCCATTTTGATCATGTCGCCGGTACGACTGCAGTAAAGAAAGCAACCGGAGCCAGGTTGGCCGTCCATGAAGCCGACTCCAGCAGTCTGAACAACAGCATGTTGGCTAGATTGGCTGGTTGTACCCATCAACCGGTACCGGAACCGGATTTGCTTCTAAAAGGTTGGGAGGATCTCTCGCTGGGTGAGCTACACTTTACGGTCCTAAATGTTCCCGGGCACACACCCGGCGGTATAGCCCTCTATGGACAGGACGTGGTATTTACAGGAGACACCCTTTTCCAGGGAAGCATTGGCAGGACTGACTTGCCGGGCGGCGAGTATGACCAAATCATCGACAGCATCAATCGCAGACTGATGATTCTCGATGATGCTGTAAAGGTCTATCCGGGTCACGGCGAACCCACCACTATCGGATTTGAAAGGGAGAACAACCCTTTTCTCGTTAATCCGCCTCGGAAGCAGTGTTGACCGCTATCGTTCGAACTGGCCGCTAAATTTGTCGAGGCGTTCTTCCAGCCGCTTTTGCTGGAGAGTCAGCGTAAGGTCTGAACGTGTCTTCTCAAGTATGCCCCGCACCATGTCGGTGGTCCGCCGCAGGCTGCCGGTAATGGCATCCGGAAAGTCCATTGTGACCAGGACTTCATAGATCGAGTCCATGTCGGAGAGTAATTCTTCTGCTCTGGACAGATCCCCGGAACGCATTCCATCCAGGATGTAACGCCTGAGTTCGCCGACGACCTCGCCCATTCCGTTCAAGTACGCGGCAGAGTCGACCGCCAAAATCTCGGGAGTCGGGATTGGTTCGCCCATAGTTATCGCCAAGGTAATGCTGCCTTCGGAATATTCCTTCTGTGCATCTCGGAAGAAAGAAGTGTTGGACAACTCCTCGCAGGATTTAATGGTCGCTTCTCCCTCATCGATAAGCGCTTTAGCCTTCGCCAGTGAGCCCTTGGCATCGGCGAACTGCCGCCGGTGGATTGACCTGATAGATTCCGAACAATGTCTTATGGCCTCGCGGCAGAGAGGCAGGGCTTTCTCACGGGCGGCATCTTTTTCCGCAAACGACCGACGGATTGATTCGGCGATCGAGTCGAGGCGTTGGTTAAAGGTTTCAGTCATTATTTATCCTCGCGAAAGGGCGATATAACCGGGATATTCACCGCTGATAAAATTTCAGCCCTGAAGCTCTTGGGACACAGAATGTAATCGGCGCCGCAATTTTGAGCCTGTGCAGCCTCTTCCGCGCTTGTAGCTGAATACCCGATGAGTTGGTCTACCCTTAATAAACTGCGAACAACAGAGATGGGCATGGAATACTCGTCAAGCGTGACGCCATCGGCATCTGATGCCAGGGCAATATCCGGTTGTCCGGTAACAATCATAAGGATGTTGGTTGAACCGCAAATTTGTTTCGATTCTAAAGCCCAATCGTAGTAATCACGTTGGCTCAGCGTTCCTTGTTCGATTTGAAGCGCGGTAATTCCGGAATCGATCGCTGGACCTAATTGGGCCTTGTTTTCAATGATTGAGTAACGGCTTAACCTACCGATCCTGCCCTGCCGGGACAATCGGGAGAAAAGTCCTTTCTCAATGCTGTACATCGCATAGCGGGCGTCTTCGAAAACTGTTCCGTTTGGGACGATGCCGGGAGTCCGGGACATCTCCTCAAGAACTCTGAGCGACTGCTCTACCCGGCGGGAGTTGGCGGACACAGTGTCCAAGAGGTCCAACTCGGCTTCTTTTTGATGTTCGACGCTTCGGCCCACGTCCCCAACACTGTCCCTGGCGGAAATTATGTCTTTGGCGATATCAGCAAAAGCCTGGTGTATGGAATGTCTCAGTGTTTTGAGCTTTCCAGAGAGAGAGGCATCGTCGAGGACAAACCTAGCGATATCTTCAAGGACACGTAATCCTTCCGTCGCGCGATCCAGGTTGGCATCGATGATTCTGAGAGTTTGGTTACTCATACGGTCGCTGATTTATCCGGCATGTTCGATTCTAGCATCACCGCGCTAGCGACCACAAAATCAGGTTACTCGATGGCATCGATTGCGTTGGGAATATGTTCTAAACGGGGTCCCGAGGGAGTGAAATCAATTCCTATGAAGTCGATGCGCCAAGTTCCGAATGGATCCGCCGATTCTGCCATATAACGTTCGGCGGCGGCGATCAGTTTCTCCTGTTTGCGTCTGGTAACTGATTCTGCAGGCGTTCCAAATTCATGCGATGATTTTGCCCTGACTTCAACGAAGACAGTTTCTCCGCTGTGCTCAGCGATGATATCGATCTCGGATTCCCTGCAGCGCCAGTTCGTAGCCTTGATTCCGAAGCCTTCTTTTTCTAGGTACTCCCGGGCGATGATTTCAGCCAATTTACCCGTCTGCTGTCTTTTCAAAACAACGACCTGAAAGAATTTACAGGGTCAAAAGTGTATCGGTGAATTGGAGACGGACCGAGGACGTTCAGTTTCTGGACGTGTTCCGGGGTACAGTAACCTTTATGCTGCCCCAGGCTGTAGCCACGGTGCTCTTCATCGAGACGTTGCATCAGCCGGTCGCGGGTAACCTTGGCGATAATCGAGGCGCAGGCTATCGATACGCACAAAGCATCGCCGTCAATAATGCCTTTCTGAGGAAGGTTAAATGAAGGTAAAGTAAGGTAGTCTATTAATAGAGCCTGCGGTTTAAGAGACATGGCTTCGATCGCCATTTTCATCGCCAGCCTGGTTGCCGGTGCAATCCCGTTCTCATCGATGTAGATATGAGAGACTATTCCTGCGCCGTAACAGACAGCCTCGGAAGTGATAGCGCCGTAGAGTTCTTCGCGCGCTTCCACGGTCAGCATTTTTGAGTCTCGGATGTCCTTAAGCCAGCCGCATCGCCTGCGTTTAGCCAGTATTACAGCTCCAGCGACCACGGGGCCTGCCAGCGCTCCCCGCCCGGCTTCATCCACACCGGCGATTAGCGTGATTCCTCGCTCGTAAAGCGCGTTTTCTTCTTTGAACGTGGGGCAGATCATCTTGGCGGCCATCAGGCGATGATTATACCACCGCCCAGTACCTCGTCGCATCGGTAAATTACGGCTGATTGGCCGGGAGTGACTGCTCTCACCGGCTTCTCGAACGTAATTATCGCAGAATCCTGGGAATCTACTGTCAGTGACATGATCGGGGAATCGGGCATCCGGTATCTTATCTTTGCTGACAAAGACGAGATGTCTTCCGGCCACGAACCGGAAATCCAATTCAGGTCCCGGATTTTTACGCTTTGTTTCAACAGGGCGCTCTCGGCGCCGAGTGTTATTCGATTTCTTGCAGCATCGATGCCAATGACGTATTGCGGGTGTTTCCCCGAGATGTTCAGACCGTGCCGCTGGCCGATAGTGTAGCGGCTGATCCCGGAGTGTTGCCCAATTATTTCACCATGCTCATTTACGATCTCGCCAGGCAACATTGGAAAACTACCTTTCAAAAATGATTGGTAGTCTTGCTCCTCAAGAAAGCAGATATCCTGGCTTTCGTTTTCAGGAACTTGCAGGTTTGCGCTTAAAGCCAATTGGCGCACTTTGTTTTTCGTAAGCTCTCCCATAGGCAGCATGATCCGGTTAAGCAGGGTTTGATTTAAGCGGTAGAGAAAATAGGATTGGTCTTTTTTGGTATCAACGGCTTTGTAAAGACGATACCCGGTTGCCCCGCTCTGGATTCTTGCGTAGTGGCCGCTGGCCAGATATTCAGCACCAAGAGATTCCGCATATTTTAAGAGAGCGCCGAATTTGATTTGTTTATTGCATACGATGCACGGGTTCGGCGTTTGCCCTGTTTGATATGCCTCGCAGAAGTAGTCGATGACATGCTTTTGAAACTCTTGAGAAAGATCGGCGGTGTAATGCTTTATTCCCAATTTGGCGGCGATAGATGCGGCATTTTCAGCGGAAGCGGCGCTTTTGTGCGAATCCGTGAGCCGCATCGTGACTCCGATGACGTCATAGCCAACTTCTTTGAGCAGCAACGCGGCAACTGAAGAATCAACGCCGCCACTCATAGCGACCGCGACCTTGGGCACGGTCATAGCGTTTTGGAAGCGCGGAGTTCCAACGCTGCCAGGGTTTTATTCCAGATGATGTTTGCGATATCTTCTTTGTGTAACTGTGCGTCGAGGATTACCCAGCGTGAAGGTTCTGCCGCTGCCAGCGCACGATAACCATCACGGATGCGCCGGTGAAAATCCGTGCTTTCTTTTTCGAAACGGTCGGCCTTGGTACCGCGTTTTCGCTGCATTCCTTCTTCCACAGGGAGATCGAGCAAAAATGTTAGGTCAGGCATCAGTCCTTGAGTAGCCATGGAGTTAATCGCTTTCACGGTAGATACGGTTAAACCTCGTCCATAGCCCTGGTATACCAGCGTTGAGTCCACATACCGGTCGCAGACAACGATCTTCCCTGATGCTAGCGCCGGCTTGATGATCCGGCTCACCAGTTCCGCCCGAGAGGCGTTGAACAGCATGACTTCAGCCAAGGGAGAGATACGCTCATCCTCGCTCCATTTGAGCAAGTAGGTGATCTGTTCACCAAGGTTGGTGCCGCCGGGTTCGTGGGTATGGAGCGTTTCAATGCCGGAAGCGTTGAGCCGTTCGGATAGAGCCGCAGCCTGGGTGCTCTTGCCGGAACCTTCGCCGCCTTCAAATGTGATAAAAAGAGACATCATTGCTCCTTGAAGATGCTGACACGGCGGTTGGGTTCGTTGCCCTGGCTATCGGATTTCAGGTTGGCCCGTTCTGCCACCAGGTGCTGCAGCCGACGGATATAGGCGCTTTGGGGCGACAGGTCCACCCGCTCGCTGCCGCTTTTCACCCGATGTACCGCTTCCTCCGCTTCAAACAGCGCCCGATTTAGAGCGCCGGATTCTTCGGCTTGCTCCGGTTCATGCCGGGATAACATACCCAGGAATTGCCGGAATTGCGCCGGGGTATGGCTTTTGAGAACGTACACCGGGAGATTGTGAGCTTCAGCATCCCGGATTCGTTGAGGACGCCGCCGGAAGTAATTCCGGGATGTCACCAGCATGCCGGCTTCCCCTAATTTTTCAGTGATGTTAAGTTTTACGTGCATTTCTTCAGCCACCTGTTCCAGGCGGGAGCGGTTGATCCCGAACAGATAAAGTCGCGGAGTTTCCACCGCTGTTTGCGCTACAGCTTTCCGACGCCCTTCCGACTGCTCGGCCTCAGGCGCGGCGTGGGTTGTTTTGACCTCCCCGTCCGGACCTACCGACCGAATCTCCGTTTCAAGCTCATTGCCACGTAAAATGGCGTCCACAGCCTCTGCGGTGTCACAATGCACCGCCACCATATCGCGTTCCTGGATCTCGACGATGATATCAAAAGTCGGCGGAGCCTTTCGTTCCAGTACCGTTTTTTGGGTGCCCCTTCGCCTGGCTTCCTCGTCACCCAGCGTAACCGCCTGAATACCGCCGATTAGGTCCGAAAGTGTCGGATTCTGCATCAGGTTATCCAGCGTGTTGCCATGAGCGGTGCCGACCAGTTGAACGCCTCGCTCGGCGATAGTCCGCGCCGCCAATGCCTCAAGTTCGGTACCGATCTCATCGATGACGATGACCTCGGGCATGTGGTTTTCCACCGCCTCGATCATCACGGCGTGCTGCATATCGGGCACCGCCACCTGCATTCGCCGCGCCCGCCCGATGGCCGGGTGGGGTATATCTCCATCCCCAGCAATTTCATTTGAGGTGTCGACGATGACAACGCGCTTTTTCAGATCGTCGGCCAACACCCTGGCTACCTCGCGCAGCATGGTCGTCTTCCCGACGCCTGGCCTCCCTAAAAGCAGCACACTCTTGCCGGATTCAATAAGGTCTTCGATGATCTTGATCGTCCCGAACACTGCACGGCCAACCCGGCATGTCAGGCCAATGACTTTTCCTTTTCGGTTCCTTATCGCCGAAATCCGGTGAAGCGTTCTCTCAATCCCAGCCCGATTATCAGCCCCGAAGGCGCTGACCCTGGCGATAACGTATTCCAGGTCGCCCTCTGTAACTTCCTCAGTTCTCAGTACCACCTCCCGTTCGGCAAAACGCCCCTCGGGGACACGTCCGAGGTCCATTATGACTTCTACTAGTTGACTGAGGTCGGGTTGCAGACTTAGAGGGCGGCGGATTTCAACGGGGAGGGTATCCAGGAGCGCTTCCAGGTCGTCGGTTATGAGGTTCGGCAATTACGGCCTCCCGGCAGGCAGGATTCAACAATATTCTACTATTCGCCGTTCGAACGGGCAAACGTTAGCTGATAGGCTTTTTAGCTGGTAACCCGCTACGCCTGGGATATTCCGGCGAAGTATGACGGATCTTATCGATAACCACCAGCTTCCGGGAGTCCGGTAGGTCGGTTAGAGCAATATCCTGGATGAAGCGCAAGCGCCCGCCGAGCGTTTCGATTGCTTTAAGGGCTCCATCAACTTCGTTTCCGATGTCACCTTTCTTATAGGCGATGAAAGTTCCGCCGACGCGGCAGAATGATAAACATAGTTCACCAAGTGTGTCGAGAGATGCAACGGCTCGAGATACTACAAGTTCGTATTGTTCTCGATGTTCGGGTTGGCGCGCGGCGTCTTCAGCCCGCGCGTTCAAAACGGTGACTCCATCTAAATCCAGCGCGGCGACAGTTTCTGAAAGAAAGACCGCCTTTTTCCCGGTTGCCTCAAGAAGGGTGAGTTTAAGTTGGGGAAAGGCTATTTTGAGCGGGAGACCGGGGAACCCGGCTCCCGCGCCGACATCTATAATTCTTAAACCATCGGGAACAATTCCCGCCCGGATTAAACTCAGCGAGTCCAAGAAGTGAACTCGCTGCACTTCTGAATAATCGGTAACTGCCGTTAGGTTGAACTTCTTATTCCATTCAAACAAAAGATGATAATACTTCTCAAACTGGTCGAACTGGTGGTCCGAAAGCTCGATACCTAGTTCCCTTGCGCCATGATTCAAAATGGGTAAAATCATTTCCAGGATTATAGCAATTTTTGTCCTGCAATTGGAGATTATGTTATGCTAGATGAACCAGACCGCTAGGGGTGCGAGCCTGCTGAGAGTCCTTCTTCAGGACAACCCTGGCACCTGAACTCGATAATGCGAGCGTAGGAAAGCGGTATCACTCATGACAACACAACTGCAACTAGCCCGAAAGGGTATCATTACTCCACAGATGCTTTCGGTAGCCTCCGCCGAAAATGTTTCACCGGAGATCATCCGTGAAGGCCTTGCCGATGGATATATTGTTATTCCGGCGAATATCAACCATCAGAACCTGAAGCCGAGCGGCATCGGCCGGGGGTTGCGTACCAAGGTGAACGCTAATATCGGCACTTCTTCGGACTGCGTTGATCTTGAAAACGAGTTGGTAAAACTCAGAGTAGCTCAAGAGTTTGGCGCCGATGCAGTCATGGACCTTTCCACCGGCGGCGATCTGGTTGCGATCAGGCAAGCGATTCTTCAGAAATGTTTTGTTGCCCTAGGGACAGTTCCTATTTACGATGCCGGAGCTACGGCCAGGATGACTAGCGGCTCCATCGTCGAACTGACTTCCGATGATTTATTTCGTGCAATCGAGAATCACGCCCGTGAAGGAGTTGATTTCGTTACCGTCCACTGCGGCGTAACCCGCAGTGTGATAGCCCGTTTGAAGGAGCAGGGCAGGATAACCGATATAGTATCACGCGGGGGTGCGCTGCTTGCCGGTTGGATGGCTTACCATGGGCGGGAAAACCCTCTTTATGAAGAATATGATCGGCTGCTGGAAATCGCCGCCGAATACGATGTCACCCTTAGTCTCGGTGATGGACTGCGACCCGGCTGCCTGGCCGACGCTACCGACCGCGCCCAGGTCGAAGAACTACTGACCTTAGGAGAACTTGTCGACCGGGCACGAGCCGGGGGTGTGCAGGTGATGGTAGAGGGGCCGGGGCATGTACCTCTGAACCGCATTCAGACCAACATTGAGTTGCAGAAATCGGTGTGCCGTAATGCCCCGTTCTATGTTTTAGGCCCGCTGGTTACCGATATCGCACCGGGGTACGACCATATCACTTCCGCCATCGGCGGAGCCTTGGCCGCGATGTATGGCGCAGATTTTCTTTGCTATGTGACGCCCGCGGAACACCTGTCACTTCCAGATGCAGAGGACGTCAAGCAAGGAGTAATTGCCTCTCGTATCGCCGCTCACTCCGCTGACATTGCAAAAGGTATCAAAGGATCCTCCGAATGGGACCTGAAGATGGCGCGCGCCCGCAAGGACCTCGATTGGGAAGCCCAGGCTGAACTTTCCATAGACCCTGAGTTATCCAAACGGCGTCATGGGGCTCACCACACCGCTGGTTCAGCCTGCACCATGTGCGGTGAATTCTGTGCCATGGAGTTGGCGTCCAAATATCTCGGCACGACCATCGGACCGTGCTCGTGATCAACGCCGTTAAAAGCCTGTTCCGAAATCCCAAGAAGCTGTTTTTACTGTTCCTGGCAATTTCCCTGGCCGCTTACTTGGTTTGGAATCAGACCGACAATCGGATTTCGGCGGCAGTGCTTATTCTCGTTGGAACCTGCACCGTTCCCATTCCGGTCATGGTGTTTTTGTTCAACCGTCTGGATTACCGAGGGGGCGTTTCAGCCAGGGATCTGGCTAATGTTTTCATGGTCGGCGGCGCCATCGGCTTGATCATCGCCGGTTTTCTGGAATATAGCTTCCGAATTACCAAGACCCTTGGGGGAGATCTCTCGGTCGGGATCATCGAGGAATCTGCCAAGATTGTTTTCCCGCTAATACTTTTCTATCAATGGCGCTTCAAGAAACTCTCAGACGGCATTTTGATCGGTGCGGCTTCCGGGATGGGTTTTGCGGTGCTCGAAACCATCGGCAAAGGTCTTATCGTGCTCGCCGATGGCGGAAATGTCGGTTACACCATGCTCACCCGCGGTTTTTTCACTCCATTTGGCCATCCAGCATGGACTGCGCTTATCTGTGTTTTCATCTGGATGCAGAAAGCCAACGGCAAACTTAACGCCGCTCAAATGATCGGGATCTTCGTTTTAGCGGCCGTGCTTCACGGTATTTGGGATGCCGCCAACCAGTTGGATATTCCGGACATCGCCACCGCCGGCTTACTCATGCTTATCAGCATTTTCACAATGAGCGTTCTGTTCCTCCAGTTCGAAAAAGCGGAACGGGAGAACAACGGTGCTTGACGCTGCCAGTATCATCATTCAGTACCATTTCTTTTTGGCGTTCGCGCTGGCAGTCGCCGGCCTGGCGGGTGCCGGTTTCCGCGAGCTTGCCAAACGTAAATTATTGCCGGGTTTCTTTAGAACGCTTGAATACTTGATCATAGCTGCTCTGGTGATTGTCTACGTTTTTGCCAATGTTTGAACGATCCTATTTCTTCGCCTATCCAGATCGAGATCATATCCATTTTTGTCTCAACGTAGAGTCGAGTATATACTTTTAATTGAAGAGAGGTATCAATGACCCTTAACGAAACTCAACCACCATCAAATTTAACTGATGCCGCCGTTGCGTATTTGGGAACTCTTTCCGCAGCTAAACGCGAAGCTGTGACTCCGGGGGTCATGAATTTTGTGCGCTGGTACGGCGGTGGGAACAGGATTGAAAACCTTTCTCCGCCAAAACTCGGCGAATACGCCGAGGGTCAACCTTCGGGTGGAGACGGTGCTGAAAGAATTAAAGCTGTGCGGGAGTTTCTGAGTTTTGCCGCCAAAAAGGGATGGACTGAGCTTAACTTCGGTGTCCATCTGAAAGCAAAAAAACCCCCCTTGCGATTAAAGGCGGCCGCGACAATGAAATTGCCGGAAGTCGAAAGGCTGGTGTTAACACCCGAGAAACAAGCAGAGATGCACCATGAACTTTCGGGACTTAAGGAACGGCGTTTTCAGGTGATCGAAGATATCAAGAGGGCAGCAGCCGATAAGGACTTGAAAGAAAACGCCCCCTACCACGCCGCCCGCGAAGAAAAGGCCAAAATTGATGGCAAGATCAAAGAATTAGAAATACTTCTCAAGAACGCGGTGATCAGTGAACAGAAAGAGTGTCCGGTCGGCACCACCGTCGAATTAGGGCGGAAGGTCACCTTGCGGGACCTTAAAACCGGCGTGATTACAGTCTATACTCTGGTTACCACCAGGGAAGTGAACCCTAAAACCGGCCGGATCTCCCCGGCTTCACCGATCGGTAAAGCCGTATTGGGACGCTCATCTGGAGAAATCGTTGAGGTCGTAGCTCCTATTTGCTTGACCCGGTATGCCATCGACTGTGTAGAATGACCTGTTGATCCGTCGGAGGTGTTGAAATGCGTTCATCGTTTAAACTCGGGCGCATCCTGGGGATCGAAATCCGCATTCACATCTCATGGCTCCTGATTTTTGCCTTTCTCACCTGGTCTTTGGCCGCTGGCTACTTTCCTTCTCTCTTGCCCAACTCGCCTACGATTGAATACTGGATATTGGGCGCCGTCTCGAGCATCGCCCTGTTCGCCTCGGTCCTGGCCCATGAGATCGGCCATTCGATCGTCGCGAGGCGCAACGGCATACCGGTAAAAGACATTACACTATTCATATTCGGTGGAGCGTCCAATATCACCCGGGAAGCGGAGAGCGCTGGAGCGGAGTTCCGGATGGCATTCACCGGTCCTCTGGTCAGTTTTATATTGGGTGGCCTGTTTTTCGCCATCTACTTTTTGGCGGGCGGGTCAGGATCGAAGACGGCTTTCAACGCGGTTATGGTGTACCTGGGTCAAATCAACCTGATTTTGGGCGTGTTCAATCTCCTCCCTGGTTTCCCGCTCGACGGCGGCAGGGTTTTTCGGAGCATCATTTGGAAAATTAACCACGATGCTATGAAAGCCACCAAGATTGCCGCCACTACCGGGCAAGTCATCGCTTATCTGTTCATCTTTGGCGGCATCGCCATGGCGTTTGTGATCGGTATCAGCGGTTTGTGGCTGGCATTTATCGGCTGGTTCTTGGCTTCTGCCGCTTCGGCAAGCCTTCAGCAATCAGTTTTACTGGAGACTCTGAAAGGCGTTAAAGTAAGGGAGATCGCTGGTTCGGCCATCGAGACAGGGGCACCAAGCCTGACTATCGAACAGGCTCTTTCGATCATGCTGGAATCCAAACAGCGGGCTCTTCCGGTGATGAACAACGGCAGAATGTTAGGACTTGTCAGCATGACTGACATTAAGCGTACCGCCCGGGATAACTGGCCGGTGGAAACGGTAGACCAAATAATGACGCCAGCAACTTCGCTTAAAATCGTAGCGCCGGAGGAAGATCTGACCAAAGCGCTTGAACTTATGCAAAGCGAAGGCTATAACCAACTGCCGGTCGTATCGGGAGGACAGTTGCGCGGGCTGATCTCCAGATCCGATCTTTTGAACTACATCCAACTAAAACATGAGGTAGCCCGCTGATTATTTTCCGGGATCTGATCGATCTCGGACTTCATTGCGGCTGCTAGAGGACGAGCATGGAAAAGACTTCGACAGGTCTCAAGGAAAACATTGCGGGGTTGTTATGCTATGCCGGGGTCTGGGTTACCGGCATCATTTTCTTGATTCTGGAACCAAAAAACCGTTTCGTTAGATTCCATGCGATTCAATCGATCATCACGTTCGGCGGAATAAGCTTAATAGGAGCACTGTTCAACACAGCTGGAAGAGGATGGTTGTTTTCTGCTATAACAGCGACTGCCAACGCCTTACTATCGCTTTTTTTCTTTATCCTCTGGGTAGTGTTGATGGTCAAGGCTTACCAGGGGGTATACTACAAGCTGCCGGTCGCTGGGGATATCGCTGAACAGTTTTCTGGTAAGACTTAGCTGATCGTTTGGCTATCACTTACCGACATAAACTATGTGGTCCTTGTTGACCGCCACAAAACTTGAACGGCTAATGCCGCTGGGCAGTTCCGGTGCGATTTCTACATTGGTCACCGGAATGAATTGATCGCTCCTGTTCAAAGAGTCTTGTAATTCTTCCCACATTTCGGCGTACATATTTCCCTTGACGCTCACTTGTGGCAGGTTAATGACGGTTTGAAGTGTTTTTTTGCGGCGGATCGGGTAAGCGTTTGCCGAAGTTCCAGATACTGGGCTGTCGCTCTCTCCTACCATGAGGACATTATTTTTCCTGACATAGACAGTATCCATGTGGCGAGCCGGGATCCCCGGTGAATAAACATCGAGGTCAAACAATGGCAAAAAATCTGAACCGCTCTGCAGCTTGGAAGTCATGAACCCCTTATTCAGGGCATCCAATAATCGTTGTTGATACTGACAATAGGTGTAGCCGGAAAATACCCCTGTTGTAGTATAGATAAATACTTTGATACTGCGAAACCTGGTTGGGTCAATCCCTTCGGGCAGGTTCGTGGACTCACTTTCTTCCATAGTTTTTCTCCATGTCCGAGGTTCAACTCATCCCAATCCGTGACCGATTCCGTAAACGGTAGCACCGGTAACCATTGCAATGCTTGAACTTATGACACCAGTTGATGCCATTAAACGATTTTGTCTCTTGGCCTGCGCTGCGAGGCTAAAACCAATCCGGCCAGAGCAGGGGCTGTCGTCACTATGGCCAATAGTCGTGTACCCGTTAACAAACCGATCGCCAACGTGATCAGGCTTATGGTGCCAAGCGAGATACTCAGTATCCCCGCCGAAACCTCGTTACCTGTTTTCTTTGTAACGCCGGCCTGATTCATCATTCGGTTTCCTTGGCAGAGTGCGCCAGCATATAACCCACACCGTGCTTGTTCAGGATTACCTTTGGATTGTCTACATCAACTTCGATCTTTTGGCGTAACTGTCGAATGTAAACTCTTAGGGCGGCGACGCAATCGGGGTAATAATCGTTCCATAAAGCTTCGGCTAGTGCGGAATAGGTAACCACTCCGCCGGCGCTTTGCATCAGTTTGCTAACGATGATCTCCTCCGTCCTGGTCAGTGGAATTTCCTTGTTTTGGTAATGGAGGACGCCGGTGGCTGGTGAAAGCTTCAGGTCGCCGACTGATATGGTTGATTCCGGAGCGGGGGAGGCTGACCGCCTCAGCAAGGCTTTTATCCGGGAGAGCAGTTCCATTTGCCGGAATGGTTTAACAAGATAATCGTCCGCGCCCGCTTCGAGAGCTTTAACGATATCGAACTCGTCTTTTCTAGCCGTGAGGATGATAATCGGCATAGTTGAAAATTGGCGGATGTTTTTGAGGACTTCAAATCCCGGTATATCGGGGAGTCCAAGGTCAAGAATGACCAGGTCAGGACGATTTTCTTTCGCCTGTGCGGCACCGCGCTCGCCTGAGTCAGTCGAAGAAAATTCAACATCCGGCCAGCGCATACGAAAAGCCCAGGCTACCGAATCGACGATCTGGGCATCGTCCTCGATCATAAGCACTTTCATAATATCTTCTTGCCCTCCGAGGCGCACGCTTTCGCCGGCAACGCGAACCCGAAAGTAGATCCTACTCCCAGGGCGCTTTTGACCCACACGCGCCCGCCGTGTAATTGGATGATCATCTTTGACAAAGCAAGCCCAAGTCCCAGGCCAGAAAGTCTTTCTCCGCCGCTTTGGGGTACCCTGTAGTAGGGCTCAAAGAGCCTTTTTCGGGCTTCCTCGCTGATTCCCGGGCCTGTATCAGTCACCTCGACCATGAGTTCTCCGGACTCTTGGCGAGCGGTGAGAGTGATACGCCCGCCTTCCGGGGTATATTTTACGGCGTTGGTGAGGTAATTATACATTACCTGGCGCAAGCGGTCTTCGTCTACGGAGACCTGTGGCAATTCCGGGGTAATTTCGACCGTTAACATTTGTTTTTTCCGTCCGGCGGCAGCTTTAATATTTTCTGCCATCGACAATAAGAGTTGCCGCACATCCCCAGAGACAGGGGAGATCGTCAGCATTCCAACTTCGCCTCGAGCCACATCCAACAATTCATCGGTCCGCCTGTCCAAGTTTTGCGCTGCACGGTAGATGTTTTTTGCCAGCTCTACCCTGGGATCGCCACTCAACTCATCGACGAACAACTCCGCCGACGCCAGCATCGCAGTCAACGGAGTTTTGAGTTCGTGTACCAAAGCGCGATTGAATTCAGCTCGCCGGTGGATTTCACGGTCTAGTTCTACGTTCAGAAGCTTTAATTCAGCGGTTCTGGCTGCCACTTCTGTTTCGAGCACTGCTTTTTGCCGGGCGATTGCTCTAAGTCTAATATAGTAAACACCATAGGCTAATAAAACGCCGGCGGCAGCAGCCAGCATATTGATCCACCAATTGGAGGGAACGTCCAGGTCTACCGGAGGAGAGGTGGTTTGGGTACCCGTCGCCTGGTAATGAATACCGGGAATTGAGCTTTCTTTGCCGTTAGAAACCGCCGCCGACACCGACCCCGCCAACAGCCCAAGAAACAACAATGTTACCGGCAATAAAAAGGATGCGGTTAACCTGAGCTTAATACGTTTGATTGCGTTAAAGTCATTCATTGGTCTGAGGCATTGTAGTACATCAAATCTCAAACGGCAACGAAAATAATCAAAAAGAGAGGGGCAACAAGCCCCTCTCTTTTTGAACTTATCGGATTTACAATCCTTGGGCGCCGATATATGCCGCCAGATCCCCCAGACGTGTAGAGTAACCCCATTCGTTATCATACCAACCCAGGATTTTGACCATATTGCCATCCATGACCATGGTGGATGCGGCATCGATAATGCAACTGGCCGGATCGCCTCTGAAATCGGAACTGACCAGTTCTTCCTCACAAAAAGACATGATGCCCTTGAGTTCGCCGTCAGCTGCAGCTTCTAATGCGGCATTGACCTCCTCAGCGGTAACTTTTCTTTTGACGATAGCGGTCAGATCGGCAATGGAGACGCTCCCAACAGGGACCCGGAGAGAAATGCCGTGAATAAGTCCTTTGAGTTCAGGGATGACTTGAGCCACGGCCTTGGCGGCCCCAGTCGTTGTTGGAATTATGTTCAATGCTGCAGCGCGCGCCCGGCGGAGGTCTTTGTGATAGATGTCCAGGAGGCTCTGGTCATTTGTGTAAGCGTGAACTGTGTTGATAAGTGCCTTTTCGATGCCGAACTTATCGAAGATCACCTTAGTCATCGGCGTTACGCAGTTGGTGGTGCATGAGGCATTGGAAATGACGACGTGCTGGCTTGGCTTGTACATCTTCTGGTTTACGCCCATGACCACGGTCAGATCGGCGTTCGAAGAAGTAGTGGAGATGATGACCTTTTTGGCGCCGCCGCCCAGGTGCAGAGCTGCTTTGTCCCTGTCGGAAAACCGGCCTGTCGATTCGATGACAATGTCTACCCCGTAATCTCTCCATTGGATCTTGTTCGGTTCTTTTTCGGAGAAGGCTTTTACCATTCTTCCATCAACGGTAATGAACCCCTCACCGGCTTCGACCGTCCCGGGGTAGGCACCATAGTTTGTGTCATGTTTCAGCAAATGGGCATTGGTCGGGGTGTCGGCCAGGTCATTGATTGCGACAACCTCAAGTTCGTTTGGATGGTACTTCTTCATGGCTCTGAAGGTAAGGCGGCCGATACGTCCGAATCCATTGATGCCGATGCGGGTGACCATGATGCCTCCTGTTGTTGAATTTGATGCCTTATTTTACCAGTTTAATCGTACCAGAAAATACTCTCGAAAATAAATGATTAGACGGTATTAATACCGATGTTATTTTGTCAGGATTGGCGCCGGAATCTCAATACATCCAGGAAGGCTTCAAGTCTTGTTTTAAGGTGCTGGGATAACTTAAAATCTGCATTTCCTTCGATAGTCAATACTGGAACGGCAAGTTCAGACCTAATAATGATGTCGCCGATCCCACGGTGGCAGAATGACTGCACATAATGGATGACGCCGTCGAGCCTGCGTTCTTTGATTGCGCATTTAATATCTGACACTCTTCCGGCGGTATCGTATGGATAGGTATACTTGCAATATTGCTCGGATAGGTTTTTGACCTTGAGGGGCATTGAAAACTGCCTCTGTATTTCATTGAACACCACCCGGCCGCCACATCGTTCGATAAAAGGATAAAATTCTGCTGCGTAGATCGGCGGCACACCAACAAATCCCAATCGCAATTCGTCAGCCGGATAAGCGTCGCGTTTCAACGCCTTGGTAATGACATCTGAAAGCTCTCTCGAGAAACGATTTATATCCTGATCGAAATCGGACGAGGACACCAGCCAGTAATGGTTCTCTTGGCCGGTGATTCTGTTGTCTTGCCAGGTCAGCCGATCTAATTCGGAAGTGAGGGCCCTTGCGGGCAGCAGGTCATGCCTGACTGATTCGGCAGAATCCAAAGTAGTTCCTAATTTAACGGCAAGCAATTCGATCTCTGCTTTCATCTGTCCTTGATAAGGTTCTCCGGGATAAGCGAACGGTATTGTTTTTATACCACGATTGTGCAGCACTTCCATCAACATTAGCGTGTTTGAACAATCGCCTCCGGTAACGCCGATCACCTCTTCCAGCCCATGTTTAAGGATCACGCCGTAGATTCCCTTGATCCAGGCACACGTGTTGAGTGGGAATCCAGCCTTTTCAGCAGCGGCAATGAGCAAGGCCGGATCGGGATCGCTCACAAAGAGGTTGTTAAGATCAACCGGAATAGCGCCTGAGGCTAGGATGACCTCGACGGGTACGGTGGTGGTTATGCCGATTTTTCTCATTCGGGTAATTATATCTGATAACAACGTTTTCGTCTTATCAATAGGCGTTCCCACGATTGATGTGTTCGGTTTTAGGCAGTGTATAATCTGTTTAGTAACGATAAGAGGAAAATATGGAGTTTACCGACGTCATCAAAAAACGCTACAGCGTAAGGTCATACCGCTCGGACCCGGTTCCTGATGAGGTGTTGTCTCAAGTGCTCGAAGCCGCCGTTGTCGCCCCAACGGCAGCTAACCGGCAACCATTCCGCATTCTGGTGATCCATACCGAGGATCGCGAATTGGAACTCCGGCAGATCTACCCGAGCAAATGGTTCACCCAGGCTCCCTTGTTGGTTTGTGTTTGCGGCATCACGAAAAATGCCTGGAAAAGGAGCGACGGTAAAAATTACGCCGATATCGACGCTGCTATCGTCATGGATCACATCATTCTGGCAGCGACTAACGCCGGTCTGGGAACCTGCTGGGTGGCTGCTTTCGACGTTGAGGCAGCCCGACGCATTCTTAATATCCCTGACGAGTGGGAACCCATCGCCTTCACACCTTTGGGTTATGCTGAAGGCTACGCTAGGGACAAGACACGGAGACCATTATCCGATCTGGTAGTCCACGATCGTAAACCCAGATAAGACCGTTACCTTTGTTTGAAAGCCGCCATCCCAGCGTATTTTGCGGCGACACCCAATTCAGCTTCGATAGCAAGCAACCGGTTGTATTTGCAGGTCCGTTCACCGCGGCACGGGGCTCCGGTCTTTATTTGTCCGGTCGCAAGAGCTACTGACAAATCTGCGATGGTCGTATCTTCAGTTTCACCGGAACGATGACTGGCAATTGCCGTCCATCCGTTATCATGCGCCATCTCGATAGCAGCCACCGTTTCGGTCAAGGTGCCGATCTGATTAAGCTTGATCAAAATGGAATTAGATGACTTTTCACAGATGCCTTTTTCCAGTCGCTTGATATTGGTGACGTAAAGGTCATCGCCAACTAGTTGCACTTTGCTGCCAAGCTTTTGGTTGAGCAGCTTCCAACCTTTCCAATCATCTTCGAACAGGCCGTCCTCGATGCTGATGACCGGGTAGTCGGTCACCCATTTGGCATAGAAATCGATAAACTCTTCTGATGAAAAGGTTTTGCCCTCGCGTTCGAGAACGTAAACTCCGTCTTTATACAATTCCGATGCCGCAGGGTCTAGGGCGATGAAGCAATCTTTACCCGGAACGTATCCAGCCTTTTCAATGGCTTTCACTATAAATTCAACGGCCTCTACATTGGACTTGAGTGAAGGCGCGAAGCCACCCTCATCCCCAACATTGGTTCCGTAGCCCTGTTTCTTAAGTAAACTTTTCAAAGCGTGATAAATTTCGGAGCCCATCTGTAAAGCATCAGAAAACGTCGGAGCCCCGGCAGGAGCAATCATGAACTCCTGCAAATCGGTCGAATTGGTAGCGTGCCGCCCGCCGTTCAAGATATTCAAAAGAGGGACTGGCAAAGTGTATCTGCCGTCAGGATCAAGATACCTGAATAACGGGACATTCTTGGAGTTGGCGGCCGCCCTGGCTGCCGCGAGCGAGACCACAAGAATGGCATTGGCGCCTAGTTGGCCCTTATTCTCTGTCCCGTCCAGGATGATCATCGTCTCGTCCAACTCTTTTTGGGCCGTTACATCTTTCCCGATAAGCGCCGTGGCGATCTTGGTATCGACATTCTTAACGGCTTGGAGGACACCATTGCCGTTGTAGCGTTTCGGGTCTTTATCCCGCAGTTCGACAGCCTCGTGTGTACCGGTGCTGGCTCCGGAGGGTACCGCCGCCCAGGCAGTTGTGCCATCTGAAAGGACTACAGTGGCGGCGACCGTAGGATTGCCACGTGAGTCTAGGATTTCATGACCCTTAATACCTGTGATCTTTAGCATGTGTATCTCCGATCGCATTATCATACTGAATTCGAGGATGAAGCATGAATTGTTCCGAGTTTGTTAGCGGGCGGATTATAGCATTGGGATTATTCTGCGGGCAAAGATGGCTAAAAGACTGACACTCAACCTGAATTGTGATATAAAATAAACGATGACTGACCTTCTGAAAGCCCAGGCGCGGGTGCAAGAACTACGCCGTGAGATAGAACACCACAACTATCAATACTATGTATTAGACGCTCCCGAAATTTCCGATGAAGAGTACGATGCCCTGCTTCGTGAACTTCAAAAGCTGGAGACCGAATTTCCCTCTCTGGTGACGCCTGCTTCGCCAACCCAACGTGTTGGCGCCGAACCCTTGAAAGCCTTTGGAGTGGTCAGGCATCGTCGCCCGCTCCTTTCTCTAGGTAATGCATTTACCAAAGACGAACTTCGTGATTGGGTACAAAGGGTTACAAAACTATTGCCCGGCGAGAAATTGGAATTCGTCTGCGAGCATAAGATGGATGGATTAGCCGTAGCTCTGACCTACGAAAACGGCCAGTTCTCTGTCGGTGCGACCAGGGGTGACGGTGAGGAAGGCGAGAATGTCACCCAGAATCTGAGAACTATTCACAGCATACCGCTCAAAGTCCGCGATGACGCTCCCCAATCATTCGAAGTGCGTGGAGAGGTATTTTTGCCTAGATCTGGATTCGAGAAGATGAACAAGGAGCGAGAAAAAGAAGGCTTGCCTCTTTTCGCCAATCCGCGAAATGCCGCTGCTGGTTCGCTGCGACAGTTAGATCCTTCTGTGACCGCCAAAAGGCCACTCGATGCCTTCTTGTATCAGCTTGGCTGGGTTGAAGACAGGTGGATGCCCGAGACTCATTGGGACGCCCTTCAGCTTATTAAAAAATGGGGATTCAAGTTGAATCCGAACAATCGGCGTTGCGCCGATATTACCGAAATCGAAAAATATTACAATGAATGGTACGCCAAACGGGATGGCTTGCCTTATGAAGCCGATGGCATAGTCGTTAAACTAAATTCGATTGACCAACAGAAGCGGTTGGGTTCAGTGGCGCGCGAGCCGCGGTGGGCTATCGCTTTTAAATTTCCTGCCCACCGGGCGACAACCCAGCTTAAAGACATCGGTATAAGCGTCGGTCGTACCGGTACGCTTAATCCTTACGCCGTACTTGAGCCTGTCTACGTTGGCGGCGTGGTCATTCGACAGGCTACGCTGCACAATGAGGACAATATCCGCCGTAAGGATATTCGCCTCGGCGACACAGTGATTGTGCAAAGAGCTGGAGATGTAATTCCTCAAATCGTTGGGCCGGTGCTTGAAAAACGTAAAAACACCCCCCCGGCATTTAGCATAGAAGAAAAACTTAAGGGCAAAGACGGTAAAGCCCATTGCCCTGTATGCGGTTCTGAAATCTATCACCCGCAGGGCGAAGTCATGTACTATTGTCCCAATGCGGCATGTCCGGCACAAATCCAGGAGAGCCTCGAACATTTCACTTCGCGCCCGGCGATGGACATCCGGGGCATCGGCGAAAAACTATCCGCAGCCTTCCTTGTAGAAGGTTTGGTCAAGAATGTTGCCGATTTATACGATCTAAAAACAGAACAACTAGCATCGCGCGAAGGCATGGGGGAGAAAAGCGCCAACAATATCATCTCTGCCATTGAAAAGTCCAAAACTCGCCCTCTGCCTAACGTGTTCTTTGCTCTTGGGATACGGCATATTGGCGAAGAAAATGCCGCCTTGCTGGTCAAACAGTTCGGAAGCCTTAAAGCCTTGTCAGAAGCGACACGGACTCAGCTGGATGCCATTCCCGGTATTGGCGAAAAAATAGTTGACAGCATTGTGGCGTATTTCCAGAACAAAACCAATGAAAAAGTTGTTGAACGACTTCTGACTGTTCTAAAAACTCCACAAGTGGAGACCGAGAAAAAGGCCGGGCCGCTTAAGTGTGAGGAGTACGTAATCACTGGAACCCTGAAATCCATGAGCCGTGAACAGGCTTGGGAGAAAATACGTACAGCCGGAGGAACAACCAAACCAGATATCACCAAAAATACAAAATACCTCGTTGTTGGTGAAGACGCCGGTTCCAAGCTGGAAAAGGCTAAGGCTAGGGGAATAAAGTCGATTACCGAGGAAGAATTATTGAAGATGATCAATCCTCCCGCTTCAGGCCAACCGAGGCTGCTTTAGTGAAACTTATCGTCGGATTGGGGAATCCCGGCAGGGAGTATTCTGGCACTAGACATAATATCGGCTTCGCCGTTTTGAGTGAACTGGCACGAAAACACGGAATTAATTTTGATAAACGATGTTGTCACTCTCGTGCCGGTGAAGGGCGTATTGGTGAGCAACTGGTTGTTTTGGCCAAACCCCAAACTTATATGAATCTCTCTGGAGATGCAGTGGCGGCGCTGGCTCGCAAATACAAAATTAAACCCGCTGATATCCTGGTGGTCCACGACGACCTCGATTTGCCGCTGGGCAAGATACGAATTAGAGCAAATGGTAGTGCAGGGGGCCACAACGGTCTGAAATCGATAATCGCCTCGATCGGTTCGATGGATTTCGGCAGGCTCAAGATCGGTATCGGTAGACCCGAAACCCCGGATTCCGATCGTAGTGAAGTTATCGACCATGTTTTATCCGATTTCGACTCTTCGGATAGGAAGATAGCTGAAGAAACCATTGATCGATCCGTCGAAGGAATAGAGACCATTATCGCGCTGGGGCTTGAAGGCGCTATGAACCGGTACAATTAGGTTGTGCCGCCAGCCAAAATTGGGTAAACTTACGGCCTCCTAACGGTATACTAGAAAGGAATCCAATGGCTGATATCCGACCTTTTCGCGCCCTACGTTACAATACCGCTACTGAGACTCTGTCAGCGGTCATCTGCCCTCCTTACGATGTCATTAGTCCACAGCGGGAAGCGTCGCTTCTCGCTCATGATTTACACAATTTTATTCGGATAGAGTACGCCAAGACTCTTCCTGGAGACGACGAAAGCTGCAATCGTTATACTCGGGCGCTAGCTCATCTCCAAGAGTGGTTGCGCGATGAGGTGCTAAAACAGGATGAAAAACCTGCCTACTACCTCCACGAGCATACCTACTCATACGGCGGTGAAAAAGTGGTCCGGCGCGGGTTGTTTGCCAGGGTCAGGCTGGAAGAGTGGGACAAGATGGTCGTCCGTCCTCACGAGAGGACTATGGCAGGACCCAAGAAAGACAGGATTAAATTGATCGGCACCCTGGAGGCGGACACTAGCCCAGTATTCGGATTGTACCAGGATGACGGCGGGTCTGTCGGATCTGTATTGAATCAGGTTAGTCAATGGCCCGAAGCCATCGAATTTTCCGGCGAACCCGGAGAATATCATCGGCTGTGGGTCATCACCGACCTCGAGGCAGTCGCCGCCATACAGCGGGCTTTTATCGACAAGCCGGTGTATATCGCCGACGGTCATCACCGATATGAGAGTTCATTGGCATACCGCAACGAGCGACTCGCGCTCGATCCCAAGCTTTCTGCGGATGCCGCAGTCAATTTCGTGATGATGTCACTGACGGACATGGCCGATCCCGGACTGTTAATTCTGCCGACGCACCGGCTGATTAAGGGTTTGCCAAAAAACCTGCTTTACATATTGCCTGAAAGATTAGCGGAATATTTTAACGTCGAATCCCTCGACTCTATAGGTGAAAGCTGGAACAAAGTTAAAGACCTGATGAAAGAAAGCAGCTCACGATTCTTCATTTACGGATTGAACGGCAAAGAATTTCTCAGCCTTACCGTGAAGGATCAGACAAAAGTCGAGCGCTTTATGCCATCGGGTCACACAGCGACTTATCGCGGCATGGATGTCAGCTTGGTAGACCATGTTGTCCTGGAGGATATCCTGGGCATGAATCCGATGGACGAAGAGCGCATCGCCTACGACCATGATCTGGATTCGACTGTTGCCAGGGTCAATTCCGGGGAATTTCAATTCGCTTTTATTTTGAAACCGGTAAAGCCGGAAACGATAAAAGACATCTCAGACGCCAAAGATCGAATGCCACGGAAGAGCACGTACTTCTATCCCAAGCTGCCGTCCGGGATTGTGGTGTACCGCCTGCGGGATTAATTGGGCTTTTGAGCCAGGTAGGTTTCGGCGACGCCGATAAAATAGCGATGGAACCTGGCGTCGAGAGACAGTTCGGGGTGGAAACTCGTGGCGAGCATATTCCCTTGCCGCACTGCCACAATCGTGCCATTACCAAGACGAGCCATGACCTCAGCCGGCGGCAAAACATTTTCGATTAGTGGCGCCCGGATGAACACCGCCGGAAAGGGTTCGCAGCCTAATCCCTCTACCGGGAGCTTGACCTCAAAGCTGTCTACCTGCCTGCCGAAGGCGTTCCTTCTGACGGTCATTCGCATTAGCCCGAGGCCTACAGGCATGTTCGGTCCGGTGTTAGTGACCTCTGCTGCAAGAAGGATTGCTCCCGCGCACGTACCCCATATCGGCATTCCTTTGGAAGCAGAGCTCTTTATCTGTTCGTTAATGTTGTAGATATCACCGAGTTTGAGCATGGTAGTGCTTTCGCCACCGGGGATTATTAGCCCGGCTAACTCATCGAACTGATCAACACGCCTCACTTCAACAGCTTCGACACCCAGGCTGTTCAGTATCGCAATGTGTTCAGCGAAGGCACCTTGCATCGCCAGGACGCCAATTTTCATACCGCGATCCGGTTAGATCTTTACCAGCTTAACAGTTTGCACGCCCTCAAGAGCCCGGATCTGCTTCATTCCCGCATCAGGCAAGGCTTCATCGAGGGCCAAAATCATCAGCGCTTGTCCTCTCGGTTTGAGCCGGGATAGGTGCATATAGCTGACGTTGACATCGTATTTGCCGGTGATGCTGCCGACCGCGCCGATGAGACCAGGCCGATCCCGATGGTCGGCAAACAGGAAGTAGCCGCCGGTGGGAACGATATCCAGGTAGTATTGATCGATCCGGACGACATGCGTTTCGCCCCTGGTTATCGTGCCTGCAACGGTTGTGCTGCCTTCGGTTGTGACGGCTTCGACGGTGATGACGCTGGCGTAGTTGTCGCAGGCGCTTTCTTTCTGCTCGGTAATATTCATCCCGCGCCTGGCGGCGACGATATCAGCGTTGACCATGTTAACTCGTTCCTCGGAGATTTGCTCGAGGATGCCGCCGAGGACCAGTGCCTTAAGTGCGCGGGTGTCGTAACCTGAAATCTCGCCTGAATACTTGATATTGACTGCTGTCATTTGTCCTTCGGCCAGTTGAGAAAGTAGTTTGCCAACGGTATTGGCGACCTTCAAGAATGGGTTAATCACAGGCAACGCCTCGATCGCGAAGAATGGGGCATTAACCGCGTAACGTGCCGGAGCTCCATTGAAAATATCGATCACCTGGTCGACAACGTCCGATGTTGCCAGGTCTTGAGCTTCGATAGTTGAAGCGCCTAGATGCGGCGTTACGACGATGTTCTCAGCGGCAAAACACACGTTATCTGTGCAGGGCTCTTTGATAAATACGTCGATTGCTGCTCCAGCCAGCTTCTTGGCATTAACGGCGGCAACTAATGCATCTTCATCGATAAGACCGCCGCGGGCTGCGTTAATGATCCGCGCAGTCGGTTTCATCATCGCCAACTCTTTGGCGCCGACCATATTCTTGGTTTGGGCGGTCAATGGCACGTGAAGCGTAATGAAATCTGCTTCCTTGTAAATTCGTTCGAGGGAGGCCAGTTCAATCTGCATGTTCTTAGCCCGTTCAGCTGAAACGAATGGATCATATCCGATAACTTTCATTTCAAAAGCCCGGGCTCGCTTAGCCACCTCTGAGCCGATATTGCCCAGACCGATGATGCCCAGGGTCTTGCCTCTTAGTTCGGTGCCCAGGAATTTGCCACGCTCCCACACTCCGCCCTTGAGGCAGGAGTTTGCTCGTGGGATGTGACGGGCCATGGAAAGCATAAGCGCCATGGTATGCTCAGCGGCGGAAATAGTGTTCCCGGTTGGTGCGTTAACGACAATGATTCCGGCCTCGGTGGCGGCTTTTATGTCGATATTATCAACACCAACTCCGGCGCGGCCGATGACTTGCAGCTTTTTGCCCGCTTTGATAACGTCAGCGGTCACCTGGGTCTGAGACCTCACAAGCAACGCGTCGTAGTTCCCAACGATAGCGACCAGCTCTTCAGGTTTGAGACCGGTTTTTACATCGACTTCGGCGATAGCCTTCAGGCGTTCAACACCGGTTGCCGACAACGCATCCGCAACTAAAACCTTCTTCATCGTCACAGGTATTCTCCTTATTTAACAAAACCGGCCTTGGGCAAAGCGACCTTGAGGCCATCAAGGACAGCCTGAATATCTTTTTCGTTGACCATTCCCAAATGCCCGATACGGAAAATCTTACCTTCCAGAGGGCCCTGGCCACCGGCAAGTACGATATCAAATTCTTCCTTCATGATCTTGTTGAGTTTCTTCGCATCCAAGCCATGGTCGCCGACCACCGATGTAACGGTATTGGAGGCGTGTTTTTCATCGGCCAGGAGTGTAAGTCCCAGAGATTTAACTCCTTCGCGCGTGAACTTGCCGATTCTCCCGTGTCTGGCGAAGATATTGTTGATGCCTTCCTTGAGCATCATATTCAGGGCGACCTGGAAAGCGAAAACTACCGAGACATTGGGGGTCCAGGGAGTCTGCCCTTTTTCAAGTCCTGATTTCGCTTTGCCAAGGTCAAAATAGAAGCGAGGCATCTTGGCCTGAGCATACGCTTGCCAGCCGGCTTCGGATACAGCTACCATAGCCATCCCAGGGGGCACCATCCAGCCTTTTTGCGAACCTGAGATAGCAACGTCGATACCCCATTCATCGACCGGAACATTGAGAGAACCCAAAGATGATATGCAGTCAACCATCAGTAGTTTCCCGGCACCCTTGACCACCTTGCTTATCGCTGCCAGGTCGTTAGTCACGCCAGTGGAGGTCTCGTTGTGAGTAACCAACACCGCTTTGACTTGTGAGTTGGCGTCAAGGGCCCGTTTAATTAAAGCCGGATCGGCAGCTTTACCGTGTTCGAAATTCAAAGGGATGACATTTGCTCCGAATGTCTGGGCAATCTTAGCGAACCGCTCGCCGAAAACACCAATCGCCACCCCTAGTACGGTATCGCCGGGGGAAAGCACATTGACCACCGCCGCCTCAAGACCTGCGGTGCCGGAGCCCGTCAACAGCATCAGGTCGTTCTTTGTCTGGAAGACCTGCTTCATCTTGACGGTGACGTCCTTGATGATCTCGGCGAACTCGCTGCCGCGGTGATTGATCATCTGCCGCCCCATTGCGGCCAGGACTTCGGGAGGGCAAGGAGTTGGACCGGGAATACGTAGGTTCTGCATCAATCTCTCCTTCAAATTATAAAACTATGAGGCGCTGACAACATCTGAATTGATAATCCGGGCGAAGCGGCGTTTACCTGCTTTTAAAACACAACCGCTCTTAAGTTGAGCCTTTTCAGAAGTGACTTTTTCGCCTTCGAGGGAGACACCGCCCTGCTGGATAAGCCGTTTGGCCTCACCTTTACTGGATGCTAGTCCGGTAGCCACCATCAGGCACGGTAAATCTATATCACCGCAATCTCCAGATTTCATAGCTTCGAAAGAGACCCGGCATTCATTGATTTCTTCGGGCATTTCTCTGCGCTGGTGAACTTTTTCGAAAGCGAGATCAGCTTCTTCAGCGTCGGACTCACTATAAAGTTGTTTGATGATCTCTCTGGCTAACCGTTTTTTAAGTAGCATCGGATTTGTCCGGCCACCGTCCATATCCCGCTCGAAGTGGCGCAGTTCTTCGTCGGTGACATCGGTCAGGAGGTCGAAATATTGAATTATAAGGTCGTCGCCGATGGACATGACCTTACCGAAAATGTTCTCCGGAGATTCGGCCACTCCTATGTAATTTCCCAGGCTTTTGGACATCTTTTTGGTGCCGTCGGTGCCGGTAAGGATCGGCGTCAGGAAAACCTGCTGGGATGGTTGGCCGATCATAGATTGAAGTTCCCGTCCGACGAGAAGGTTGAATTTTTGGTCGTTGCCGCCGAACTCGACATCAGCCTTAACCATGACCGAGTCATAAGCCTGGAGTAGTGGGTACAAAAACTCAGTAATGGTAATGGGACGATTGGATTCAAAACGTTTCTTGAAATCTTCACGGGCTAACATCTGGGCGATAGTGAACCGACTGGTCAATTTGATGACATCGGCTAATGTGAATTTGCCGAACCACTCGCTCTGCCAGCGCACCTCGGTTTTTGAGCGATCGACTATCTTGAAAAATTGTTGCATGTACGTCTCGGCGTTAGCTTTGACTTGCTCGGCGGTCAGCATCGGGCGCGTGACCGAAGCCCCCGTCGGATCTCCGATCTGCGCCGTCCAGTCGCCGACAATGAGGACCACCTGGTGCCCAAGTTCCTGCAACTGCCTCAACTTGCGGAGTCCGACCATATGGCCGAGGTGGATGTCGGCGGAGCTGGGATCGAAGCCTTCCTTAAGTCGCAATGTTCTACTGGTATCGAGCAACTTGCGCAGGTCCTGTTCGTCGATAATCTCGCTTACTGCTCTTTTCAAAATGAAGTCTAGTTCAGGCATCGATGCAACCCGTCTTATTCAATAACTCTTTTGCTTTTTCAATGTCGCGGTTAATCTGGGACAGTAACTCTTTGGCGTCAACGAATCTTTTTTCAGGTCGGATCTGCTCTATTATAGCAATTTCAAGAGAACGGCCGTAAAGGTCACCGGTGAAATTAAAAAGATGGGTCTCGATTGTCCGATGCCCCTCGCCGAACGTCGGTCTTGTTCCGATGTTGGTGATGGAGGGCATGGATTTTCCATCTAAAACTGCGATAGTCGCATATACCCCGTCCGCGGGTAATGCCTGATCGCTGGGGACTTTTATGTTGGCAGTCGGGATGCCAATGGTCGCGCCGCGTCCCTCCCCTTTCACCACCAGACCTTCGAGGCTGAAATATCTCCCCAAAAAGTCATGAACCTTGGCCATATTACTCTCGGACATGGCTTTACGGATGAGTGTGCTTGACACTTTATGCCCGTTTTTCTGCAAGGCCGGTACCACAGTGACATTGAACCCGAGTTTTGAACCGATAGTTTTGATTGATTCAATATTTCCTTCGCGGCCCTTGCCCAGGGCAAAGTCCGGTCCGATCACCAGTCTGTTCAGTTTCAGGTACTTAACCAGAGAAGACAGGAATTCCTCTGCAGAAACAGATGCCAATTCTTTTGTGAAAGAAAGGACAACGACCGTATCAATGCCGGTTTCTTTGATGAGCCGAACGCGTTGACTGAGGCTGGTGAGATGGGAAAGGTCTTTGTGTTTGCCCAGGACCAGACGTGGATGCCCGGCGAATGTAACAACCCCCGAAAGAAGATGGTTTTCCTTAGCCTGCCGTAGCGTTTCGGTTATGAGTGCCAGGTGCCCGAGGTGAACGCCGTCAAAGACTCCGATGGTCAATGCCATCGGGCGAGCCGGCTTATAGGCCGAAAGTTCCTTTTCGAGTTGTGTCACAATTTTTCTAAATTAAAAAGGGGATCGGAATCCCCCTCAATAGTTACGTTTTAAGTTGCTCAATAGTAGCAAAGGCGATAGTACACGTCAATCGACTGCTACCCCTGATCACCTTGCAGATTTCACCACAAAATCACAGGTCTAAACAATGTTGACAGTCCTCGATTGTTAGTATATACTGAGTGGTTGTTAATTATGCCTCTGAACCATTTTCATTATATAAAGGTCTTTTCAGGCTCCACATTTCCCAGGCACTAGTCTGCCCAATTCCTTTACTTTACTACTGGTATAAGGAGTAAACATGGTCTCAACATTAGCCGCTACCGGCGAACTGTCGGCGGCCGCAGCCCGCAAATCCTATTCCAAAATCCCCGAGGTCGTCGATGTTCCTAATCTGATCGACATTCAATTGGCATCGTTCCGCTGGTTTATGGAGGATGCCCTAAAGGAACTGATAGAAGAAATCTCGCCGGTTAAAGACTTCAACGGCAACCGTATGGAGCTCGAATTCATCGGTTACGAGTTCCGGGAACCGCGTCTTTCCGAGGAAGAATGCCAGCAAAGGGACCAAAATTATTCGGTGCCGCTATATGTGAAAGCAAGGCTTATTATCAAAGCCACCGGCGAAATTAAAGAACCATTTGAACTTTTCTTCGGCGACCTGCCGCTGATGACCCGCAACGGCACCTTTATCACCAGCGGTACGGAACGGGTCGTCGTAAGCCAGCTTTTGCGTTCTCCCGGTGTCTATTTTACCGTCCAGGAAGACACAGCTACCGGACGCCCGCTATGCCATACCTCCCTTATTCCCAGCCGCGGCGCGTGGTTGGAATTTGAAACATCCAACCGTGATGTCGTCTCGGTTAAAATCGACGGCCGGCGCAAAATCCCGGTCACCAGTTTTCTTAGGGCCATCGGTTACAGCTCCGATCAGGAACTGATCAATTTATTCAGCGATGTCGATACTTCGATGGAGCACCTGTACACCCAGTCCTCGATCGACAAGGACCCCCTGATCCGCGACACTAATGGTGCTTTGATCGATATTTACGGCCGTCTTCGCCCCGGTGATCCGGCCAACGTGGAGAACGCCTCCCGTCTGGTGAACGACATGTTCTTCAGCCCGGACCACTACGACCTGGGCATGGTCGGCCGATACAAGGTCAACCGCCGACTCAATCTGGAAGGCAAGGTCTCGGAAGAGAACCGCGCGCTTACCCGCGAGGATATAGTTGCTATCATCAAACAGATCATCCGCATCAACAACGGTATTGAACATGCTGATGATATCGATCATCTTGGCAACCGGCGCATCAGAACGGTCGGAGAACTGATTCAGAATCAGTTCCGCATCGGTTTGCTTCGTTTGGAGCGAGTCGCCAAGGAACGCATGAGCATAGTCGCCCTTGATCAGGTGACGCCCAGCGGTCTGGTCAATATCCGGCCCGTTGTCGCTGCCGTCCGCGAGTTTTTCGGCGGCTCCCAGTTGTCGCAATTCATGGACCAGACGAATCCTCTTGCCGAGCTGACTCACAAGCGGCGTTTGTCCGCCATGGGCCCCGGCGGTTTGTCGCGCGAGCGGGCTGGGTTCGACGTTCGTGATGTGCACTATTCCCACTACGGCCGTATCTGCCCCATCGAAACCCCTGAAGGCCCGAACATTGGCCTTATCGGTTCGCTGGCGTCCTACAGCCGCGTCAATCGCTATGGGTTCATCGAAACGCCTTATCGCAAAGTTCTGAAAGAACTCTTGAATCATGATTCCCGATTGATAGGTCTGGCGATTCGGGAAGATGTGAAGGACGAGACCGGCAATAGTATTCTATCGGCCGGACATATCGTCGACGACAAGTCCTTTTCTAAGATTGCCAAATTGCCTGAACACCTGGTCATGGTTGAGCCTTTTGTCTCCGACGAAGTCCCTTACCTCTCAGCCGATGAAGAGGACAAATATGTCGTCGCTCAGGCTACCGCCAGGCTTGACTCCCGGGGCCGTTTCATCGACGAGCGCATCGAGTCCCGGTTCGGCGAGCAATATTTATATGAGCCGCCGATCAAGATCGATTACATGGACGTTTCGCCGCGGCAGATCTTTTCTGTGGCTGCTTCCCTGATACCGTTCCTGGAGCACGATGATGCCAACCGCGCTCTCATGGGCGCCAACATGCAACGCCAGGCGGTCCCCTTGCTCCGGCCGGAAGCCCCGCTGGTGGCTACCGGTATGGAAATGGAGGCTGTGCGATATTCGGGTCATGTCATTTTTGCCCGTACCTCAGGCACGGTTAAATCGGTCACTTCGGAAAAGATCGTCATCAAAACTGATGGTAAAACCGAAGACAGCTATAAACTGATCAAATTCATGCGCACCAACCAGGGTACCTGCATCAATCAGCGCCCGGTAGTTTCGGTGGGTGACGCGGTCAAAGCCGGGCAGGTGCTGGCTGATTCCTCAGCCACCGAGAACGGTGAGTTGGCCCTCGGGCAGAATGTCATCTGTGCCTTCATGAGCTGGCACGGCTACAACTACGAAGATGCCATCATCATTTCCGACCGCCTGGTAAAAGCCGACAGGTTTACATCGATACATATCTCCAAGCACGAGGTGGAGGCCCGCGACACCAAGCTGGGTCTCGAGGAAATCACCCGTGATATACCCAACGTCGGCGAAGAATCTCTCCGTGAACTCGACGAAGAGGGCATCATCCGGGTTGGCGCCGAGGTCGGACCAGACGACATCCTTGTAGGGAAAATCACCCCCAAGGGAGAAACCGAACTTTCTGCTGAAGAGAAACTGCTCAGGGCGATATTCGGCGAAAAAGCCCGCGAGGTCAAAGATACCTCGCTCCGCATGCCTCACGGAGAATGGGGCAAGGTCATCGCGGTAAAAGTCTTCACTCGCGATGGTGGCGATGACCTACCGGCTAGGGTCAACAAGTGGGTCCAGGTTTGGGTCGCCCAGAAACGCAAGATTTCGGTCGGCGACAAGCTGGCCGGACGCCACGGCAACAAGGGTGTCATTTCAATCGTTGCCCCGGCCGAGGACATGCCTTTCCTGCCCGACGGCACCCCGGTCGACGTGGTCTTGAACCCCATCGGAGTTCCATCCCGCATGAACCTTGGCCAAATATTGGAACTCCACCTCGGCTGGGCCGGGCATCTACTAGGTTTCCGGGTCCGCACCCCGGTCTTTGACGGCGCTACCGATGTCGCCATCGAAGACGATCTGGCCAGAGCCTACATCGCCCAGGTCGCTGGTCTGATCAAATTGGACTATGAACTTAAAGACCCCAAAGCAGTGGCTTCTGCCGCAGCTGCCTGGCTTAATAAACGCGGTTATGATGGCACAAGGGCGTTCGACGACAACCATCCGGGCTTCGGCAGGGAGACTTGTCTCAGGCTGTGGCTTGAAGAACAAGGCGCAGATGACGCGAGGACGATTGCTGTTTCCGAACTCGACGCGCGAGTGTTCAAGTTGTCTCGGGAAAACAATATACCGTCGCCCGTTGCTGGAAAGATGATCCTCCGTGACGGCAAGACAGGCGAGTTGTTCGATCAGCCTATTACCGTTGGCAATATGTACATCCTTAAACTCATCCACTTGGTCGAGGATAAGGTGCACGCCCGCGCCACTGGCCCATACTCCCTGATCAGCCAGCAACCTCTCGGCGGTAAAGCCCAATTCGGTGGTCAGCGCTTCGGCGAAATGGAAGTCTGGACTTTAGAGTCGTATGGTGCTGCCTACAACCTCCAGGAGATGTTGACCATCAAGTCGGACGACGTGACCGGCCGCGCCAAGGCTTATGAATCCATCGTCAAGGGCGAGGATGTTTCTCAACCCGGTGTTCCGGAATCCTTTAAGGTTTTGGTCAAAGAACTGCAAAGCCTTGGCCTGGCGGTTGAAGTCATCAATGAAGAAGAAAAAGTGCTTTCAGCCGAACGGCTGCCGGAAGTCGGAACCCGGGAAGAAGAATCGGAACTGGCTACCTTAGCCGGGGAATTGACTTCTCAACTCGTCGAAGTTGATGACTCCGGAGAAGAAGAAACTGAAGAAGAGGATACCGATAACTAATATGAATGAAGTCATTGATTTTGACGCCATTCGGATCTCGCTAGCCTCTCCGGAGCAGATCCGGAGTTGGTCGTATGGTGAGGTCACCAAACCAGAGACGATCAACTATCGGACTCTTAAGCCGGAACGCGACGGCCTATTCTGCGAGCGCATTTTCGGACCTACTAAAGACTTCGAATGCTCTTGCGGTAAATACAAGCGCATCCGCTACAAGGGTATCATCTGCGATAAATGCGGTGTCGAAGTTGCCCGGGCCAAAGTACGTCGCGAGCGCATGGGCCACATTGAGCTTGCCTGCCCGGTCGGCCATATCTGGTTTACCCGAGGCATACCCTCTCGGGTTGGACTGCTGCTTGATCTGTCTACCCGCAGCCTCGAGCGCATTGTCTACTTTTCCCACTACGTTATCACCTCGGTCAACGAAGCTGCCCGCCAAACCGCTATAGGCGATCTTGAAAAAGGACGGCGCCTTGAGATGGATGAGCGCCAGAGCGAGATCGAAGCCAAGGCTTCCGAGATGGAATCCGCCGGCGCCGACGTCCAGGAGATCAACAACCTGCGCCGCGACTTCGAAGCCGAACGCGACGAAAGCGAAGAAGAGACGGTCAGCATCGTCGAACAACTGGCTGGTTTGCGCACCGGCAACCTGTTGACTGAAAGCCAGTATTATGATTTGAAGACTCGGTACCCGGATATCTTCGATGCGAAGATGGGCGCTGAGGCGATTCTCGACCTTTTACGCGCCATCGACCTGGGCGAAATGCGAAATCACCTCATCCAGGAAACCCGCTCTTCTTCCGGTCAGAGGCGCAAGAAGGCATCCAAGCAGCTTCAACTGGTCGAGGCTTTCCGCCGTAGCGGCAACAAACCTGAATGGATGGTTCTGACCGTTCTGCCGGTGTTGCCTCCGGATCTGCGCCCGATGGTGCAGCTCGACGGCGGACGTTTTGCCACTTCGGATCTTAACGACCTCTATCGCCGCGTCATCAACCGCAACAACCGCCTGCAGCACCTTCTCGAGATCGGCGCTCCGGAGATCATCATTCGCAATGAAAAGCGTATGCTCCAAGAGGCTGTCGACTCCCTGATTGATAACGGGCGCCGCGGCCGCTCCGTCGCCGTGTCCGGCGACCACAAGGCCAAGTCTATTTCCGATCTGCTTCGCGGCAAGCAGGGCCGCTTCCGCCAGAACCTGCTGGGTAAGCGCGTCGACTATTCCGGCCGTTCGGTCATCGTGGTCGGCCCCAGCCTCCAACTCCATCAGTGCGGTTTACCTCGCCGTATGGCCCTCGAACTTTTTAAACCATTCGTCATGCATCGCCTGGTGACTGACGGTTTGGCGCCTAATATTAAGAGCGCCCGCCGATTGGTGGAGCGTGCCCGACCTGAGGTCTACGACATCCTTGAGGACGTAGTCAAAGACAGGCCGGTGATGCTCAACCGCGCCCCGACACTGCACCGTTTATCGATCCAGGCTTTTGAGCCGGTTTTGATTGATGGCTCGGCGCTGCAGATCCACCCTCTCGTCTGTTCCGCTTTCAACGCGGACTTCGATGGCGACCAGATGGCTGTCCATCTGCCTCTGTCCAAGGCTGCGGTCAAGGAAGCCCGGGAGGCGATGCTCTCCATTCATAACATGCTTCTGCCGTCCTCCGGTGATCCGGTGGTTACGCCCAGCCTTGATATGGTATTTGGTTGTTTCTACTTGACCACTATCCGCCCCGGCCTCAAGGGCGAGGGCAAGCACTTCGGCAGCTTCGAAGAAGTCAAGAGATATTTCGATCTCGGTATTATCGAGCTTCGGGCTGAAATAGAAGTCAGGACTCCTGAAGGCGAGAAACTAAAGACCAGTGCCGGCCGGATCATTTTCAACGAGGCGTTACCACCCGGTCTGCCCTTCTTCAACAAACCGGTTGACAAGTCAACTATCCGCCGGCTTATCGGCGAATATAAGCGGATTACCAGTGATGAAATAATGGCTAAGTCGCTTGATCAGGTCAAACAACTTGGTTTCCGCTTTGCGACCCGGTCCGGTATTACTATCGCTATGGGCGACATTGCCGTACCAGCCGCAAAGTCGAACATCGTTGCCACTGCGGAATCTGAAACTGCGGTCATCGAACAGCAATACTCTCAGGGTCTTATCACCGACGATGAACGGTACGCTGGCGTTATCGAGATCTGGATGCGCGCCACTGAACAGATTACCGACGCCATCTCCAAGGGCCTTGATACCTACGGCAACGTCTACATGATGGCTACTTCGGGCGCAAAGGGTAACATTTCCCAGATCCGGCAGATGGCAGGTATGCGCGGCCTTATGACTAACCCCTCCGGCCGTATCATCGACTTCCCGATCAAGGCATCCTTGCGCGAAGGCTTATCCGCCATCGAATACTTCATTTCCACCCATGGCGCGCGCAAGGGTCTCGCCGACACAGCTCTTCGGACCTCCGGTTCCGGCTACCTGACCCGCCGCCTCATCGACGTTACCCAGGACCTTATCGTCTTCGAGGATGATTGCGGCACCACCGATGGTCTATGGATTGAGGAACCAAAAGAGAAAGGAATTCTTCCTCCTCTGGCCGAGCGGATTTCGGGCAGGTTGGCCGCTCAGCCGGTTGCCAATCCCCAGACCGGTGAGATCCTGGTTGAACGAAACGGTGAGATCGATGATAAAAAGGCTAAAGAGATCGCCGCCGCCGGCGTCACTGCGGTCTATGTCCGCTCGCCTTTATCCTGCGGCTCACGCCGCGGTGTCTGCACCAAGTGCTATTGGCGCGACCTCGGCCGCGGTCACACCGTCGAACCCTATACCGCTGTAGGTATCGTCGCTGCCCAGAGTATCGGCGAACCCGGCACGCAGTTGACCCTGCGGACCTTCCACACAGGTGGCGTCGTCGGTACGGATATCACCACCGGTCTGCCTCGCGTCGAGGAACTTTTCGAAGCCCGGCCTCCCAAAGCTCAGGCTATCATTTCCGAGATCGATGGCACGGTCCAGGTAATGGAGTCGGATGCCGGCCGAAGTGTACAGGTTATCTCGCGTGAGACTTACCAGGATGAATATGATTTGCCCGAAGGTTGGAAACTCGAAGTAACCGAAGGCCAGCCGGTTGATATGGGTGCAGTTCTTGCCACCGCACCGGAAGCCGCCAAGAAGTCTGCCCACCTGACCACCGGCGAATCCGTCTTGGCTGCCCGCGTTGGCGGCCGGGTCAGCGTCGAAGGTACACGCCTTGTGATCAAATATGAAGACATCGACCAACGCGAGTATCTCGTACCGGCGGCCTCCCATATCGCGGTTAAAGATGGGGAAGCTGTCAAAGCCGGCCAGCGCCTTACCGACGGCTCGGTCAATCCGCAGGATATCCTGGCGGTGCTTGGCCGTGAGGCCGTTCAGCGGTATCTCGTTGAAGAAGTTCAGAAGGTTTACTTCTCCCAAGGCGTTCATATCAATGACAAGCACATCGAGGTTATCGTTCGCCAGATGATGAACCGGGTTAGGATCGATTCCTCCGGTGATACCGATCTGGTCCCGGGTGAACTGGTTGACAAGTTCCGTTACGAGGACATCAACGCCAACATTTTGGCTGAAGGCGGCGAACCTGCCACAGCCCACACCGTCCTCATGGGTATCACCAGGGCTTCGTTGTCGACCGAATCATGGCTGGCTGCAGCCTCCTTCCAGGAGACGACCCGCGTTCTTACCGACGCCGCCATCCACGGCAAGAAAGACGTCCTCTCCGGACTCAAGGAGAATGTCATTATCGGTAAGCTTATCCCGGCTCAATGTCAGTCCTGCCGGGACGCCACTGCCGATAAAAACGCCGAACTGGAGGCCGCCAAGATGGTACAATTGGAACAGCCGGCGATCTAAGAGATAAACAGTTAGCAAAAAAGAGGGAGTCTCCTTGGAGGCTCCCTCTTTTCGTATACACACGAAAATATTAGTTCTACGGATTGGTAGGGAGCATATTACATAACAATATTGTATCCGCTATTTCCGGGGTGTATGATAAACCAAACTGAGGAGAGCCATAATGACTAAAAGACCGAACCAAAAGCTGATGTTGTCAATTGGCACAGTTTCGTTGATTTTTGTAGCAATGTTATCGTCTCTCCCGTTATCGATCGCGGCGCAGACGGCGGCCGATGGCAGTTACCTTATGCATGGTGTGAATCTAGTCGGCACTCAGCCGATGATGAACAAAAACGGTCAGTCGATTTCCAGTGGGGACCTACAGACACTCGATGGGAAAATGAGTATAAAGATTCCCTTGGGAACGATTATCCATAATGCCGCCGGGAAAAATCAAGAGTTTATCTCGGCGATACTTGTGCCTTCACCGACCTCCCTGCCTGCTCAGCAAAAATCGGTCATAGCCTATGAGATCGGTACCCCGGGGGCTACTTTTAATCCGACGGTCGGGCTGACATTTGGTTACTCCGATACTGAATTGCCTCCGAATGTCTCTGAATCGAGCCTTTATATCGCTCAGTGGAATGGATCGTCGTGGGTAAGGCTCGCCTCTGACCTCAATACGTCCTTCAACACCGTCTCAACTACTATCTCAAGTTTCACGACTTACGCGTTGATCGGGGGTAGCGCTACTGTTACGACTACCCCACCGGCGACAACTACGTCACCCGTCACGACTACAACCAATCTTACAACCACCGCGTCAACCCAGACGTCAACGTCAGAGACCTCAAGCTCCGGGGGTAGTTCCAATTCTACGATGATATTTGTGATTGGCGGGGCCGGGGTACTCCTGATCATTTTATTGATCGCTGTAACAAGGAAGAGTTAGTCCCTTCGTAAGGTTTGCTTGTTATTTTCTTTGGAACCAATGTATCCGTTGACTGTGTTATAATCTGCACAATTTATGGCCGAACGTATAATTTCCAGTCAATCAGTTCCTGACGATACCAAGCTTGATACGAGTCTTCGTCCGAGGTCGCTCGACGATTTCATCGGCCAGGCCAAGATCAAAGACAACCTGGCGGTGACGATGATGGCAGCCCGGGCCCGCAAAGAAGCCCTCGACCATGTTCTCCTTTATGGTCCACCGGGTTTAGGTAAGACAACGCTCGCGTATATCATCGCTCACGGTATGGAAGTCAATATCCGGATCACTTCAGGTCCGGCTATCGAACGGCCTGGAGATCTTGCCGCGATACTGACTGGACTGCAGCCGCATGATGTTCTTTTCATCGACGAGATTCACCGCCTCGGCCGGACGGTCGAGGAGATCCTTTATCCGGCGATGGAAGATTTTGCTCTGGATATTGTTATCGGGAAAGGTCCCGGCGCCAAAAGCCTCCGGCTGAAACTTCCTCCATTCACTTTGATAGGGGCGACCACCAGGTACGCGATGCTGTCTTCCCCGTTGCGCGACCGTTTCGGCTCCATTTACCGCCTGGACTTTTACACAGATGCCGACATCGAAGCCATTCTTCGGCGCTCAGCGGAAATCCTTGGGGTGCAGGCCGATCAGGCCGGACTAAGAGAAATAGCCTGCCGCGCCCGGGGTACGCCGCGGGTTGCCAACCGCCTGCTGAAGCGTGTTCGCGATTATGCCCAGGTTCGCGGTCGGGGCGTGATCGATTGTGGGATCGCCCAAACAGCTCTTGGCCGTCTGGAAATTGACGCGGTGGGATTAGACAATATTGACCACCAACTGCTCAGAGCCATCATCGAGAAATTCTCGGGAGGGCCGGTCGGCCTGGAGACGTTAGCTGCGGCTATTTCTGAAGATACCGACACCATAATGGATATCTATGAGCCGTATCTGATGCAGCTTGGATTCTTGGAGCGTACTCCGAGAGGTCGTGTCGCTACCCGCCGGGCTTACGAGCATCTCGGGCTAAAATATCCCAAATCCCGGCTAGCCGCCGATATCGAACCTCCACCCCAGGGTTCGTTGCTATAATGCCGCTAGCCTTAATAACATTGCTTTTGTCGTAAAAATATATTGGCAAAAACGACACGAAACGCTTAACAAAATAAATGAACAGGCGTGCTATAATAAGGCTCACAATTTTCCACCTCATTCAATAGGATTGAAGTTTTTGCGAAAAACTGATTTGTTGGATCTGGCTCGATTGATATGTAACTCTTTTGAACTCGAGGAGTCGTTTCAGTCGTTTTCGCAACATCACATCAACAGATTCAAAAGACAATGAGTAAACTCTTAGTCCACTGCTGTTGTGTTCATTGCTCGGCTTACACTCTCAAATACTGGCGGGACAGCGGTTATCAGGTGACAGCTTTCTGGTATAACCCAAATATACATCCTTTTACCGAACATCAGAGTAGATTGGCAGCGCTTACAACTTTGACTGATAAAGAAGATATTCCTTTGGAGATACATCCTGGCTACGACCTGGAACGTTATTTCAGGGCGATCGTCGGCCACGAATCAGACCGTTGTCCAATCTGTTATCAAATTCGTCTCCAAACGGTGGCTGAATACGCCTGCCAAAATGGCTATGATGCATTTACCAGCAGTTTGTTGATCAGTCCGCAGCAGCAGCATGACAAAATCATCGAGGTTGCCCGAGAGATCGAACGATCCTCCGAAGTTGGGTTTAAGTACGCGGACCTGAGAAAACGGTACTCAGATAGCCGGAGGATCACCAAGCCTATGGATCTTTATCGGCAGCAGTATTGCGGCTGCCTTTTTAGTGAACGGGAAAGATACAAGGACGGATCGATGGATCCAAAGAGTACAGAGGCTTGAGATGCATTATATCGTACGTCCGATGACCCAGGAAGACGTTCCTCAAGTGACCGCCATAGATCGTGAGGCCTTTCCCACCATGTGGCCGCCGATGAACTACCAGCGTGAATTAGAAAACCATTTGGCTCATTACATCGTTGTCGCCGAAGTACTGGACAAACCTGAAGAACTCCAGACCAAGTTTGAAGTCAACACTGGGTTAGCCCATAAGGTAGTAGAGTGGCTAACGCCCCATAAAGTAGGGCAGGAACATCTAGAGAAGATTGTCGGTTTTGCAGGCTTTTGGATGATGGCCGGAGAGGCTCATATCATCAGTTTGGCCGTCAAAAAAGATTTTCGACGGCGGGGATTCGGTAAGCTGCTTTTAATTGAACTTGTACGGGCTGCCGTGAAAATTGAAGCCGAGATCGTCACCCTGGAAGTCCGAGTCTCCAACTATGAGGCTCAACGCCTCTACTTGCAGTATGGTTTTGTCGGCAAAGGCGTGCGGCGAGCTTATTACACCGATAACCGGGAGGATGCGCTTATCATGACCCTGGATGACGCCGACTCGAAGGAATGCGTCGCCAAATTCGAGCAATCTAGAAACAATTTGAAATTTGGCCTTTAGAGCGGCCGGGCTGCTGATTCCGAGCTTAATTTGCCCCCGGAAGCCCAGTTAGTTTTGGCGACATCACGGAATATGATAGTAACTTTTTCGGCTGCGGTGCCGATTTTAACAAATTCGTTGGTGATGCCTTCAGCTAATTGTTTCTTCTGGGTGATGGTTCGGCCCTCATGCATCTCGATAACGACAACGGGCATTCAAGCCTCCTTAGGTATTTTCCTCAGGAACACTGGGCAGGTTTGCCAATCTCCGTGATTATCAGGCGCGGCAATAATGAGTCCCCAGAGGTCATCGCTGCCGCTGCGGGAGAAATGCCACCAGTGGGTGAACCTGGGGGGAATACCGCGAGTTCTAAAGACCGCCTCTTCCACCCCGATTGTCTGTACTAAAAGCCCGGGCCATTCGGAGAATCCCCCCTCAGGTTTGGAAAGACTCACCGTGGCTTGTTTACCCAACCAATCAATTTCTAATGAAACAACGCTCGGATGGTTGGTTCCGGGCAGATGGACTTCGCCTTGGAAGAACTCCATTGATTATCTTATCGCCCGCGGGATCGGCGTTTGGCTTCCTGTTCTTGTTCAAAGCGCGCCAGTTCTGCAGCATCCATCGCTTCGCAGCTCACCAGCCTGTTATTCTCCAGGTTTATCTTTAACACAGCGCGGCATTTCCAGCATTTGTAAGGACCAATATAATAGGCATCTGTGATGGAAAACCCACCGCTAGTATTGCACTTCGGGCATGTAATATTGACCAGCATAAATACCGCTCCTTTACCAAGCGCTCGCTACGGTCGCATATTTTTGAGTCAATGTTATCAGTTTGATGTTTGCTAAACAAATCTTTCATTGGTTTCTTAACAAGAAGGCAGATATTTTTGGAGAAATATTTTAGGGGGAACCGATAAGTTGATTCAGGGAACGAATCAAGTATTTCAAAGCCAGCTAACCTCAGTGCGCCCTCAAGTTCATCGTATGAATAAAGATGGTAGAAACGGTTGATATTTCCCTCTTTTGAGCGCCAGGGAATTAAGGTGTCCCGCTTCCTGAAGATGAATCGGGGCTGCCAGGCGTTCCAAACGGTGATGAAGGCTTCTCCGCCCGGTTTTAAGATGCGAAATATCTCTTTGAGCGCTTTCTCACGACTGGTCCTATCCTCGAGATGATGGAGACTGGCTACCACGATGGTAAAGTCGAAAGACATGTCCGCGAAAGGGAGCGACCGCATATCGGCTTGTTTTAGTAGTGCTGAAAATCCGTGTTTGTCCATGAATTTTTCGGCATATTTGAGCATCTCAGAAGAAATATCGATGCCCGTTAATTCGAAGTTGTCCTTGAACGGTAAAAAATCGGCACCGTGGCCGCAGCCGATGTTGAGTAATTTGCCTCTTGTCCAACGCCGGGCTAATGCTTCGAGTTCGGCCCTGAAGATGGTATGGTGCCTGAAGTTGTACCAACCGGGCGCAATTCGGTCAAAGGTAGGGATTTGATTATTTGACATAAATCACTTCAAGAGATGTGGCGACCAATGTATAATGGAGTATAAATGAAAAAGTTTACCCGGACAATTTCTGGGGTAACCCCGGTAGCAGTAATGAGCCGGCCTTCTCCATGTCCTGGGCATTGCGTCTATTGCCCGGATTTTTCAGGAACGCCCCGCAGTTACACCCCTCATTCTCCAGCGGTGATGCGCGCGGTCAGGTACGATTATGATCCGGAGGAGCAGATTAAGGCGCGCCTCCGCATACTGTCGGACATGGGGCATCCGACCGATAAAGTGGAACTTATAGTGATGGGAGGGACCTTCCTTGCTACTCCCATTGAATACCAAAACTGTTTTATCAAAGCCTGTTACGATGTCCTGAACGGAGTTGGCAGCACTTCCCTCGAGGATGCTCAGCGGATCAACGAAAGCGCCTTAAACCGGGTGGTGGGACTGTGCATCGAAACCAGACCGGACGTGTGCGGGGAGCGCGAAGTCGATCGCATGATTACCTGGGGTACGACGCGGGTTGAATTGGGAGTACAAACCTTAGACGACGAGATATACCGCCTGATAAATCGCGGACATAGGGTTTCGGCGGTGATCGAAGCTTCGGCCAGATTGCGGCGAGCCGGATTAAAGGTCCATTATCACTGGATGCCGGGCTTGCCCGGTTCAAATCCCGGGCATGACCTATTAATGACGCAACGCCTTTTTTCCGACCAAGATTTCCAACCTGATGGCATAAAAATATATCCCACAATGGTAATCGAAAACACAGAATTGGAATTATGGCAGCGTGAGAATCGGTACCAGCCATACGAAGATGATGTGATGGTCGGATTGATCGCGGAAATGAAAATCAATGTCCCGCCTTATGTACGGATCTCTAGGGTTCTAAGAGACATCCCCGCCGAATACATTACGGGCGGACTGAAAAATTCATTGCGAGATGGCTTGAAGGACCGTCTTGACGCGCAAGGTTTCACTTGCCGGTGCATAAGATGTCGAGAATACGGTCATCGCCCCATGCGCCCGGGGGTACAACCCTCCCTGCGACGGTTGGAATACGACGCATCTGGAGGTAAGGAGATTTTCCTTTCATACGAGGATGAATATGACACTTTGTACGGTCTCATACGCTTGAGAATTCAACCTCAAGCCCCTGACAACCTCAGGATCTTGGGCGATCGGGTAGCTTTAGTTCGGGAGCTTCACGTATATGGACGGGAACTCCAAATTGGGGCAAAAGGAAATCTTTCAGCTCAGCATCAGGGTCTCGGGCGGCAATTGCTCTATCATGCCGAAGAGATCGCGCATGAGGAATTTGGTGCTTCTTTTGTTGCGATCTTGTCAGGGGTGGGAGCCCGCAATTACTATCGTGACCTCGGGTATCAGTTAGCTTCGGGCTATATGATTAAATCCATAAATCATTAATTCGATTCTTTTGACAAAATCAGTGAGTTTGCTATACTATTGTACCAAAGATATAGTACCGTTATCCCTTGCTTAATCTGCCTCCCGCTATCCGTTGACACAGGTACTAGGCCTAAGATACTATGTTAGACCTTGGCGGTTAAACTCCAAATTAAGGCTGACACACACATGACGCAAAAAGCGAGCCTCAGGGAATTTGACCTTATTCCCGGCCATATAAGCGAGTTCGCCTCGGATATCAAGTCCCTGCACGGCGTAGATGTTAACATGTGTTTCCAATGCCGCAAATGCACTAGTGGCTGCCCCCTTGCTGAATTCATGGATATGACGCCGACTCAACTTATTCATGCCGTTCGATTAGGGCTCAAAGACATCGTTCTTGATACGAATACGTATTGGCTGTGTGTTGCCTGTGGCACCTGTACCGCTCGTTGTCCACAAGAGACAGGTCTCCTGAAAGTGATGGACGCATTATCCAATATTGCTATAAAAGAAGGTATTATGCCTAAAGAACCGGCGATTGCCGAGTTCTATAACATTGGCCTGTTCATGGTAAAGAATTTTGGCACCGTGTATGAGACCGGACTGGCTGGAATTTTGAGCCTGAAAACAGGCAACATTGCCAGGGATGCCGGTATGGGAATCCGCATGCTGAAAAAGGGTAAGCTTGATATCCTGCCTCACCTTCATAATTCGCGTGAAATGAAGAAATTATTCAAGAAAGTTGCTAAGAGGGAACAGGAGTTGGCACGGTCTTGAGGTACGCCTATTTCAATAGTTGCTCGCTTCGGGCTTCAGGAAAGGAATATTCCCAATCACTGCTCCGGCTTTTCAAGTTAATCGGCATCGAAACCGAAGAGTTGAAAAACTGGATGTGTTGTGGCTCGACACTAGCCCATAACACCTCGGTTATGTTGGCCGACACTTTGCCTTTGAAAAACCTGGCTGAGGTACAAAGAGCGGGTTTCAATGATATGGTCGTGCCATGCACCGCCTGTTATAACAGGTTCAAGGTTGCTCAATACGAAGATCAAGGCGATCGTCGTTTGAAGCGGGAGATCGAGGAGATAATCGGCCATAAGTTTGAGCATCCGGTTTCGGTAGTCCACCCGCTGGAAATTCTATCTTCCGAACAAAACCTCGCCAAACTCAAAAGTATGGTTAAACGCGATATGTCTCATGTTACTGTCGCAGCTTATTACGGTTGCCTGCTGGTGCGCCCCCACAAAGAAACCGCTTTCAGAGACAATCCGGAGTATCCGATAACCATGGACAGGATCCTTAATGCCGTTGGGATAAAAACTGTTGATTGGTCGCACAAAGTTGAGTGCTGCGGCGGCTCTCTTTCACTGACCCGGCCCGACGCTGTGTTGAAGCTTACATCCCACATACTGGATAATGCCCGGGATTCAGGAGCGACAGCCGTATCGGTACCATGCACGTTCTGCCAACTCAACCTCGACATTCGTCAGAATGATTTGAACAAACTGGGTCGAAATTATGATATGCCAATATTTTATTTTACAGAACTTCTGTCGCTTGCCCTCGGTGTTCCAGAAAAAGAGCTTATGCTGAATAAACATTTCGTTGAAACTGAAAGCCTGCTGGTGAAGCATAGTGGATAAGACTAAAGTTGGCGCGGCGCTGGTTGTCGGCGGTGGCGTCGGCGGGATGCAGACGGCGCTCGACCTTGCCGAAGCCGGTATTAAAGTTTACCTCGTCGACGAAGCGCCTGCTATTGGCGGCAAAATGGTCCAACTGGACAAGACCTTCCCCACTAACGACTGTGCCATGTGTACCGTTTCACCACGATTGGTGGCTATCGACCGTCACCTGAACATCGAATTGCTCACTAATTCCAGGGTAATAGCCTACGAGGGCGAAGCCGGCAATTTCCGTGTAAAAGTGCTGAAGAAAGCTCGCTGTGTCGATACCTCGAAATGCACCGGCTGTAATGTTTGCATCGAAAAATGCCCTGCCAAGACTACCTCTGATTTTGACGGGGGTCTGACCAAGCGAAAAGCGATCTACACCCTATACGCTCAGGCGGTACCCAATGTTCCGGTTATCGATAAAGACAATTGCATCTATTTCAAAAAAGGCAAGGGCTGCAAAGCCTGCGAGAAGTTCTGCGAGGCCGGAGCCATCCTCCTTGATCAAGCAGACGAGACTATTGAACTTAATGTCGGAGCTGTCGTATTGACGCCCGGCTATGACCTATTCGACGCTGCCGAAAAACCCCAACTCGGTTTCGGCCGATACCCGGACGTGCTGACCAGCCTTCAGTTCGAGCGAATCCTATCAGCTTCCGGACCTTTTGCCGGCAAGGTGATGCGGCCTTCCAATGGCGAATTGCCACGCAAGGTAGCCTTTATCCAATGCGTTGGTTCGCGTGAGACCTCAGCCGATTTCTGCTCAGCGGTTTGTTGTATGTACGCCACCAAAGAAGCATTGATCTTGAAAGAGCACCATCCCGAGATAGATGTCGCCATTTTTTACATCGATATCCGGGCTTACGGCAAAGGATTCGAAGCGTATTACGAACGGGCAAAAAAGGCGGGGGTCCGGTTTATAAGATGTCAACCTTCATCTTTGAAACAATTGCTGGCAAATAAAGAAATCATAATTCGTTACCAGGACGAACAGGGCAATTTAACAGAAGAAAACTTTGATCTGGCGATGCTGTCCTGCGGACTTCGGCCGTCAAAGGCGGGACAGTCGGTTGCAGATAAATTCGGCGTTAGATTGGATGGCAACGGGTTCTGCCTGACGGATGGCCTTGACCCGGTCGCCACTAGCCAGGAAGGCATTTTCGCCGTTGGCGCTTTCAGCGGGCCAAAGGACATTCCTGAGACGGTCATCCAGGCCGGGGCAGCGGCGTCAAGAGTGTTGGCTCTGCTTGTCGAGAAAAAGGGCGAACTCTTGAAGGAACGCACTTACCCTTCCGAAAGGTCGGTGTATGGCGGTGAACCGCGCACCGGAGTCTTCGTGTGTCATTGCGGTAAAAACATTGCTTCCGTAGTCAATATTCCAGAAGTAATTGAATACTGCAGCACTCTGCCCAACGTTGTTTTTGTTACAGACACTCTCTTCGCTTGCGCGGCTGATGCCGGGGAGAAGATCAAAGAAGCCATTTTGGAACACGGCTTGAACCGTGTTATCGTTGCCGCTTGTACCCCGCGGACCCACGAGGCACTATTTCAGGACACGCTACGGGAAGCTGGTCTCAACCCGTATCTCTTGGAGATGGCTAACATTAGGAACCAATGCTCCTGGGTGCATATGTACCAACCGGCAGAGGCAACATCCAAAGCTAAAGATATTATCCGCTTGGCGGCTGTCAAGGCAACACATCTCAAACCGCTGCATCCCGGGCAAGTGCCTGTTAGCCACAACGGACTTGTTATCGGCGGCGGCTTAGCCGGGATGACTGCAGCTCTAGCATTAGCCGATGCCGGATATAATACGTATTTATTGGAAAAATCGCGTGAACTTGGCGGCAATCTTAGACGGGTCAAATTCGGAGAGCCCGGTCAGGAACCGCAGGCCAAACTTCATGAACTGATCGAACGGATCAAAATACACCCTAACATCGAACTTTATCTCGAATCAAACGTAATCGGATTCGAGGGTGCAGCGGGCAATTTCGTCATCGATTTCATTTCCGAAAACCGGAAGTATCAAATAAAAGCCGGGGCGGTTATCGTGGCCACTGGCGCCAAAGAATACCTGCCATCTCAGTTCCTGTACGGGGAGGACCGGCGTGTCATCACCCAGTTGGAGTTGGAAGAGCGCCTGTCAGTCGAGAAGGTCGATGCCAAAACGGTAGTTATGATCCAATGCGTCGGTTCACGTGATGAAAATCATCCGTATTGTAGCCGTCTATGTTGCGTACAGGCTGTTAAAAACGCCATTAAATTGAAGGCACGGCAACCCGAGACCGAGGTCTTCGTCCTTTATCGCGATATCCGCACCTACGGCTTGCATGAAGCTGAGTACACCCGAGCCCGTAAGCTTGGGGTTCGCTTCTTGCGCTACGAACAGGGTCAGAATCCGGTGGTCACCAACTCAAACGATGAACTGAGGGTAACGGTTTTCGACCCAATACTTGATGCAAAATTGAATATCCCTGCCGATATGCTTGTGCTTTCGACTGGGGTCGCGCCTTCCGAGGATCAGGAATTGACCAGACTCTTGACACTACCTGAATCCGAGGATGGATTCTTGATGGAAGCCCACATCAAGTTGCGCCCGGTCGATTCCCCTGTCGAGGGTGTTTTCCTCGCCGGATTGGCTCATGGTCCGAAGTTGGCAGATGAATCAATCGCTCAAGCCGGCGCTGCAGCCGCAAAGGCGGCAGCAATTCTTTCCAAAGGTCAGAGGCAACTCGAAGCCTGTGTTTCTGAGGTGCTGGATGAAAACTGTGACGGATGCGCCTATTGTGTGGAGCCTTGTCCTTTCAAAGCCATAAACCTCATCGAGTATATGGCGAATGGAACCATTAAAAAGACAGTTGAATCCGATCCCGCCAAATGTCAGGGTTGCGGGGTCTGCATGGCTACATGCCCCAAGAAAGGGATTATGGTCAGGAATTTCAACCTTGACGAATTATCCGATATTGTATCGGCTGTCCTTGCCCCGGTATAAGGAAAAATCTATGAACGCTATGACGACTATGGACAAAAACGAGATTCAGAGTGACGCCGGCTATCAACCGCTTATCATCTGCTTTGCCTGCAATTGGTGCTCCTACGCTGCGGCCGACTTAGCCGGCGTATCACGCATACAGTATCCGCCGAATGTCCGTATCATCCGGGTTATGTGCTCTGGAATGGTGCATCCTAACCTTGTAATCGATGCGCTGACAAAGGGTGCTGACGGGGTATTAATGTGTGGGTGCCATCCCGGGGATTGTCATTACCGAGAGGGCAACCTGCGGGCCGAATCAAGGGCGGAAGCCATCAAGTTAATGTTGCAGGATTTCGGGTTAGAACAAGAACGTTACCGCCTGGAATGGGTATCGGCCTCCGAAGGAGCACGTTTTGCTCAGGTAGTGACCGATATGGTAGCCGATTTAAAGAAACTGGGTCCTAGCCCATACAAAATGTAAGGAGGACGATGGAACTCTCTCGCCTCTTCGACGGCAAGAAATTCATGTGGGACGGTAGAGAATACGAAAACTCAACCGAATGTCAAACTCAGGAAGAACATTATCGGTCTCTTGGTTTTGAGGTGAGATCACTGGCTGAAGAGGGTAAGTGTTTCTTATTCACCAGACGGCTGGTCCTGAATACCTCAACATAGTGGCTTCTGATAACTAACAAATCATCAAAAAAGCAAGGAGGAAATGGTATGGTTCGTGTAGCGGAGGAATGGTTCGCTGTATGCGGTGGTTGCGAGGTGTCCATTCTGGACATAGGTGAGCCGCTACTTGATTTGCTCCCTAGCCTCGAATTTGTCCACATGCCGGTACTTATGGACCACAAGCTTTTTGGTCAAACCGGCGAAAAACAGCACATGGAGATTCCCGAAGCCGACGTCGGTATTGTCACCGGCAGTATCCGTAATCAGGAAAACAAGGAACTAGCTGAAGAAATGCGCCGAAAGTGCAAGATCATCATTTCTTTGGGTTCATGCGCGAATTTTGGCGGCGTCCCGGCCTTAGGGAACATGTACAACAACGCCGACATTTTCGATATGGCCTATCGCAAGACGGCTAGTACGGAAGCAGGAGCGAATCCGAGTCAAGGCTTGCCGGCGTTAACCGACCGGGTCTATTCCGTCAACGAAGTTATAAAAGTAGACGTCTCCATTCCCGGCTGTCCACCTACGCCAGAGTGGATCGCCAGTGCCTTGACCGCATTGCTGCAGGGAAAGAGTTTCAGCCTGCCGGAACGCAGCGTGTGTGATGACTGTCCTACCGTCAGGGAAAAGAAAGCAAAGGTTGCAATCCGCCGGCCGTTGCAGGCTCCAGAGTTTACTCCCGGACGTTATGACAACATGCGCTGCATGAACGAACAGGGTATCCTTTGCCTCGGTCCCGCCACTCGCACCGGCTGCGGTGGTTCCGAAAAGACACCCCGTTGCATAAAGGCCTACATGCCGTGCCGGGGGTGTTTCGGTCCGATACGCGCTGGAGCGAATCCCATGGTTGATATGATGGGCGCTCTATCCTCGGTCGGACTGGATCCGAAGCAGATCGAAGACCGCATGGCGACTTTTAACCGCTTCATTGGCGCCGGGCGGCTACGCCCGATGCCGACCCGCTAAATTGGGTTAAGGAGAAAAGAAAATGAAAGAAATCGTAATTCAACCTGTCTCCCGTATCGAAGGCGGGGCAAAAATAACCATTCAACTCGATGATGCCGGTAACGTTGCCGACACCCAGGTAAATGTCCTGGAACTCCGGGGCTTCGAAAGATTTTGTATCGGGCGACCGGTCGAGGAAATGCCCCGAATTACCACCCGTATCTGCGGTGTTTGCCCGTGGTCACATCATCTGGCTTCCGCCAAGGCTTGCGATGCAGTCTTCGGGGTTACGCCTCCTCCGGCAGGGCGCAAACTGCGCGAACTGTGCAATAGCATCGCTTATATGGAAGAACACATCCTTCATTTCTATTTCCTGGGCGGGGGAGACTTCGTCATGGGGCCCGCCGCCGACTACGCCGTCAGAAATGTCTTCGGTATCGCTCAGAAACTTCCTGACGTAGCTCGCAACGTGGTCAAGGTCCGTCACATGTGCGCCCACATGCTTGAGATCATCGCCGGTAAGTCCATCCACCCAGCGGCGGCAGTTCCCGGGGGTTTTTCCAAACCAATGACCGAAGCAGAACGCCAGAAGCTTATACCAATGGCAAAAGAAGCTCTTGAACTGGCCAAATTCTCCATGGAATACGCGAAGAAAAACATTTTTCCCGCTTATATCGAAGCGGTTAAGACTATCGGGGTAATCAAAACCGGCTTCTTGGGTACCGTACGAAGCGATGGCGCCATGGACCTCTACGACGGCAAACTACGCATGATGGATCCTGACGGCAAGTACGAGGACTTCGAAGCCAAAGATTACCTCGACTACATTTCCGAGCACGTCGAGCCTTGGTCGTTCGTCAAGTTCCCATACAACAAGAAGTGGGGCGGATTCTCCATGGACCCGGAGAATCCCAAGGGCATTTACAGGGTCAACACCCTTGCTCGGATGAACGTTGCCGACAAGATATCAACTCCGCTGGCTCAGGCTGAACTTGAGGAATTCCGGGCGACTTTCGGTCGGCCGGTTCAGGCCACCTTACTTTTCCATTGGGCGCGCCTTATCGAGATCCAGTATAACGCCGAGAAAACACTCGAACTGCTAAATGATCCGGATATCACATCCCCTAACACCCGCGTTGCAGCAACACCCAGGGCAGCACGCGGTGTCGGTTGCACCGAGGCTCCGCGCGGTACCCTCATCCACGACTACACGACCGATGAAAAAGGCTTGGTGACTGCCGCCAACCTGATCGTGGCCACCTGCCAGAACAACGCGCCGATAAACATGTCGGTCAAGCAGGCCGCCAAGCTTCTTATTAAGGATGGCAAATACGACCAGGGCATCCTTAACACAGTGGAGATGACCATCCGAGCGTACGATCCATGCTTGTCCTGCGCCAGTCATGACCTGAACGGTCAATTGGCCTGCAAAGTGGATATCGTCAGTGCGGACGGGCAACTCATCGAGACATTGACCAACCAGTAAATGGAATACGTTCCGGATTACTACAAAAAAGATCTCCTGATTCTTGGGGTAGGTAATCCGCTCTTCGGAGATGATGGATTCGGCCCGGCTGTGGCGGAGGAACTCTCCCGCCGCGGCCGGATTCCGTCTTTTTCAGAGGTCATGGATGTTGGTACTGGTGTTAGAGAGATTCTTTTCGACCTCATTATTTCACCCGATCGCCCGAAGGAAATCGTAATTGTCGATGCACTAGATTGCGGGCGACAACCAGGTGAGATTTTCTTGGTCAAGGTCGATGAGGTTCCGAAACTCAAGAGCCACGACTTTTCTTTACACCTTGCACCTAGCTTGAACCTGTTGCAGGAATTGCGGGACAACGCCCATGTTAACGTCACGATACTCGCGACCCAGCCTGAGTCTATACCAGAAATAGTGACTGCCGGATTATCGAAGCCAATCCAACAAGCGGTAAAAGACGCCGCCGATTACATCGAGAAAACGTATTTCGAAGACAAAGACGCGACGGATTAACCCCTACGCTGTCTCGTCCGACCAGTTTTGCATGATGCGCTTGATGCGCTCGGCGAGTTTCGGGCTTTCGCGCAGCCGTTGAATAAATACAGGACAAGCCTCTACCATTGAATTCTGGACTGCCTGCGCCATACTCCCGATCATGTTTTGCATGTTGGCATCATCCTGGGCGGTGAAGGTCACTCCTTGTTGAGCTTCCATTTGCCTTTTAATGTCCTCGGCGGTGAAACGCATCGGGATAGTGCAAGATTTATACCAAGCGCACTCACGGCACTGGGCAATGTTGCTGGCTTCTCTCAAAATATCGTCTGTCATCGTAGTTTCCCTAAATGTAGTTTCTTTCACCGAAAGTTGTATTTATTATACATTATCCGCTGAAGCTCTTCCTTTCAAGCTCTAATGCATGAAAAACGACTGAAACGACTAGGTTGTGATGAAGTTTTAGAAGTCCGTTTTCAGTAAACAAATACGCCCTAGTTGCATAAAATACCAGCCTATTTCTCTTTATAGATTATCATATAATAGCACTAGTGTACTATTGTCTGTCAAGCGATTCATGTCGTTTTTGGTCGAATATTTTTTGCCGTTAACCCGTAAACGAGTGTATACTTGACCGTTACAAAATCCGGAGGGACAAATTTGAAGGTCTATCACATCGCTTACGAACCGTCATACGGATCGGTCGACATCCATATCTGGACCAAGTGCACACTCGATTGCCAGGCTTGCTATACCAATTGGGAGCTATACGATTTCAGCCTGTACGACGATGCTACAACTGAAATCATGACCAGAGAGCGCACAACTCCCCCAGATAAGTTTTTATCCTACAATAAGGTAATAGAACTCCTCAAGCCTTTGGAGATCAAATATGCCGTCTTTATGGGAACAGAGGCGGCGTTAGATCCTGAATTTCCGCGTCTGACGAAAGAGCTGCATGAGAAATGGCATGCTTATAACATTCTCCTAACAAATGGAATCGTCATGCCTGATTTGACTGATGTTGACCAGGTAATATTCAGCATCAAGGCTGTATCCGAGGATATTTACCGCAAGTACACCGGGAGATCGAACAAACCAGCCCTCAAACATTTCGCCGAGATTGCCAAAATGGGCAAGAACCTCCACGCCGAGGTGGTGTTAATCCCCGAACTCATCGAAGCCGAAGAGATCGAAAAGGTGGCCAAGTTCGTTGGTTCGATCGATCCAAATATTCCGTTCCGTATCGATGCTTATTTCCCTGTGCCGGAATGCCCTTGGCGACCTGCCAGCAACCAGGAAGTTGAACATGCTGCCGAACTGGCAAAGAAATACATGAATAAGGTGACTATTCTTACATTGGATATGAAGCGGGTGGGGGATAAAGCAGTTCGCATTTTCTAATGATCGATATTCCGAGAGTCAAGGTTCTTGACACGTTCCAACGACTGCCGTATTATATAATCAATTAGATATTAGCCAACTTAAGTCAGCTTGTTTTACAAGCTACGGGTGCAAGTCCGGTGAAAGTCCGGCACAGTACCGCCTGCTGTAATCCCAATCTCCTTGGGAGAGTCAGAACCCCAGCCTTAAGGTAACTAGGTCTCCGCGGTATAAGGAGCGCCGTTGGTAAGCACTAACCTCCTAACCGCAAGGGACTGGAGGTTTCTTTTTTAGGAATAAATTGACTCTTTCCGAACCAGAGTAACCGGTTTAACAGGTGAACGGGTGCAAGTCCGGTGAAAGTCCGGTACAGTTCCGCCTGCTGTAATCCCAATCTCCTTGGGAGAGTCAGAACCCCGGCTCCGGTCAAGTATCTTCTCCGCGGATAAGGAGGTGGGCGCATGTGTAATACAAGTTGATAACAATCTTGAAGCGGCAATCCAGTCATACTAACAAATCAAGGATTGATTTTAATGAATAGTTTAATAAGGAAAAGTTCTATTCCGAAACTGGTAACCGTATCGTTGCTGTTAGCTTCAATAATGGTCCTGGGATTGTTGCCAGGCTGCGGAAATTCTGTCGATAATACAACTACTCCTACAACAACGCCCCCCGTAACTACCAACTACACGGTAACATTCCCGCTGACTGTCAAGGATCAAACAGGCCAATCTTTCATATTTACCAAACCAGCTACAAAAATAGTCTCCTTGTCGCCTGGCAATACTGAAATTGCTTTTTCGATTGGCTTAGATGCGAATATTATAGGTGACACAACTTATTGTGATTATCCCGCGGCAGCAACTACCAAATCCAAGATGGGCGGCTTTTCCGACGTCAATACTGAATTGGTTATCAATGCTCAACCTGATTTAATCCTGACTTCAAATATTCACGTAGCTAAAGTCGTGCCCCAACTGAAAACCTTGCTTCCTAATACGGCGATATTTACGCTTGATCCCCGTAACTTGCAGGACATAATGGATGCCATTATCCTTGTCGGAAAGATCACCGATCACCTCAAACAAGCAACCGAAGAAGTCGCCGCGTTACAGGCTAAGATCAATTCGGTGACCTCAAAAACACAAACTCTCACAACCGCTCAGAGACCGAAGGTTCTATATGTACTTTATCCACCATCGATGACAGTCGGGACCGACACGCCACAATACCAACTGATTGTTCTGGCAGGCGGAGTCAGCATTTCTCCGAATTCAACTGGATACCCAACTATGTCTATTGAAGATCTAGTCGCTGCCAATCCTGACATAATAATTACCAGCAGTATGGGAACTTCCGGTTCAGCCAGGGATCAAATGCTGAATAATCCCCAACTAAAAAGTATCAATGCAATAAAAAATACCAAGGTGTTCGATATCGACGGGAATATCTTACAGAGAATGGGACCCCGCCTGGCAGACGGCCTAGTCGCCATGGCTCAGGTAATTCATCCTGAATTCGGGTTGAAATAAACGTTATGGGAGCAGGATGGAAAAAGCCATCCTGCTCTGAAAACACACAATGGTAACTGATACGCTGACCGAATTTAAAACAAAAAAAGCTGCACCTTTGCTGGCAGTCAAGTGGCATACTCGTTTTATGACGATGGGTTTGTTATTTTTAGGTTTACTACTCCTGGCAGCATTTGCTACCACCATCGGCAGTGTCAGCGTCCCTTTCAGTTCCACTCTAGGCATAATCCTCGATAAGTTGCCGTTGGTCAACATTGATCATACGTGGTCTGATCCGATGGAAACGATCATCACGCAGATCAGGTTACCGAGGGTAGTATTAGCTGGCGCGGTGGGTATAGCTTTATCAGTCGCGGGCGCAACTTACCAAGGACTGTTCCGAAATCCATTGGCAGATCCTTACCTTATTGGTGTGGCGCAAGGGGCGGCATTGGGAGCTGCAATCGGTTTTATCCTACCAATCACATTCCATAACGAAGCATTTAGCATTATCCCGGTATTCGCAGCCCTGGGAGCTATCCTCACGGTATTGGTGGTTTACAGCATCGCCAAAGTAGGATCTTCGATTCCTGTTACCACGCTTATTCTGGGCGGTGTGGCGGTAGGGTCGTTACTTATGGCGTTAGTGAACTTCGTCATCACAATCAGCGGCGATAAGATCCGAGGTATTGTCTTCTGGATGATGGGCAGCTTTTCATCGGCGCAGTGGACAGATGTTGAAATTGCCCTGCCGGTGATCTTACTGGGTAGCGGTTTCATCTTCCTTTTTGCCCGTTCTCTGAACATAATCCAACTTGGCGAAGACCAGGCGAAACAACTCGGCGTCAATATTGAAAAATTGAAATTAATGCTTCTGACCGTTTCGACGATCATAACCGCCGCCGCCGTGTCGTTCGTGGGTATCATAGGTTTTGTGGGTATCATTATCCCTCATGCAGTAAGGTTGATTTGGGGCGCCGATTACCGGTTCCTGTTGCCTTTATCAGCTCTGGTCGGGGCGATTTTCCTGATAGGAGCAGACATCTTGTCCCGGAGCATTGGTTCATCCGAAATCCCTATCGGTATTATCACTGCTTTGTGCGGAGCTCCATTTTTCATGTATCTTCTGCGAAAGAAGACCAAGGTGCTATTTTAATGTTAACCCTCGAGATGGAGAACATAACCCTTGCGTACGGAAGCAAAGACGTCGTGCGTAACATGACTTTTACCGCTATCCCGGGCGAAATGGTCGGTTTAGTCGGTCCCAATGGATCGGGAAAGTCGACCATCATCAAAGCCCTGTGCCATGTGTTGACTCCTAAAAGGGGGCGAGTACTCACCAATGGTCATGACATTGCGCACTTGTCGTTCAAGGAATTGGCCAAAACCATCAGCGTCGTGCCCCAGACTCCAGTTTTGCCAAGTGCCTTCACGGCTTTTGAAATTGTTCTGATGGGGCGTAATCCGCACCTGGGAATGTTCAAATACGAAAGCAAAAAGGATATCGATATCGCATGGGAGGCTATGGAGCGATGCGGGGTACAGCAATTTGCGGATAGACACATCTCAGAGTTATCAGGCGGTGAAATCCAGAGCGTGGTTATCGCTCGAGCTCTGGCGCAAGAAACCGAAGGCATATTGCTCGACGAACCAACGGCTAACCTGGACATCGGACGACAGATAGAAGTACTTGATCTGTTGAAAGAAGAGTGCACCAACCGGCATTTGACAATTATCGCAGCGATCCATGACCTCAATCTAGCGGCCCATTATTGCGAAAAACTGGTTCTCATCAAGAACGGCGAATTATATGCTTTCGGGACTCCTCGTGACGTCATTACGACCGAAAACATCTGCAACGTATACGGTCCGGGCAGTTATGTTCACACTCACCCACTGAGTGGACTACCTGCGGTGCTGCCTAAGGTCAGCAATATCAATGGAGGCGAACCGTGTGCCATCCAGGGATCATAAGATGACATCCAACGTTCACTCGGAAATACTCGGTTGCTTCCATGATATTACAGCCGAAGTTGTCTATCATCATATCTGGAACGTTCCTTCGAACGCTCTGCTACTGCATTTGCCGGAACCACAAAGAACGCTTTCCGGTTTGCAAGGATACAGGCGCGTAAGGGTAGTGGCCAATTGCCACATCCCTCCACCCCTCTGGATGAAACTCCATGATGCGAGCGTAGACTGGCGCGATTATTACCGCAAAATATTAAAAGCGAATTCTTGCGGCCGAATCCTTTCGCTAGACAATGCCACCATGCTTTCGACTGGGGTACCGATGCCGGAACTGGCTTTTCGCGAGGAGACCGATGGCGATTTATGGGCAATGGCTTTTGTTACCGCCGGAGTCGAGGGCAATGCACTCAGAGTAGGAGTAGACACGGGACGTCATCACCGTCCGATAGGCACAATAAACACGATCGTATTCAGTTCGTGTGAATTAACCCAGGCAGCCATGGCGGCATCGTTCATTACGATAACCGAAGCCAAAGTAGTCGCTCTGGAAGATCTTGGCATAAAAAGCACTTACAATCCTGCATTGCAGGCCACGGGTACCGGCACCGATCAAATCGTTGTTGTCTCCGGCAAGACTGCAAAGTGTACTTACGTCAGCGGACATACTAAAATAGGCGGGCTAATGGCTCGGGCGGTTACTGCCGCCACAAAAGAAGCCATTGCAAAACGACGCAAAGCCCTAAATAGTTAGGAGTTCCCTTGGACATAATCCTGATACTTCTCATCGCCCTATTGGTAGAGTTCACCCTCGGCGATCCACCGAATGCTATACATCCTGTAGCCTGGATAGGTAGGGCAATCTCTTTTTTCGAACGTTTGGGATTTATTGGCGGCAAGACTTATCAATTCGTCTACGGAGCGGTCGTGACCATCGGACTTACTGCGGTTGTGACCTCCGCCGTCTTATTCCTCGTAGCCTTGCTTAAGGATATCAACTATGTTTTGTACGTGGTAGTGGCCGGCATTCTACTAAAAATGACTTTCAGCTTTGTATACCTTCGAAAAACCGCTCTGCACATAAAAGGTCTTATAGAAAAAGATGAAACAATTGACCAGGCCCGATTTGAACTAAGAGCACTTGTCAGCCGCAACACATCCAAGCTCTCTAGGCCATACCTGGTATCGGCCACTGTTGAATCGGTATCCGAAAGCCTGTGCGATAGCCTGGTTTCGCCTCTGTTTTTCTTCGTAGTTTTCAGTCTGTTTGGGCCGTACGGTTTGGCTGCCGCCTTCGGTTTTCGAGTCGTATCAACTTATGACAGCATGATCGGCTACCATGGGAAATACGAATATCTAGGTAAGTTTCCAGCACGGCTGGACGATGTTCTCAATTACATCCCCGCCAGAATCTCCGCCTTGATGGTTATAGCGGCCGCCTGGATCACCAAAATGGGCGCCAGACGCACCTGGAACATCGCCAAGGTCGACCATTCAAAGACCGAAAGCCCGAATGCAGGGTGGCCTATGGCGGCCGCAGCAGCGGCGCTTCGGGTACAATTTGAGAAGATCGACCATTATCGGCTGGGAAGAGCTGAAAGACCAATGACACCGGAAGTCATAGACGATTCCTTACGACTCATCAACAGCGCCACCTGGATATGGGTCATTATCTGCTTTGCCGCGGGAGGACTGATTTATGCCCTCGCCAAGGCCTGAGGTTGTGGCTCTCTCAAGTTGCTACCATGGCGGTCCGAATTATGCTGAATTTGAACATCTGGGGATTGACCCTGCTGACGTTCTAGACTTCAGTTCAAACTCGAATCCTTATCCGTTCAAACTTGATTTCAAACTTGAAGATGTAGTGATAGATCACTATCCAGATTCGGATTCTGCCGAACTTCGGCGTGCACTTGCTGCTCAGAACGGTTTGATGCCTGAAAATGTCATCGTTGGTGCCGGCAGCATGGAAATTATCAGGCTAACGGCACAATCCTATTTCAACCATGGTGACAAAGTATTGATATTTAAACCAACATTCGGCGAATATGACACGGCCTGCAGGATAGCCGGAGCAGAGGTTGTGGAGTTCTGGACCGAAGAAATGAAAGGTTTCAATCTTGACCTTGACCGCGCAATTAAGGTGATCGAACATCTGAAACCCAGAGCAATTTTCATCTGTAATCCGAACAACCCCACCGGCCGATATCTTTCAATAAAAAATGTAGAACAAATGCTGGGTGCGGCGGGTCACGGACTCGTGGTGCTTGATGAAGCTTATATCGCATTCACTCAGGATCCTTGGAAATCGGTCAGCCTAATATCCCACGGCAACTTGATTGTAGTCAGAAGCATGACCAAGGATTTCGCTCTGGCCGGCTTGCGACTTGGTTACGGACTAGCCTGTCAGGGCATTATTGAAAACCTGAATAAGGTAAAGCCGCCCTGGAATGTTAATGCCATTGCACAAAAAGCTGGTCTGCAAGCCACACACGATGTCGAGTACATCTCAAGGAGTGAAGGACTCATAAGGACCAGCCGTGACTATTTGCTAGGCGAGTTAGGCGTCTTGAGATTCAAGCTGGTGCCGACACAAACGAATTTCTTTTTGATGAAGGTCGGCAAAGCCAGGGAGTTCCGGTCAGCCCTCATGAGACAAGGAATTGTTGTCAGGGATTGCAGCTCATTTGGTCTGCCAGAGTATGTTCGCATTGCCCCGCGGACGTTGCCAGAATGCAAGAAGCTGGTTGAAGCGGTGAGGTCCCTGACATGGCGGCTTGACAAGGCTTTCTGCCTACATTAATATTAGAAACAATTGAATAAGGGTTACGGCGCTCGCAAGAGCTTAATTGGGAAGTTCCGCGCAAGTCGGATGCGGTCCCGCCGCTGTAACTGGTGACGAAAACGGCAACATAGCCACTATCTTTAAATAGAAGATGGGAAGGCGCCGTGAGTAGGTTGGAGCCAGAAGCCAGAAGACCTGCCGTAGTTATAAGCCCTCGAGGAAGGGTTCGGGAAATGGTAAATCCCTGAACCGATAAGGTTCGGGGATTTTTTATTTAAATCCCCGGGCTGAGTGCAGTTCGGGGATTTTTGTTTTATGCGAGTGTTCTCATGAGAGCAGCAATACTCGAAACACCGAAACAACTTGTTTTGGGCCAAGTCGAAATGCCAGCATGCCCTTCCGGCGGGGTTTTGGTTAAGGTATCGAGCTGCTCAATATGTTCTTCGGACGCCAGAATGGTAATTAATGGCCACTCCGGATTGGTCTATCCAAGGATCCTCGGGCACGAACTGTCCGGTGTAATTGATGAGAGCCAAAGCGAATTATATAAACCTGGAGATAGAGTCCAAATCTATCCGGGTATCAGCTGTGGGCGTTGTTCAGCTTGCCGCAGAGGAGAAACCCGGCGATGCATTGCACTAAAAACACTTGGGTTTTCCGAGGATGGTGGGTTTGCAGAATACCTCGCGTTACCAGCGACAGCGGTTACTACCGGCGGAGTTAATCTGGTCCCGGAAAATGTCACTGATGAAGAGGCCGCAATGGCCGAACCGCTGGCTAGCTGCCTAAATGCCCAGGAAAGGGCAAAAGTAGGCCAAGATGATTCCGTCCTTATCATAGGCGGCGGGCCGTTGGGCTTGTTGCACAGCCGCCTTTCCCGTCTCAGAGGAGCACAAAGGGTTTTCATCGCCGAGAAGGATGAAAACCGCCTCAAACTGGCTAGTGAACACGGAAGAGCGGACAGGGTCATCGATACCAGCATAGAGAGGCTGCCACAAATCATCAGAGACGAAACCGGCGGCCGTGGTGTCGACGTAGTTATCTTGTCATCTAATTCAACATCAACCGCTAACTTGCTGCCGCTTCTGGCAGACGCAGGCCGCTTATCCCTTTTTGCCAGCCTGAGTAAAGAAACGTCCTCGGTTTGGTTCGATATTAACCATGTACACTACCGAGAACTGGAAGTAACAGGATCGTTCGGCTCAACCGCAGTCCAGAATACCGCAGCATTGAAGCTGATCTCCCAGGGAATGACCGTTGCTGACCTGATAACCATGCGTATCAGCCTTGAAGACATTGCCGAAGCAATAAATTACACCCTTGAACGCAAGGGTTTGCGAGCAGTAATCAATTATAATCAGTGATTAAGGAGGAGAAAGAATGGTAGACAATCTGAAAGAGTTCGGGGCCGGGATCGCTCGCCTGATAAACAAAGGTAGTCTCAGCCGCCAAGAGACCAAGGCCATGTTCGATGAATTAATGGCAAACACTCAACCCGATTTGCAGCAAGGCGCATTCCTGGCGGCGCTTACTTCCAAAGGGGAAACCGCGGAGGAGATCGCCGGGGCCTGGGAATCTATTTATCTGGGGGACACTGTCAGAGTGAATCCCAAAACAACCACACCCCTGATAGAAAACAGCGGTACCGGCATGGACAGCTTAAAAACTTTCAATGTCAGTACTGCGGCGGCAATAATCGCGGCGGCCGGAGGCAATTATATGGCTCGACACGGCGCCCGGGCGCTGACCTCCGCGTGCGGCACAATTGATATAGTAGAGGCTCTTGGTGTAGACGTAGAGTGCGACGTCGAATTGGTAAAACACTCGATAGAGACGGCGAGTATAGGCATATTTAACGGCATGAGCGGCAAAGTTCACCCGCAAGCTCTTTTCCGCATCCTGTCCCAGATACGTTTCGGAACAACCCTTAACATATCGGCGTCTCTGGCCAACCCGGCCATGCCCAAATACGGGGTTCGGGGCGTTTATGCGCGAGACCTGGTCGAGCCCGTGGCGAAAGTAATGAGGGAAATCGGCTACAAAAGAGCGTTAGTGTTTCATGGCTCCAATGACCGAGGCAAAGGGATGGACGAAATCTCAATCTTCGGTGAAACACTCGTGGCCGAGGTGAACGACTCTTCGGGAATCCGAACTTTCACCGTTACTCCGGAACTCTTCGGCATTCATGCAGCTATTGAGTCGGACATCCACCCACTCGCTGACCGAGAAGCTGAAGCACGACGCCTGGTAGCGATCTTATCAGGAAAAAGGAACGGGGCAGATTACCAGATTGTCTGTGCCAACGCCGCGCCCATTTTCTATATTGCAGGGCAAGCCGGGGACTTAGCCGAAGGATATCGGATGGCAGAAAGAATAGTGCAAACGGGTAAGGCAGCCGCCAAACTGCGCGAATGGGTGTCAACCCAGACAACAGACTCAGCCGAAAGTCTACGAAAACTTGAGAATCTATTGCAGCATCGCAATGCAGCCAAAAAAAAATAAACGCATAGGAGAAAAAAATGACAACTCTTTTAAACAAAACCCTCGCAGCCATCAAACCGCTGGACAAAAACGCTATGGAAAAAGCCGCGGCCAGACAGGACATCTTAATAAAGCCACAGGGCGCGCTGGGCAGATTGGAAGAGATATCGATCAGGTTAGCCGGAATTCAGCGAAAAGCCATTCCGGTAATCAAGAACAAGGCGATCATCACGATGGCTGGAGATCATGGTGTCGTTGCAGAGAAAGTCGGTAATTTCCCTCAGGAAGTCACCCCACAAATGGTTTTGAACTTCGTGCACGGCGGCGCCGCAATTAATGTGATCTCCCGGCAGATAGGAGCCCGTGTCGTAGTGGTGAACATGGGTGTGGCGGGTGACCTGCCGGCCAATATACCGGTTGTTAACAAGCTGGTGGCAAGGGGCACCAAGAACCTCGCCAGGGGCCCTGCAATGACCGAGGCGCAAGCAATTCAATCAATTGAAGCCGGTATTGAGGTGGTTAACTCTGAGATTGATAAAGGTTTGGATATTGTTGGCACCGGCGATATGGGCATCGGCAACACCACACCTTCCGCAGCCATCTGCGCGGTCATGACCGGACAATCAGTCGCTAAAGTAACCGGACGAGGCACAGGAGTGTCCGATGAGCAACTCCAGCACAAGATCGAAGTAATAGAAAGGGCCATTGCAGTCAACAAGCCGGATCCGAAGAACGGCATCGACGTGCTGGCCAAACTCGGAGGCTTCGAGATCGGCGGTATTGCCGGTGTTATTATAGGCGCTGCCGCTCGCGGGGTCCCGGTCGTAGTTGATGGTTTTATTTCGGGGGCAGCCGCCCTGATCGCCGAAGCTATCGCCCCTCAGTCGAGGGAATATATGTTCCTGGGACATCTCTCCGTAGAGCCCGGGCACAAAATCATGGCCGATAAGCTTGGTCTGAAACCCATAGTCACTCTGGACCTTCGGCTCGGCGAAGGGACGGGCGCGGCAATAGGTATCTTTATTGCCGAGACCTCTGCTAAAATACTGGCCGAAATGGCGACCTTTGGCGAGGCTGGTGTTTCCGAAAGTAAAGAATAAAACGCAAATCGGAAATCGAGACCAAACACCTCGAAAGCCAGATTTAAGGGATCGCTGAAAGGCAGTAACACAATGTCCTTTCTGGCAGCTCTCCGCTTTTTAACCAGCATACCCATCCCGTTCAGGCGGGAGGAATGGGATAGACCATTGACCCAGCAACAATTTGCGAGGTCATTGGTCTATTACCCGCTGGTCGGATTAATCCTGGGGGGCATACTCTGCGGCCTTTATTGGGTGTTCTCCAATCTGCTGCCGCTACTCCTGGCCAACGCGATGATCATCGGCATATTGGCATATCTTACCGGCGGCTTGCACCTGGACGGACTGATCGATACCTTTGACGGCCTGGCAGGTGGGCACAAATCGCCGGAACGCAGGCTCCAGATAATGAAGACCCCTGATGTCGGAGCCGTGGGCGTGACAGCCGGCATCGTACTACTATTACTGGAATTCGCCGCGCTCGCTAGCGTACCTCAGAGCCATATCTACGTTGCCATTGTCCTGATGACGGTGCTTTCACGGTGGGCGATGTCATATGCCGTTTTCAACTACCCTTACGCCCGAGAAATCGGCATGGGAAAAGAACTAAAAAGCGGATCAAACAAATGGGTCCTGCCGGTCGCCACCGTACTGGCGGCAATAATAGTCGTCGTGATCGCCGGTTGGCTAGGAATAGTCACAATGGCGGGAACCTGGGTTTTGACCATTGCCCTCTCTGGGTTTTTTAAAGGTAAATTCGGCGGTCTTACGGGTGACACTTATGGCGCTCTCAACGAGATCAGCGAGTTCACCATTCTGCTAATAGTGATACTCTTCTCGTTCAATAACTGGCTATAGGGGACAAAATTGAGACTTATCCTGGTCAGACATGGCAAAACAGCTACCGATAATCCTGAAAAATGCCATGGTTTTACGGATATAGACCTTTCAGATGAAGGCTACCGACAGGCTGATCAACTAGCGGAGCGTTTTAAAGGGCAGAAAATTGATGCAATCTACGCCAGCACTCTGCGCAGGGGAATTGAAACAGCGGAAAGAATTGCCTCAATCCAGGGGATTAAAATCAATTCTGCGCCGGAACTTAATGAGGTGAATTTCGGACAGATTGAAGGGATAACGTTTGAGGAGGCCTGTGGGTTGTTCCCTGAAGTAACCGACTTGTGGCAATGCGGCAGTACGAAAGTGTGTTTCCCCCTCGGCGAAAGATTTCTCGATTTTGTCGAAAGAGTTAATTCCTTCATCAAAATACTGAAAACCCATAAGGACAACGAAACGATAATGTTAGTTGGGCATGGAGGGCCTTACAAAGTACTGGTGTGTACGCTACTCGGTCTGCCCGTCGATCATTACTGGCAATTCAAATTCGATATGGCCTCAGTGAGCATAATCGATATCTATTCCACAGGTGCCATATTGGGGAAATTAAGCGATACCTCACACCTAATAAAGGAAACAAAATGACAAAAAGGACAATTCTCCTCATCGGTGGGGCACGTAGCGGCAAGAGTAGTTATGCTGAGGAACTTGCCAGGCAAATCGGCGGCGAGGTATTGTTCGTAGCCACCGCCGAAGCACGTGACGATGAGATGAAACGGCGGATCGAGGTGCACCAAAAATCCCGTCCGGTGCACTGGCACACCCTTGAGGCGCCATATAAGGTTGGCAGTTGTATCTCTCAAGAGAATAGGAACCTAAATGTCGTCGTCCTGGACTGCATCACTCTCCTTGTCAATAATGTGCTATGTCAGCATATGGCGGTTCAAGGTGAGGATGTCGACGAGAAAACGGTTGAGGATGACGTTAAAACTGAGATCAATTCGATAATCGAATGCATGAAAAAAAGCACGGCTACCTACATAATGGTGACCAATGAGGTGGGAGAGGGAATCATTCCTCTCGGCGCTTCAACGCGGATTTATCGTGACGTACTTGGAAGAGCAAACCAGATGTTGGCCCGGGCAGTTGGCGAAGTGTATCTAATGGTGGCCGGCATTCCACTGAAGGTAAAGCCACAAAACTAGAGACTACGCACTCCTCGATTTTGTAAAAACAGAAAGAGGCGGCTCGAATTGAGCCGCCTCTTTACATAATGTCTATTACAGGCTAAAGTAGTTTGTCTATCTTGGACTGCAGGGAACTCTCCGGCACGGCTCCTACAACCGTCTCAGCCACCTTGCCGTCCTTGAAAAACATCAAGGTTGGGATGGACATGACCCGGTACTGACCTGCGGTTTTCTGGTTATTATCAACATTTATCTTGCAGAACTTGAATTTTTCTTTGTGCTTCTCTTCCAGTTTATCAACAATCGGGGCGACCATCCGGCAGGGACCGCACCATGGTGCCCAAAAATCAACCAAAACGGGAACTTTAGATTTCATTACCTCAGCGTCGAAGGTATCATCGGTAACTTCCAGCGGCATAGTTCACCTCTTTCTGCAGACTATCTACAATAGTAACGTGTCAGGCTCAGGTAGGTCAACACGGCAAAGGCATTGGATCAAACAGGCCGATAGAAGAGCAGATGACCACAGACGCTAGTTGAGTGGTGCTATGGGCAGAGGAGTGCCTCTACCATAGCCCTCAACTGGTCTGAGGTGAATCCTTTAACTACAATACCAGCCTTGGGACAGGTAGCCATGCAAACGCCGCAGCCACGGCATTTCACTGGATCTGTTTCGACAATTTTCTTGATGCCGTTGCCGCTCTCATATTCAATCAATGTGATTGCATTGTATGGGCAGGGTTCGACGCAATAAGCGCAGCCATCACAATTAGCCTCGATGACTTCCGATACACGCGGTTCAAGATCGATCCTGCCTTTTGCGATAGTAGCCAACACCCGGGCAGCCGCCGCCTGGGCCTGGGCGACGGTCTGGGGGATATCCTTGGGTCCCTGAGCACAGCCGGCGATGAAGACTCCGTCGTTCATGGTGGCAACCGGATCAAGTTTTGGATGCCTCTCCAAGAAAAAGCCGTCGGCACTTCGCGACAATCCGAAGAGACGTCCAACAGCTTCAGTGTCTTTTTGCGGCTCAACAGCGACGGCGAGAACGACCATGTCAACCGGAACTCGTAGAACGACGCCCTGGAGCGTGTCTTCTACGATTACGATTAGTTTGCCGGGGGCTTCATCGCCTACCGTCTTGTCTGTAACTTCGGCCACTTTGCCGCGGATGAAACTAACACCTTCTTCGGCAACACGATTCGAAAATTCTTCATATCCTTTGCCAGCGCATCTCAAATCTATGTACATTTGATAGACGTCCGCACCGGTGCGCTCCTGGATAAGATGTGCCTGTTTAAGTGAATACATGCAGCAGATTTGGGAGCAGTACTCATGATAATTTTTGTCCCGGCTGCCCACGCAGTGAACTATAGCAACGGATTCTGGTTTGCGACCATCTTTCAACTTGATCTCACCGCTGGTCGGGCCGGAGGCGTTAGCCAGGCGCTCGAATTCTAGGCTGGTTATGACATTTTCGTATCTGCCGTAGCCATAGCGGGATATTGCCGAAGGATCGAAAGTATCGAAGCCGGTGGTCACAATAATATTGCCGACTTCTAATTCAACGGTCTCCGGCTTTTGATCGAAATCAATGCACTTTGCTTCACAGGCAGCTACGCATTGGCGGCAATCCGAACAACCAGCGCAATTGAGACAGCGGGCAGCTTCAGCGATAGCCTGAGCTTCGGTTAAACCCAATTCGGTTTCATCGAACGTTTTATTGAATATGGCGTGCCCGTTCTTTACGCGCTCAGATTTCTTTAGCCCATTAAGCGATGGGCGAACGATGCTGGGTTGGCGTTTTCTATTTTGGCTGAGATCTTGCCTTTGTAAGTAACGATCTATCGAGGTGGCCGCTTCCTTGCCTGCGGCGAGGGCTTCAATGACGGTGGAAGGGCCGGTTGTGGCATCACCGCCGGCAAAAACACCTTGAAGATTTGTCTCCAGAGTTAAAGAAACAGTCTTGATTGTGCCATTGGGCAGTCTCTCGAGTCCAATGAAAGAACTGGCACCGACGGATTGGCCGACGGAAACAATGACGTTATCAACCTCAAGATCGTATTCAGAACCGGCGACAGGCACCGGCCGACGGCGACCTGAGGAATCCGGTTCAACGAGTTCCATCCGGATACAACGCAACCCAATGACTTTGCTATCCTTCTCGAAAAACTCGATTGGGGCTGTGAGGAAGGTGAGATGAACACCTTCAGACTCAGCGGCTTCGACTTCCTCAGATATAGCAGGCATTTCAGCACGGGAGCGGCGGTAAATGAGAGCTACCTCAGTCGCGCCAAGCCGAATAGCGGTGCGGGCGGCGTCAATGGCAGCGTTACCACCACCAATTACGGCGACCTTTTGTCCAAGGGTTGGGGAATTGCCTTTCCTGACCGATTTCAAGAATGTAAGGGCATCGTAGATGCCTTCAGAAGATTCTCCGGGAATTCCCAGCTTCTGGCTCTGCCAGGCGCCGACAGCTAAAAAGGTGGAGGCATAGCCCTCTTCCTTTAGCTTTTGAAGGGAATCAACGCGAGTACCCGTCCTGATTTCAGCTCCAAGTCCGGTTATTTGAGAGATGTCATTATCAAGCGCGGTGTCAGGCAGGCGGTAGGACGGAATGCCGTAACGCAGGATGCCGCCCGGCTTTTCGTCAGCTTCAAATACTGTGACTGGATAGCCAAGTTTTAGAAGGTCATAAGCGCAGGCGAGGCCGGCCGGGCCGGAGCCGACAATAGCGACTTTTTCTGAACGGGTGATATTGGGTCTTACAGGTTGTCTAGGGTGAGTGATCTCGTAATCAGCCAGAAATCTCTTTAAAGAACGAATGGAGACACTTTCATCGAGGTCTTTCCGGCTGCACTCGGTTTCGCATGGGTGAGTGCACACCCGCCCACAAACAGAGGTAAAAGGCATCGTCCTACACACCACCTCGAGGGCTTCAGCGAATTTACCCTGGGCAACGAGCGCGATATAACCCTGTGCATTCACTCCAGCAGGGCAGGCGGCTCGGCAGGGAGCGGTGCCGCGGCGGTCGATCGTGTAAGTATTAGGGACGGATTGGGGAAACGACCTATATGCAGCTTTGCGAATTGATAAGCCCTGATCAAACTCGGAGTGAACGGAAACGGGACAGACAGTGGCACAATCACCGCAGCCTTTGCAATCTTTTTCCCGGACATATCGCGGTTTACGATTGACGGATATTTTGAAATCACCGGCATGACCCGAGACAGAGCTGACCTCGCTGTATGACAAGAGCTCTATATTTGGATGTTGGCCGGCCTGGCTCATCTTTGGAGTAGAAATGCAGGCGGCGCAGTCGAGAGTGGGAAAGGTCTTATCCAGTTGGGCCATGTGCCCGCCGATCGTCGGTGATTTCTCGATAAGGAACACTTTATTGCCGGATTCGGCGATTTCCAAAGCTGCGGTTATACCGGCAATGCCACCGCCGACGATAAGTGTATTTTTGTTTACTTCAATGCTTCTGGGTTCAAGAGGTTCTTGTAACGAAACCCGTCGAACAGCAGCTCGAACGGCATCCTTGGCTTTTTGGGTAGCGGCGGCGGGGTCTTCGCGGTTAACCCAGGCACAGTGCTCTCGGATGTTGGCCATCTCGAATAGATAAGGGTTTAAACCGGCTACCTGGAGAACACGGCGATAAGTTTTTTCGTGCATCGTCGGGGAGCAAGCCGCAACTACCACCCGGTTCAGGCCAAGTTCGATAATATCTGTCTTGATAACATCCTGTCCTGGGTCTGAACACGTGTATTTGTTGGCCCTGGCGACGACCACATTAGATAGGGTACCAGCATATTCAGCAACGGATGCGACGTCAACAACACTGGCGATGTTGATGCCACAATGACAGACATAAACACCTATTCTTATGTTATCGGCCACAAAAGCCTCCTGGAATTTTAGAGAGCCTCGGCGATTAACTCGCTTAAATCCATTATCGCAATTTGATCGGTCACCGATTGGTTTAAGGCGGTATCCTTAAAGTTCGATAAGCAATACGGACAGGCGGTGATTAGGGTATCAGCACCAGTTAACAGGGCTTGTTTCAATCTTTCTTCGCAGAAGCGTTCATCTCTTGGGGTATCCATCCAGATGCGCCCACCCCCGCCGCCGCAACATAACGCATCGGCTTTAGCCGGTTCAATTTCGACAAGATTTGCACCAATATCGGCTATGGTGTTACGGGGCAAATCATAAATACCGGAGTGGCGCCCGAGATAGCAAGGGTCGTGATAAGTTACGGTTCTCTCGGCGTTCTTGCTTAATTTGATCCGTCCTTCGCGAATGAGCTCAGCAAATAGTTGCGATGTATGCACAATCTCGAAATGGGCATCAATTTCAGGATAGTCACGCGTCAATGTATTAAAACAATGGGGGGAATTTACTATAATTTTTCGAACGCCCTTTTCGTTAAAGAGGCTCGTGTTTTTGCCGGCGAGTTGTTGGAACAAAGCCTCGTCGCCTGCTTTGCGGGCGCTTTCGCCGCAACAGACCGCACCTTCGAGTATACCGAAGTCAACACCAGCCGCTGATAGAACCTTCGCCGTAGCCCTGGCAACATTCTTCATTGCTGGATCATACGATGTGACGCAGCAGGGAAAGAAAAGGTATTCGGTCGCGCTAGTAAACCGACTAATACGCATTCCCTCGGACCAAGCGTTACGGGCTTCAGCGGGTTCTCCAGACGGGTTGCCGACCGCTGACAGGTTGCGTAATGTGGCCGCTAGCGCCGTGGGCGTTTCAGCAATCCCCATGCCGATTACGGAACGCCGGAGTGCTGTCATTAGGTCAAGAATCGGGACGCTCCGGGGACAACGTTGGACGCACTTATTGCAGGTGACGCATCTCCAGACTGAGTCCGATTCAAAATCGGTAAGGCCCAGCCGTGCTTCCTGGAACATGCGCCTCGGTAAGAATGAGATGTAGTCTCGCCAGGGGCACGTGGCGGAGCACGTACCGCATTGATAACATTGTCCGAGAGCCTCGCCGCCGGCTTCCTTGATCAGGTCGGCGACTTCCCGGAACGGTGATTTGGTTCCCAACAGTCACCTCCGCTTATGTTGAACGGTCGTTCAACATATTCAGGGGGATTATAACATACAGGGGCAACGGGTACCAGTTAGTACGTATGCTCCGGGTGTTCGGTCGGCGTCGGTAGTTCCACAGAAACTGTCGTTCCCTGGCCGGGGATCGATTTAATGGAGAGTCTGGCACCAATGAGTTGAGCGCGTTCCTGCATACCGGTTAGACCCAATTTGCCGCTTACTGCCAGATCGCCGATCCTGTCGGGAGGGTGGAAGCCGCGGCCGTTATCCTTGATGGTAAAGATCGTGGTCTCGGGAGTAAAATCAACGGTGACCCAGACATGCGTGGCCATCGCATGCTTTCCTACATTCCGCAATGATTCCTGAACGACCCGGAAGAGGACCAATTCGGCTTCGGGAGGAAATCGCCTGGGTTCCCCGTTAATTTTTAGTTCGATTTTGAGTTTATAATGTTTCGCCAATTCCGGAATTAGCCAGTCTATCGCCGGGATTAATCCCAGATCATCAAGCACAGACGGCCGCAAGTCCTGACTGAAACGGCGGACTCCACTCAAGGTACGGTTGATATGCTGGTGCATATCCTCAAGATAAGCCTCATCTGTAGAAGGTAAGGCCGGATGGATTGTCATGAAGCCATCTACTTTACGTGACAAGGCGATAAGGTCCTGGGCGGTCTCGTCATGAAGTTCTTGAGCGATACGGCGGCGCTCCTCCTCCTGGGCGATAGTGATCTGCTTTAGATAGAACCTCAGATTCTGCTGCATGCGCTGCAATTCGCGCTGCGCGTTCTCCAATCTTAAATATGCCACCTGGCGGTGTTTTTTATCGGTCTCGTAACTCTCGAGCCAGAGATTCACCACCAGCCCGATGATTACGATACCGATAATCTCGATGATATCGTCTTGCGTGGGTCCGGATTGTGAGAGAAATAGGTTGGGCATTATGATGCCGACCGCGATCAACAAAGCCAACAAGCCGAAACGCATACCGAATACAAGAGCGGCATAGGTCACCGGCAGTAGCATGATGAGCCTTCCGAAAGAATGCCGGGTGAGTGACAAAAAGGAATCGGGATCGATTGCGTTGATAAACGGAATGAGATGAGGGTATTGAAGAAAAAATCCCCCCACAAACAGGAGGACCAGCAGCCAAAAATGAAAATTAAGCAAAAAACGAGGAAGACGTCTCGATTTCGCTGGTTTAATAATTGATTTCATCGTATTGGCAGTGACCGCATTTACGGCAATTCCTCCATGTAAAACCAGCCCCTTTTCAGGCCGTACAAAATAGCTTCAGTCCGCGAGCCAACTGACAACTTCTTGAATATGTTCGAAAGATGAGTTTGGATGGTCCTGTTGCTGACGAAAAGTTGTTCGGCGATGTCGCGATTGCTGACACCTTTGGCGGCCAGTTTCAATACTTCCATTTCGCGCTCGGTGAGCGTGTTTGCCGCCGAATCTTCCTCCGATTTCACCGCTTTTACTTTTAGGTGATCGATGACACGCCTTGTCGTCGAGGGTTGGAGGATAGATTCGCCGGAATACACCGCCCTTATGGCATCGATCAGCTGATTGCCGCGCACGTTCTTCAATAAATAACCGGCGGCGCCTGCCTCAAGAAGGGCCATGATATACTGGTCGCTGTCGTAGGCGGTCAGTATCAAGACCGCAGTCGTGGGCAGGATCTTTTTGATCTGTTTGGTCGCTTCTATGCCGTTCATGTTGGGCATAGCAATATCCATCACGATAACGTCGGGTCTGTAAACGCGTGCCAATTCTACCGCTTCGACACCGTCACTAGCCTCAGCCACTACCTGCATATCGGGCTGTCGCTGCACCAGTTCCTTAGTGCCTTCCCTGACGATGACATGGTCATCCGCCAGGAGGACTTTGATCTTATATGTACTTTCCATAACGTTATGATCTAAATCATTATATTCCGGTGAAGCCACGCTGTCTATAATTCAGCTTTGTTTTCACATAACCTGTTGGCAATTGAATGGCACAAAACGGCAATGTCCTCAACCGGCAGATAGCCGGTAACACTGGAGTCAAACAAAATCGAACCCTCCGGCGGTAGAACGCCATCACCTCGCCAGAGGATCCAGTCGATACTTATCTTGGGGAAAACAGGAATCGATACACCGACATCGCCGAGGTCAATAGGGTTGCCACCTAATTTCAGGGCAGCGGCAGCAAGATCGCCATGGGCATTGCCGAATTTGTGAACTACCGGTCCGATCGCTCTTTTATAGAAAGTGGGGAAATAACCTGCGCCTTCAGGTAGGTCTTTAAACGAGATCGATTTTCCTGTTTTTGGTCGACCGCTCGCAGTTACCAGATAATGCAAAATAGGCAATTTATCGGTGATCGAAAGGGGGTGCCCGGGCGCATCCAGTGTGCGTTGCTTGATTTCAACAATAACTTGGGTATTCAAAAAGGCCAATTCCAACTTTGAATCGGGAGTCAGCGAGGCGCCGGTCCGTTGGCACAGGATCACCGGGTCGGATTCGGCAAGCCTGTCAAAAGCCAACTGATAGGACTGGGCATAAGCCGTTTCGTATCCCGGAGGCGAAGGTAAATTTGGCATTCGATTCATATGCCCTCGGTTCATTTCGGCTGCGTTAATACGGCGATATCTATTTCCAGTTCGTTTTGAGATACGAAAGGAGATGGGCTGCTTCTCGAGGTCCGACCATGATCTCCCATCCCGGAAGCTGCTCCTCAAGGCCGCCGCTCTCCTGGGCAATATACCCGGGGATGATTATCTTGCGGTGCTTAATCCGATCGGCAATCCCGCTCTTTTTGACAAATCCGCCTATATTATCGGCGCCAAACTTCCCGGCTGCCCAGGCGGTCATTACTGAGAGCCCTTCGGTGTCCTTGATAAGCAGGTGGGCAGGCATCCGGGTATTCTCTATTTCGCCGGAGACGATGAAATAGGTCAGTGAGAAGTTGCACGTGATGGCAACGGGTGAGTTTTCATTCGGCCCGTTTATTTCATAGATCCCTTCGGCAGTCGCCTGAGGCCTCTGAGGGTCATTGAACAGGTTCATGCGGGCGACCAATAACGGGAATAACGTCTCTCCTTTGAAATCGGATAACACGATTATCCCGGCATACTTCGCCATCATCACGGAGGCTATAAGAGCCTCTTTCAGCGGGTTATCGGTCATCTCACCCGGAAAAACGATGGTCGGATAGCCCAAGGCACGAAATTTTTTCAACAGCGCCAATCTCCGCAGAGCCACCTGATCAAATAAAGCCTGCTTGGTGCTTCTCGCGCCGGTGTCAAGAATGATATCCTTGATGTTAAGTTTAACAAGGCGGTCGGTGAGTTCTGCTAATCCGTCCAGACTGTTACTTCTTGCCACGACCGGCAAGCCATAATCTATAGCGACCGGAGCCAGGAGGTCGAGTTTCGATTCGGTAATCGCACAGAGGACCGGTTTTCTCTCCGAACATGCCTCCGCGGCCGCCAGGAAACCATCGACCTCTTCGCACATAAGAAGGATGCCAGCGTCAGTTTCAGTTTTCGCTCGTTTTGCTAACGATGCATAAATCTCAGGGTTGCCGGACTCATATTTTAGGGCAACCAGTTCCGGCCGAAGCGTGGCGCCGACGCGGGTGTAGGTATAATACTTGATCGCTTTTAGCCTGCGATCGATTTCAGCTTCAGGCATGACATCACTGATCATAATCGCCAGCCCCGGGGGATTTTCAAACCTTTTTTCATGCCGGAACAAGACGGTTTCGCCACCAACTTTGAGAGGTTTGCTTTCCGTGACAATGGTTATCGGACGAAGCGGCGGTGCCGAAGCCGCTTCAAGCTTTATCTTTGATTCCTCGGTCATGAACGCGCAGGCACTCAATTCCGCCTTACCGGCAGCGAGACTCATGGCAAAAGCCAGACAGGTGGGCACCCCGCATTTTCCGCAGTTCGTCCTCGGCAGGTATTTGAAGATTTCTATCCCGGAAAGGGCCATTATTGTCTCCTTTAGGTTACAACAGGGGGTCTAAAGACAGCGCAGGGTGATTTTTCTCGGTCAGGAAGGGAAGAATCTCTTCTTCGGTCGTGCCAATGGTCTCATCGGCTATTCTGCTCAGCAAATCAGGAATGCCAATTTCATTTGCCCGTTCGTTAAAGAGGTCGCTGACCTCCTCTTTCAGAGATCGCGGCATCCACACCAGCCGTTTGATTCCATCTTCAGCCGCGAGAAATTTCCGCTGGGTAATATTATATTTGGAATGCCCCACGAAACCCGGCGTCGTTACTCCGCCGCCGATTGTCCCTGCCAGTGTGGTAAATTTCATCCCGCACGGCGTCATTTCCGTAAATTCCCGGTTAACCGTCATCACTCCGTTACACAGCGGCAGGATTGCGGAAATGCATTCCATGCAGCCGCAGGCGGTCATCGGGTCCGAAATGATGCTATAAAAGTTGTAGTGGTCTACGGCGCCCCTGGAAGCTTTGAAGACGAATTCGTTGACCCCCTTCCACTGCCCCAGTCTGGGCTCCAGCGTTTGGCCTTTGGGTACCGGCTGGTTTGGACCGAGCGGGTTAATCTCAAAAGAAGCCTTGCAATCCATCCAATTGTACGACCCGCAAAGCCCTGTCCGCTCGGGACTGATGACACAGACGTGGGATGGAGCGAACGATTGACATAACAGACATGAATAAAATGTATCGACTGACTCATCGGTCATGCCCGCCACACGGGAATCCCGGGCGGCATAAGCTTCTTTAGCCTTGGCTGTGATCGCCAGGACATCTTCAGCACTGGTATATATTTTGATCTGCAGCTTATCGAAGATCCTGCCGAAATCCTGGTGCAATTTGGCATGGAGCAGCTTTCCGATATGCTCCAACCTGAACCCTTTTTCTACCGCACCTTTGCTGATACGCAACCAGGCGATATCCCTTTGGCCGATGTGCATGACGCCCTGAGCGTAGTTGATCAGATGATGTATCTGCCGTTCTAGAATAGGTTCATAGTCGTCCTGCATCTGTCTTCCGGCGACCTCGACCAGTATTGCCAGAGGTAATTTAGCGCCCGCGGAGACTTCGTTCACGTCGGGCCCGTTGACTGTTACCAGCCCGTCAACGACATCGTCAATCGGCTTTGAAGTCACCCATTCAACCATCGGGGTCCGGCCGCCGCCGCATTCCAGATAAATGTCTTCGCCCCTGACTCTTTCCCCCTCGTAGGCAGGGCCGTAGGCGACGGGAACAGGCACTTCGTTAACAACGATCTTCAGCCCGCGAACGTCGATAGCCCGGTTGACGATCTTATCATGGGGGACATCGGCGACTACCGCCAACGGAATTTCCGGTATCGGGGTATCGGCGATCACTGGAAATCCGAAATTGAGAGCCCCGGCTGCAGTCGCCACCCATTCTTCATTGACGTCGCCAAGTGCCATTACAAAAGCATAAACTCGATTTTTGCAATATTCGAATAATTCCTTTGAGCGACCCGGTACAATATTTCCGAAAGATAACGCGACTCGAACGGCAAACCCGATGGCAAATACGGTTGATGATACGTCGGGGCCGAAGGAAACCAGTCTCGTCGGCCAACCGACCTGGACGCCGGATTCGAGCAATTGTTCAGACATGCGACGCCCGCCGCTTGAAGCACTCATGAACGTATAAAGGTTTTTCTGCTGAAGGTCGGTGGCGATCTTTGCGGCAACCGTATTTGATGGGGCAGCACCGAGGATTGCGGCAAAACCCGGAGCACTGCCGTCGACAAATTCAACTCCCCTTTTTCTTAAAATAATATCGTCGGCGGCTCCCAACCAGACGTTATCTGCTCGGGGGTCTTCCGACTGAGTATAAAAGTCAGGCATCTCAAGGTATCGGATCGCCTCAATAATTTCTTCGGCAAACAAGGCTGCCAACCCGGCATTGAGCACCGGTTCGAGAGAAGATAGGGTATCGTCAGGATTCATCCACCCCGGTAAAATGTCCCGGCAACGTTGGATCACCTGTGCCGCATCGCCCAGCGTCTGTACTTTTTGAGCGGTGACTCCATAAATCACAGGAAGAAAATAAGCAGTATTCGGGAAACCGATTAGTTTCCCGGTCCCATAACGTGCCAGAGTGTTTTGCCAGGCTGTTTCAGCACGGTCAACCAGACTATGGGCGCCTTTAATGGTGGCGGAAGCTATCAAGTTTGACATTTGAGTTCCCTCGATAAGACGTAGTCTCGACTCAGCTGAGATCACCGATCATTTCGCTAACCAGTTTAATGGCTTCGGGATGCCTCATAATTAAAATATCCGCGCCAGCCAACAGAAGCAGGGTAGCACTCATGGCTTCAAGCGTTATGCCTCGCTTTTCGGCATCTCCAAGCCTTGGGTCTTCGGATTCGGAAATCTTTGCTTCCTTGGATTTCCAGGTTTCACGAGCGATGTTGCAGATTAGAGGGAACTGGAGTTTCTCATCTTGTTGGGTCAGCGCGGCCATCCTGATGCGCTCCATCACCGAGTAGGCATATTCAATCCCGTAACCGATGGCGCTCACCGTCGGGTCCATTATCATGTTATCGGATTTGACCCCCAGGTTGGCCATCAGTATGTTCAACTGTTTGGCTAGATTGATGTCGATAGGGCTGGATGCAATGACAGTGTGACCGTAAGCCATCGCAGCCGCCGCGATCTTTTTGTAATCACCTTCCTCTACCGGTCCCAGTGCCAGGCAGCGGTCCTGGACGAGTTCGGCGACCGCTCTCAGCACCTCGATGTCCTTTTCGTGATTTGCGGTACCCCAGACGATAAGGGGAACGTCGATGGCATAAGCGACTTCAGCGACGACCTTGGCTGCCGTTCGGGGATCTCTATCGCTGCCGTTGGGGTCTGTGCTCTGCAGCTGCAGACAGATCATTTCGGCTCCGTAGACTTGAACGCATTTTTTAGCCCAGGCGACGGGGTTGCCCATCACATCTACAAAAGGCGCCTTTGCTGCCTCAGGCCAATCTGATGGGGCCTCATCGTAGACTTCCATGGCTATGCGAGGCAAATTGGGCGAAGCGCCTTCGAACGAGTAAAACGGGTAACTAACCTCGCCACCAACGGTGATGCCTTTTTCCCCATCACCCAGGTGAATTGAACGGATCGTTCCGGAATAGTTTATTCTAGGCATTTCGACGGCCATAAATTCCTCTCGTTCGGGGGCGGTAATCGGCTCCAGAGCTATTGTAAGCCGTGGGCAAGCTTGGCGGCTTTGACCGTGTTGGCCATCAGAATGACGATTGTCATCGGACCGACGCCACCGGGAACCGGTGTGATGGCTCCGGCAACAGTCTTTACATTATCAAAATCGACGTCGCCACACAAGATTCGCTTGCCTGCGGGAGTCTTGCCGATCTCGTTGGTACCTACGTCGATCACCGTTGCGCCCGGTTTGACCATATCGGCGGTGATGAAACGTGGTTTCCCGATGGCTGATATAAGGATATCGGCGCGGCGCGTATGACTGGCAATATCACGGGTGGCGGAGTGGCACACGGTCACCGTAGCGTTGGCTCCGCCAGCCTTCTGCATGAGCATATTGGCTATCGGCTTGCCTACGATGTTTGATCTTCCGACGATTACCACCTCAGCTCCGTTTGTTTCGACATGGCTTCTCATCAACATTTGTTGGATACCGGCTGGAGTACAGGGCAACAGCCCTTGCTCGCCGATGACCATTCGTCCGATATTAACCGGATGAAATCCGTCGACATCTTTATCAGGATGAATGGCTGTGAGCACCTTGTTCTCATTAATATGTTTGGGCAAAGGCACCTGCACCAATATGCCGTTAATCGTGGGGTCGTCGTTGAGGGTCTTCACGAGGTAGAGCAGTTCCTTTTCGGAAGTGGATTCATGCAATGGATAATTGGTCGAAAAAATGCCCAGCGCCTGACAGGACTTGATCTTTGAACTGACGTAAGTTTGGGACGCCGGGTCATCGCCGACTATCACTGTAGCAAGGCCGGGTGTGATTCCGTGCCTGGATTTAAGCAGATCTATCTCTTCTTTGAGCTCTTCGCGAATTTTCTGGGCAATCTCGGTACCGCTGATTATCCTGGCTGTCATGCACGGACCTCGCTTGATCTTTTCGAAAGAATAAGTTTCATCATTTTATCAACGGCTGTTACCGATAGGGCTCCCTCGGGTATATCCAGCAATGACCTCTGGTTCCAGTCATATTCCAGGATAAGTCGATCTTCTGGTATTCTGGCGTCTAACGATACGCCAAGGCGGGCGAACTCGGCTTCGACGAGAGGATCGACCTTATCAGGCGACTGGTTCAACACGACCCATCTCCGTTTGATATCGAGTTTCAGTTCGCTTATCAACTGAATTATCGTGCCTACGGTACGCGCACCCTTAACCGAATGATTGGAAACGATAACGAGATGATCGATCGATTCGGTCGTACCCCGGCTCAGATGTTCCAGACCTGCTTCATTGTCCATAACCATGAACTTGTAGTTAGGCAAAAGCCTGTCTATGAAGGACTTCAGCACATTGTTGGGAAAACAATAGCAGCCCGATCCCTCGCCACGGCCCATCGTAATTAAGTCGATACCCTGGCTTTCTATTATGGATTCGTTCAATTTTGAATTGAGAAACGCATCTTTAGACAAACCAGCCGGAATTGCGAGTTTATTCTCGTTATATTCGGCAAGGATAGATCCGATAGTATTTCCGAAGTTTAGGCCAAGTCCTAGCCCGAGGTTAGCTGCCGGATCGGCGTCAACCGCCAGCACTGGCGAGCCTTCATGCCTTAGAAGATAGCGAATAATCAGACAAGCGATGGAGGTTTTGCCCGTCCCTCCTTTGCCCGCCATAGCGATAGAGACAGTCATTGTGCGTCCCCATCAACTGGCTCACCTGATTGTCGATTGATTGACGGAAACAGGCGCACGTCGGTGTGAGGTAAAAACATTGAAGCCGTATAGTTCTCCATGAAAGACGAGTTTTCCGAAAGTTCAATGTTAGTCACCAGGCTGGCTACACTGCGTCCTGCTTCAATAAGTTCGGTTGAAAAACTGGAAAGCCTGGCGCCTAGCAGAGATCCGTTGCCGATAAATACAAACTTGCTCCGATTGATGTCCGGTAACAGGCCAATCGTAATCGCATCTTCGATGTCGAGGTGAGTGCCGAAGGTACCGGCGACAATCACGCGATCTAAACCATCGAATGTCAGATCTACGCTATCCAATAATGTTTGATAGCCGGCGTACATTGCACCTTTTGCTCGCATCAGGTTCTCGATATCGATTTCCGTCAACACGATGTCTTTGCCGATCGCAGAAGACAATGCAGAGATCAGTAGGTACTCGGCGCCGTCTTCACCGGCTCGTACATACTTGGCGTTTTCAATATTGAACTTACCCTTTTGATTTATCACGCCATTCAGGAACAGCCTCGCCACCGCGCTGATAAGACCGGCGCCGCAAATACCGCGTGGTCTATCTCCCCCGATGGTGGTGACCACCGGGGCGCCGTTAGCATCGATATTGAAGGATTCAATCGCGCCGGCGGTCGCCAGCATCCCATGGCGGATGCCTCCGCCCTCAAAAGCCGGGCCGGCAGAGCACGAGGCGGAGACCATCCACTCTCTGTTCCCGACAACGATTTCCCCATTGGTGCCGATATCGATGTAAAGAACTGTTTCGGGACGTTGGAAAATCCCCGTACCTACAAGGCCGGACACTATATCGCCTCCGACATAGCTGGCAACCGCAGGAATCGTCGAAACCGGTACATCGCAATCCAGATCAAGTCCGATATTGCCGGCGGAAAGGACTGGTAATATGGAAGCGACAGGCACATAGGGTTCGAGCCTCAGATATTTTGATTCCAGCCCCAGCAGCAACTGGGTCATGGTAGTATTCGCCCCGATCATCACGTGTGTAATAGATCTTCGTTTGACTCCTGCGTGCCCGATCATGCCGGATATAAGTTGGTTCAGTGTTGCTACGACGGCCCGTTGCAACTGGTCCAAACCGCCGGTTTTTCCGGAATAATTTACACGGCTGATAACGTCATCGCCATAAACTCGCTGACCGTTGTATTCCACTCCTTGTGCCAGGACTTTACCCTCGACGAGATCCAATAACTCGCCCCTGACCCCGGTAGTCCCGATATCGAACGCAAGTCCAAAATTACTATTCCTGGTATCCCCTGACTCCACATCGGTCAACCTGAGCCCGCGCCGCTCCTTCAAAACCGTCAGTGTGATCTTCCAATTGTTTTCTCTGACTGCGACAGGTAGCTTTTTTAAAAAGGAAATCCCCATTAAAGGGTTGGCAATCCCATTTGATTCGAGAGCCCGTTCCAGGCGGGTAAGATCGCTTGAATTGTCCTGCAGATTTGGGACAGGTAATTCAATATACAGCTTGAAAACCGGAGGAGCGAAACGCCAATCGGTAGCTGCCATGATCTCTTCACGGGTGACAAGGGCCCGGAGATGCCCGATTGAGGCGGGCGCCTGAGCCCCGGGTAACACTGTAACCACGAGGTCGGTAAGAACCCAGGTCTGGCAGGCCAGCCGTATTCCTTGCGCCAGGTCCTCCTCGCATAGCACAAATCCCTTCGGACCGTCGACCGCGCCTCGCTCTATCAGCACCTTGCAGGTGCCGCAAACACCGTCACCGCCGCAAGAAGCGGCTATGCCCACACCGGCGTTCCGGGCGATGTCGAGCAGGTTGTCACCCTCTAAGGCGCCAATAGAGATGCCTGCGGGGTTGAAACGAACGTTAATCGGTTTGTTCATGTGATAAGGTTAAAAGAGACCCTTGACCTTCCCTGTTTCGACATCAACATCAATGCGTCGGAAAGCGGGGTCTGAAGAGGTGCCGGGCATTAGCTTTATGTCTCCGGCCACGGGCACGATGAATCCGGCCCCATTATAAACAAGAATATCTCGTATCGGAAGAGTCCACCCTGAAGGCCGGCCTTTCAGCGTAGGATCGTGGGATAGACTCAGGTGAGTTTTAACCATGCAAGTGGCAAAGTTCGATTTAGAAATGTCTGCCTCGATAGCTTCCGCTTTTGTCCTGGCCTCAGGTGTGTAGCTGACTCCGGCGGCCCCATAGACTTCAGTCGCAATCTTTTCAATGCGGGCTCTCAAGGACAAAGCATCTTCATACAGCAGTCTGAAATCGTTTTTCTCTTCGCAGGCATCGATCACCGCGTCGGCCAATTCGAGGGCACCTTCGCCACCAAGCAGCCAATGCCTGGATACAGCAGCGCGGGCTCCGGCATTCTCAACAGCATCTTTTATTACTGCGATTTCTTCATCTGAATCGGTGTGGAAATTATTGATGCAAACCACTGGATTGATTCCGGATACTTTGACTGTCTCGATATGGGCCAGGAGGTTCGCTAATCCTCTCTCAACCAGAGCAGGGTCGGACTGGGTGTAAGTCACGTCCAACGGCTTCCCCGGGACTACCTTGGGCCCGCCGCCGTGCATCTTCAATGCACGGACCGTAGCCACTATTACAGCGCAATTGGGTCTCAAGCCACTTACGCGGCATTTGATATTCCAAAATTTTTCGAACCCGATATCGGCTCCGAAACCGCTTTCGGTGACGTGATAATCGGACAATTTCAATGCCACTCTGTCGGCGACGATGGAAGACTGTCCAACAGCGATATTGGCAAACGGCCCGGCATGGACCATCACCGGCTGCCCTTCAGTAGTCTGCAACAAATTGGGGTTTGACGCCCGGACGAGCCACGCAGTCATGGCACCATCTACTTCAAGATCGTGGGTGGTGATAGGGTTGCCCTGCCGGTCATAAGCCACAACGATGCGGCCGATACGTTCCCGGAGGTCACGAAGACTGGTGAAGATCGCCAGGATAGCCATTACCTCGGAACTTACCGAGATGGCAAATCCGGATCTCATCATGTAGCCATCGTTCTTGCCGCCAAGGCCTATGATGATATCCCTGAGAGACTGGGCGCAGAAATCAATCACCCAACGCATCGGCACGTTGGTCGGATCTATGTTCAATCTTCGGAGGTTTCGTTTGGCCAAAAACTCGTCGTTGTTGGTTGCTTCGTGCTGTAAACGGGCCGTCAAGGAGACCATCGCGAGATTGTGCGCGTTGGTTACCGAGTCTATATCGCCGGTTAGTCCCAGTGAAAAAGGTGTCAGCGGTATGCACTGCGAGAGTCCCCCTCCCGCCGCCGATCCCTTGATATTGAACGTCGGCCCGCCCGAAGGCTGGCGGATGGCACCGGAAACCTTATCATTCCTTTTTGCCAGACCCTGGACCAATCCGATGGTCGTGGTGCTCTTGCCCTCGCCGAGAGGAGTGGGCGTGATGGCGGTGACATCGATGTATTTTCCATCGGGACGTTCTTTTAGGCGGTCTAAGACCGCGGCATAGTCGACCTTGCCGAGATGGTGGCCATAAGGCAACAGTTCATTGTCAAGGATCCCCCATTCCGAAGCCAATCGGTGCACCGATTTCATCGACTTTTCGGCTTCTTCGGCAATCTGCCAGTCTTGAAGTTTGGTAGGATCGAGCATCTTTCGGCGCCTTCCAATGCACCAGATTAACATGCCGGGTTTATAAGAGTAATAGTCCAGTATAATTTGGCCCTGCCGCCTCGTCAAGGTTCACAGTATCAGGATTAATCATAACGGTCAATTGTGCCCGATTTGAGACAATTACTTTGTAGTATTAGGACTTGACCCCTGTGGGAACATCTGCTATGCTTTGGCGGGTTTTTGAGGCAGGGATGAACCGATGGCGAACCGGCCTGCAGTTCATCGGAATCGGCTGGTACATCAGTCTGACGATCTTGGGAGGAATTCTCCTGGGTCGCTGGCTTGATGGTAAGCTGAACACCGAGCCTCTGCTCTTGATAATTGGCCTTTTCCTGGGTTTGTTCGTGGCGTTTTATGGCGCCTATCGCCTGATGCCGCGCCAGTACGACAACAAGAAATAGCACGAGGGAAGACCGGTAGTGCCTGAGACAGCACAGAAGAAAAAGATCATCGGATTGTCCAAAGGGACATTCATCCTCATCCTCCTGGTCATCCTGGGTCTAAGTATCGTTAGCTTCCTGGCGGGCGCTGTAGGACAAGAAATAATCGGCGCCGATATGCCCAGTTGGATGATCGTCGATAAACCGGCGCCGGAACTCCCGGCTGAGGCCATCGGACACATCGGCGGTATTGCCATAACCAACACTATGCTAACCGCTTGGATATCCATGATAACGGTTGTGCTGCTCTTCTGGGCTGCCACCAGGAAGATGAAACTGGTGCCCGGGCGCTTGCAATCCTTCGCTGAATCTGTGATTACCTATCTGTTTGATTTTTGTACCGATATTGCCGGCGAGAAAAACGGCCGGCGATTCTTTCCCCTGGTTGCCACCATCTTCCTTTTCGTCATAACTAATGCCTGGATGAACCTCATTCCTGGCTATGGTTCAATTCTCATTGCGGGAGAACACGGCAACGTGCCACTGCTACGGGGCGCCAACACCGACATCAACTTCCCCCTGGTGCTAGCGGTCATTTCCTTTGTCATGGTCACCTATTGGGGGCTCAAGAGCGTTGGATTCGTGCACTTCATGAGCACCTTCTTCAATTTCAAGAAATTCGGACGCGGTGTGAAGCAGTTGTTCACCGGACACTTGAAAGATGGTCTTGGCAACATTCTGATGGGCTTGATGGACATTTTTATCGGCTTCATCGAACTCCTATCTTACCTGATACGGATGGTCTCGTTTACCTTCCGTCTTTTTGGCAACATGACCGGTGGAGAAATCCTCCTCCTATCTATCGCTTTCCTGGTACCGTTTGTTTTCGCCACAGTATTTTATGGCCTGGAGTTGTTCTTCGGCTACATCCAGGCTCTAATATTCGGCGGTTTAACCCTCGTCTTTGCTCATATGGCGGTTTCTTCCCATGGGGGAGAAGAAGAACCTCACACAGAGAGCTCTCACAGCTAAAATAATCACTATTCAAGGAAAGGAGACATTATCTTGGACGCGGAAGCAGCGAAACTCTTGGCAGCAGGTTTAGCAATTGGTTTGGGTGCTATCGGCCCCGGCGTAGGTCTTGGTCTGGTGGGCATGGGCGCGGTTCAAGCGGTTAGCCGCAATCCCGAAGCCCGCGGTTTGGTTTTCACCAACTTCCTGTTCGCCCTGGCTCTGACCGAAGCCGTCGCCATTTATGCCCTGGTCATTTCTATCGTCTTGATCTTCGTGGCTTAAGTTAGGGGGTATACCAATGGGAGAACTACTCTCAGAACTAGGGATTAATCTGCCCTCTTTCATAGCTCAACTGGTCAACTTTCTGATCCTATTCGGGTTGTTGTACCTGGTGGCTTATAAGCCTGTCCTGAAGATGCTGGATGAGCGGTCCAACAAGGTCAAATCCAGTCTCGAACAGGCAGAGATCATTAAAGCCCAGGCGGAGAAGGCCCAAGAGGATTTCAAGGTCCAGATCGCTGAAGCCTCGAAACAAGGCCAAATGGTGATCGAGCGCGCCTCCAAAACCGGTGATGAAATTCGGGAAAAAGCTAAAGCAGAAGCTCAGGCTGAAGCTGAGGCCCTCATAGCCCGGGCTAAAGCAGAAATCCGGCGTGAAAGAGATGAAGTTATTGACGAACTACGCAAGGAGTTCGCCGATCTTACGATTCTCGCTGCCGGTAAAGTGATCGGAAAATCCCTTGATAAAACGGCACATCGCGAAATGATTAACCAGGTCCTCGAAGAGAGTGCCGGGTTGAGAAAGAACTAGGGCTACTTTGGGTAAAAGCGCCTACGCTCAGGCCATGCGGTACGGCCAAGCAGTTTTTGAGACCGCCGCACAACACCAGAACTTCAACACCTGGCGTGACAATATGGAAACCCTGGTCCGCATGGTGCAAGATCGGGACGTGCTCTTTTTTCTTGAGAACCCAAGAGTTCCAATCGCCAACAAACGCGAGATACTGGAGCCCAAACTGAAGGGCGTTAACCCAATGGCGGTCAATTTATTGTACTTGCTCGTTGAGCGCGGTGGTTTGTCGATGATGCCTGATATTTTTGCCGACTATCAGCGGCGGCTGGATGACTTGTATGGAATAGCCCACGCCAAGGTAACAGCCGCAATCCCATTATCCGATACTGAGACTGCCGAGGTTAGGCAAAAACTCGGTACCATGTTCGGCAAACATGTCGACATAACAACAAAAGTAGATCCATCGATCCTTGGCGGTATCGTAGCTAGGGTGGGTGATAAAGTAATTGACGGCAGCGTTTCTCGCCGTCTCGAAAATCTGAAACGAGAAATTAACCAGGTCAGGCTATAAACTGGCCGGCTCCAGAAGGAGTTTTTAACATGGCTCAAAAGGGACTTGATATCGTTGCTGTCATCAAAGAGCAAATTGAAAGCTTCGGCGCAGAAGTAGCGGTTACCGATGTCGGAACAGTAATAGAGGTTGGCGACGGCATCGCCCGCATTCACGGCCTAGCCTCGGCTGAATACAATGAGCTTCTTGAGTTCCCCAACGGGGTTATGGGCATTGTCCTAAACCTGGAAGAGGACTCAGTGGCAGCTGTGCTGTTAGGCGAAGATACCCTTATCAAAGAAGGGGACGAGGTCAGGCGCACCAACAGGGTAGTCGAAGTCCCGGTTGGACCGGAGATGATTGGCCGCGTCGTCAATCCCCTTGGTCAACCCGTAGATGGCAAAGGACCGATCAAGACCTCCCGAAGGCGTGCCGTCGAACGTGTCGCACCCAATGTCGTTACCCGTAAGGGCGTTGATACCCCGGTGCAGACAGGCATCAAGGCCATCGATTCGATGATCCCTGTCGGACGAGGTCAGCGCGAACTGATCATCGGCGACCGCTCAACCGGCAAAACGGCAGTAGCCCTCGACACTATCATCAATCAGAAGGGCGGCGATCTCATCTGCATCTATGTAGCCATCGGCTTGAAGACCTCCAAGATCGCGCAGGTCGTTGGTACTTTGGAAAAATATGGCGCAATGGCCCATACCATCGTTGTAGCCGCCTCTGCTTCCGATCCGGCTGCTTTCCAGTATCTAGCACCTTTCTCCGGTTGTGCCATGGGTGAGGAATTCATGGACACCGGCAAGGAAGCCTTAATCGTCTATGACGATCTGACTAAACATGCGTGGGCTTACCGTCAGCTATCGCTTCTGTTACGCCGCCCGCCAGGCCGTGAAGCCTATCCTGGCGACGTATTTTACCTGCATTCTCGCTTGCTGGAACGTGCCGCCAAGTTGAACAAGGAAAACGGCGGCGGCTCGCTGACCGCTTTACCAATCATCGAAACTCAGGCGCAGGACGTCTCGGCCTATATCCCCACCAACGTCATCTCAATTACTGACGGGCAGATATACCTGGAACCTGACCTCTTCAACGCTGGCATCCGTCCGGCTCTGAACGTGGGTATCTCTGTTTCCCGTGTAGGTTCGGCGGCTCAAACCAAAGCTATGAAAAAGGTTGCCGGTCGCCTGAAATTGGAAATGAGCCAGTACCAGGCCTTGGCTGCTTTTGCGCAGTTCGGTACATCCGAACTCGACAAAGCTACGCGTGCTCAGATCGAACGCGGCCAGCGTATCACTGAAGTACTGAAACAGCTCCAGTACCGACCAGTACCTATGGAAAACCAGGTTATCATTTTCTTCGCCCTCTTGAACGGATTCCTCGATGACGTCGCAGTGGCCTCTGTCTCTCGATTTGAGACCAGCCTCTATCAGTTCCTATCAGCCAATTACCCCAACATTGCCAAGACTATCGCCGAGACCAAGAACTTCACTCCAGAGATCGAGGCCGTTCTCAAGGGCGCTCTGGCTGAATTTAAGAAAAGTTTCGTGGCCTAAGGAAGGATCAGACGATAAATGGCTAATCTAAGAGCCATACGGCTGCGGATCCGCGGCGTTAAGAATATCGCCAAGATCACCCGCGCCATGGAGATGATCGCAGCCTCCAAGATGCGCAAGGCGCAGGATCGTGGTTTGGCAGGTCGTCCTTATAGCCAGAAGATCACTGCTGTTATCGCTGCGCTTTCAGCGCGCTCAGGCGGCAAAGCAGGGCACCCGCTCCTGGAGCAAAGACCTGTGAAAAAGATTGCCATTCTGCATATTTCTCCGGACCGCGGGTTATCAGGCGGTCTGGTAGGCAATATCAATCGGGCGACGCTCGCCTTTTCCATCGAACGTAAGAGTACTCCGATGAAAATGGTCGTCGTCGGAAAAAAAGGTTTGGACTTCATGCGGCGCTCACAACGGAATATCGTGGCCGAGTTTACCGGTTTGGGCGATAAACCAAACCTCATTGATACGATACCGATCTCCCGGATTATCATGGATGATTTTAAATCCGGTGCTGTCGATGAAGTCTATGTCGCTTACAGCCAGTTCGTCTCGACTTTGGTGCAAAAACCGGAAATCGTCAAACTACTACCGGTTGAACCCGCCCAGATTCCACCCCAGCAGAATGTGGAATATATCTTTGAACCTGATGCTGCAGGAGTCCTAGGCGCTTTGTTACCTCGTTACATCGAGATGAAGGTTTACCATTTGATACTTGAGTCAATAGCGTCCGAACAGTCAGCCCGGATGGTAGCCATGAGAAACGCCACCCAGAACGCCAACGAACTCGTCGGCGAACTTACACTCGAATACAACAAGGCGCGCCAGGAGTCTATTACTTCAGAATTGCTCGATATCGTCGGCGGTGTGGCAGCGCTGGCATAACTCTAGGAGGATTTGATGGCCAAAGGTAAAGTAGTACAGGTTATCGGCTCGGTGGTTGATGTCGAATTCCCATCAGCTGAGCTTCCGGCCCTTTTTAATGCCGTTGAAATCAACAACAAAGGCGAGCGCATTGTGCTTGAGGTTCAGGCGCACGTTGGTAACAACTGGGTAAGATGCCTCTCGTTCATGCCGACCGATGGCTTGGCCCGAGGCACCGAGGTCGTTGACACCGGCGCTCCGGTCAGTGTACCTGTCGGACAAGGCGCACTTGGTCGTATCTTTAACGTGTTAGGCGAACCCCTCGACAGCGAGGGTGAGGTAAAAACCACGGAGCGCTGGCCTATTCATCGGAATGCGCCGCCTTTCGATCAACAGGAAACGACGGCTCAGATGCTGGAAACAGGCATTAAGGTCATCGACCTGATCACTCCTTTCGCCCGCGGCGGTAAGATCGGCGCCTACGGCGGTGCCGGCGTCGGAAAAACAGTTATCATCCAGGAGCTCATCCGCAACATCGCGTCGGAGCACGGCGGCTTTTCCGTATTCGCCGGTGTCGGCGAACGGTCTCGCGAAGGTAATGACCTGTGGCATGAAATGAAGGACTCCGGCGTTATCGCCAAGACAGCACTCGTCTTTGGCCAGATGAACGAGCTCCCCGCGGTTCGTCTGCGAATTGCTTTAACCGGACTAACAATGGCAGAATACTTCCGCGATGTTGAGCATCGGGACGTTCTCCTCTTTATCGACAACATCTACCGGTACACCCTGGCCGGCGTTGAGGTGTCGGCTCTTCTGGGCCGTATGCCCTCCGCCGTCGGTTACCAGCCGACGCTGGCCACCGAAATGGGCGCTCTTCAGGAGCGCATCACTACCACCAAGGACGGCTCGATCACCTCATTCCAAGCCATTTACGTTCCGGCCGATGACTACACTGATCCTGGTGTCGTCGCAACATTCGGCCACCTCGACGCGGTTATCGCTCTCGAGCGCTCTCTGGCTGCTCAGGCCTTATTCCCTGCCGTCGATCCGTTAGCGTCAAACTCCCGCATCCTGGATCCAATTGTCGTCGGTGAAGAGCATTATCGTACCGCCCGGGAAGTACAGCGCGTTTTGCAGCGCTACAAGGACCTCCAGGACGTCATCGCCATCCTCGGTATGGAAGAACTCTCGGAAGAAGACAAGGCAACCGTGGCCCGCGCCCGGAAGATCCAGCGTTTCCTGACGCAGCCATTCTTCGTTTCCGAGATCTTCACCGGGCGACCGGGCAAATATGTTTCCCTGTCAGAAACCATCCGTGGTTTTAAGGAAATCCTAGAAGGCAAACATGACGCTCTGCCGGAGCAAGCCTTCTACATGGTCGGTACCATTGACGAAGCGGTCGAAGCCGCAGCCAAAATGGCGGCATAGCGACAATTGAACTAGAATAATGATTAAAGGTTTCGGAGTCGGAATTTGGCAACGATAAGACTGGAAGTGGTAACCCCGGAACGGAGCGTCTTTTCCGACGATGTTGACATTGTGGTTGCTCCGGGAATTGAAGGCGAACTCGGTATCCTGCCGAAGCACGCGCCCCTGATGACAGCCCTAAAAACCGGAGAACTCCGCGCTCGTAAGGGATCAGAAGAATACTCCTTGTGTGTTGCCGGCGGCTTTTTGGAGGTCAGGCCAGATCGAGTGATCGTCTTGGCTGATACCTGCGAACGGGCTGAGGATATTGACCTTGCCCGTGCGGAGGAAGCCCGGAAACGCGCTGAGCAGCGTATGGCTGAGAAATATGAACCAGGATTCGATGCCGCTGAAAGTGAAGCGGCCTTGCACCGAGCAATGGCCCGCCTTGCCATTGCGGAGAAAGCCAAGCACAGGAAGGGTTCTCTTCGACCACCCCCGGCTTCATAAAGATTGATGTCAGCAAAAGAGCCTCAATTATAATTAAGGCTCTTTTTTATGGCCGAAATCTTAGGTTTAAGCAGATAAAAGTAAAAGGGTGCACCCATGCGCACCCTTTTCAATTAACAGTCATTGGCTAAATTATAAAATTTCTAGGCGGGCTTTTGTGCCGGCTTTAGCAGCTTTCACCCTGATGAGCGTGCGCATCGCTTGCGCGATACGCCCTTGTTTGCCAATAATTCGGCCTTTGTCGGCGTCATCGACTTTGAGAGTCAATTTAAGCCCTTCCTCATCCGGTTCTTCGGTGACCACCACCGCTTCTGGTTTGTCTGCCAGGGATTTGGCGATGTATTCCACTAGCTCTTTCATGGTGGCTCCTTGCAAAGCGATCGTAACTAAAGCACTCCAGCTTTTTTTAGCAATCGGCTTACTGTTTCGGTTGGCTGGGCTCCCTTTGCAATCCAACTTTTTGCCTTATCGGCTTCAACTTTAATTGTTTCGGGATTAGTCATCGGGTCATATTGCCCAACAATCTCAAGAAAGGCGCCGCCGCGGGACGTTTTTGAATCGGCGACAACCATTCTGTAACTCGGTCTTTTTGGGGCACCCATTCTGCGCAGTTTAATTTTCAGCATGCTGGTTTCGGAATACTCTCTTCTTTTTTAGGCTATTATCCAATATGACGTTAATAGTGTCAAATACAAAATAGATTGAAAAACCAATGGACTTAAATGGGCAGATATGCCCTCAATCTTGGCACGGTAATGGAATACCGGATATAATTACATAAAGTGATTATCGATCAATTACACGATTTTAACTTCTCATTTTCAGAAGCCATAAAGCTGCAAAACAATTTAGCTTCAAAGATCATACGAGAAGATCAACCCCTTGATGTCAAATTGATCGCCGGTGTGGACGTATCGATCGGACGGCAGGGGAGTACCGGTAGAGCGGCCGTCGTGGTAATGCACTACCCTTCGTTCGAGATCGCCGCCAGTTCCGTTTACGAGGGTGAAGTAAACATCCCTTATATTCCCGGATTATTGTCCTTCCGGGAATTGCCCCTTATAATTCCGACTATCGAACGATTAAACGTCGTGCCGGACCTGTTCATCGTCGATGGACAGGGGATCGCCCACCCCAGACGGCTGGGAATAGCTTCGCATCTGGGACTTTTTACCGGTAAACCCACTATAGGTTGTGCAAAATCACGCTTATGCGGTGAACACGCGGAAGTCGGGATGCACGTTGGTGATTCCGAGTTCCTGGTCCATGGTGACGACGTCATCGGAAAGGTGGTCCGTACAAAAAAGGGGTGTAAACTAATATACATCTCGATTGGTCATAGGATCAGCCTTGAAACTGCGCTGAACTGGGTGCTTAAATTATGCAAAACTCATAGGCTCCCCGAGCCTGTGCGCCAAGCACACATGGCAGCCGGGCGCTATGGTACCCAGTAGACAATCAATTCATTATTAATGAGTGGAGAACAATGACGGAACTAATATCGAACATCGAAAAATTGTCAGAGCGAATCAAAAACGACTTGGAGCGTCTTTGACATCCCAGCAAAAGAAAAAGAAATTTCCGAACTAGAATACACCACCGGACAAGCCGAATTCTGGCAGGATTCCCAGAAAGCTCAAGCCGCGATGCGGCGTCTCAACGAATTAAAAAAATCCGCCCATCGATGGCGTGACCTGGAGTACAGGTTATCTGAGCTAAGGGAATTGGGCAAGTTGGCGGAAGATGACCCATCACTGTTTACCGATATTCAAAAAGATCTGGATGGGCTTTCCGCTGAACTCGACAAACTTGAATTCGAACTGGCCTACAGCGGGGACTACGACGAACGTAACGCCATCCTTTCGATACATGCCGGCGCCGGTGGGGTCGAAAGCCAGGACTGGGCCGAGATGCTACTGAATATGTACCTTCGTTGGGCTGAACGTCACGATTACGAGACAGAGATACTCGAAATGTCGGCAGGGGATGAGGCAGGCATCAAAAGTGTCACCGTAATTCTTCGCGGGACATACGCTTATGGCAATCTACGAAGCGAACATGGTGTACACAGATTAATCAGGCTTTCGCCGTTCGATTCTGACCATGCCCGGCATACTTCGTTCGCGCTGGTTGAGGTGATGCCTGAAGCGGAGGCCGACGCCGACATTCAGATCAATCCTGAGGATATAAAACTCGAGGCCTACCGATCCAGCGGCGCAGGCGGCCAGAACGTCCAAAAGGTTTCTAGCGCCGTGCGGCTTACTCACCTCCCCACCGGGACCGTAGTAACCGCTCAAACCGAAAGATCGCAGTATCAGAATCGCGAGATAGCCATGAGCCTGCTTAAAGCCCGTCTGCTCAAGCTCAAAATAGCCGAGCAGGAAGCAGAACGCTCACGCCTTAAAGGTGAGCGAATCTCCGCCGAGTGGGGCAGCCAGATCCGCAGTTACGTGTTGCATCCGTACAAAATGGTGAAAGACCATCGGACGGACTATGAAACTGGTAACACCACTGCGGTCCTCGAACAGGGTGACCTCGATCCGTTCATCGATGCCTACTTGAAGTCCCAGATGGTGGGGTGAATTTTTAGTAGAAATGGCGGAGGGTGTGGGATTCGAACCCACGGTCCTCTTGCGAGGACAACGGTTTTCAAGACCGTCACCATAGGCCGCTCGGACAACCCTCCGCGAGAACCGACGGTTATTTTAGCATTACGATGGCATCGATTGCATCAACTGCAGATCGTTGGGACAGCCGGCCGTTGAAACAGGCTTTAAGGGCAGAATATGTGATGCCGCATGTCAGTCACACCGCTCATGGCTTCAATTATGGAGTCGGCAGTGGCTGCGAAATCGGCCAGAGGCTGGATGGTAAATTTGCTGATATGGCTCAGGGGGAAACTCAAGAGTATTTTAGTTAATTCTTCATGTGAAGCCGCGTCGATGATGAATAGACCGCCGCCGTCGGTGAAGCTGTACGCTCCGTCAAGCTTCTTGGATTCCGACAGTTGTTGAACCCACTCTTTGCATGATTCGAGATAATTAAGCTGAGACCTGTGTTCAGCGGTGGTCGAAGTCTGTTGACCGTGAACCATAAATTTCATCTTCGGGCTCCTAAAATTGGTTGCCGTAAAGCCATTTTAGGTTGAGCCCGACACTCGTGTCAAGGAAACCGGTGTGATTTTGCCTTGATTTCCCAAGGGCGTTATAATTGCCGAATTCTACAAGAACATTATGAGGTGATACCTTGGCAAACGAACAAATAAATCCCCAGCTCGCGATGATGCGTCATTCCGCCGCTCATGTGTTAGCGCAGGCGGTAATTGCGCTTTTCCCAGGGGCGAAACTGGGGATAGGTCCTTCGATAGAGACCGGTTTCTATTATGATTTCGAACTTCCTCGGGCGCTGGTGCCTGAAGACCTGCCCTTGATAGAGGCGAAAATGGGCGAGATCATAAAGCAGAATTTGCCTTTCGTCAAAGAAACGGCCTCTAGAGCTGAGGCAGAGAGCACCTTCGCCCAACAGCCGTATAAGCTGGAAATCCTCGCTGATCTACCCGAAGGGGAGGATATCACGCTTTATCGCGACGGCGATTTTGTCGACCTTTGTCGTGGACCTCACGTATCTCATACAGCTCGGATAAAAGCTTTTAAGCTGTTGTCTATTGCCGGGGCTTACTGGCGGGGTGACGAGAAACGTCCGATGCTCCAGCGTATATATGGGACAGCCTTCCCGACCAAGGTGGAACTTGAAGAATATCTGAAAAAGTTGGAAGAGCTTGAAGCCAGGGATCATCGCCGGATAAATAAACAACTTAATTTGTTTGCCACACCTGATGAAATCGGCGGAGGGCTGATCATTTATGGACCGAAGGCGGGGAGAATTCGTACCACCATTGAAGAATTCTGGCGCAAAGAACACTACAACGCAGGCTACGAAATTCTCTATAGTCCCCACATCGGCCGCAGCACTCTTTGGGAGATTTCAGGCCACCTGGCAAACTATAAAGATATCATGTATTCACCCATGGACATTGACGGGCAGGATTACTACGTCAAGCCGATGAACTGCCCGTTTCACATCCTGTATTACAAATCTCAGATGCGCTCATACCGGGATCTTCCCCTTCGATGGTGTGAACTGGGGACGGTTTATCGCTATGAGCGCAGCGGCGTTCTGACCGGATTGCTTCGAGTCCGCGGGTTTACTCAAGATGATGCCCATATCTTCTGCACTCCCGAACAGATCGAAAATGAGATCGCGGAAGTCATCCGTTTCTCTTTCCATATGTGGCAGACGTTTGGTTTCAAGGACTATCAACTCTATCTGGCGACGCGGCCCGAGAAAGCTATCGGGACTGAAGAGCAGTGGCAAAAAGCTGCTGATGTCCTGAGACGCGTCATGGACGCTCAGGGTCTGACCTATAAGGTGGATGAGGGCGGAGGGGCTTTCTATGGACCTAAGATCGATCTCAAGGTGCGTGATGCGCTCGGCCGCGAATGGCAGATGACCACCATACAATTCGATTTCAATCTTCCGGAACGTTTCAAGATGGTATACGTCGGCGCCGATGGCCAGGAACACCGGCCGTATATGGTACACCGTGCGTTGCTAGGGTCCTGGGAACGGTTCTTCGGCCTTTTGATTGAGCACTATGCCGGCGCCTTCCCGTTGTGGCTGCACCCCGTGCAGGTTGCCGTTTTGCCAATCTCTGATAGGCATCTTGAATATGCCCTTAAAATTTACTCAGACCTTAAAGCGGCGGGATTCAGGATGTCGTTCGACGATCGGTCGGAGACCATTAACCAGAAAATCCGGCAATCCCAACTCGATAAAGTACCATGCATGCTGGTAATAGGGGATAAGGAACTACAGGCCAACACCGTGGCTGTGAGGTTAAGGACCGGGGAACAAAAATTCGGCATCACATTCCCACAGTTGGTGGAAGCGTTAAATACCGCCGTCAGAGATCGCTTGGTAAATTTGGCTTTGTAACTTGCTGAAAAAGGTTCGGGAGTGATACAATTTAACGTAAAGTAATCAAATTCTTTTTGGGGGGTTTTCATGCCAATTTATGAATATATCTGCCCTAAGTGCCGAAATACGTTCGAGTTGAGGAGACCGTTCAGCGAGTGCGACGCTATCACGAATTGTCCTTCATGTAATGCCGAATGCGATCGTATTCTCTCTGCTGCGTTCTCCCAGGTTATGGCCACGCCGCGGGACAGCTACTTGCTGACTCAGGATAAGGCCAAAGAAAAGATGTGGCAGTCGCAACGGCGAGCTGAAGACGATAAGATCAAAGATCCCGATCCTTTGAAACGGTGGCGCGAGGAGCGGCAGCAGGCCTGCGGTCGCGGTCCTGAAGCCTGGGTTGAATGGGCTAAGGAAGAACTCGTCAAGCAGGAAAAAGAAAAAGATGAAAAGACAATGAAGGAGACCGCTGAAAAGGATTACGCCAATTGGGCTCGTAAATCCACCACGGTTGATCCTAAAGAAAAAGAACGCTACTGGGCTCTTGGCGAACTCCAGAAAATGGAAGCTGAAGAGCAGGCACGCCAGGAAAAGATGAAATGGAACCCAGACACCGAATCCTGGGAAGAGGAAAAACCTGGGTTTGATTATCCACCGGTGATAAAACCGACAGGACAAAAAAAGGAGAGCCGTTTCGACCGTAAGAAGGTGGAACGCAGCGAAGAATCCGAAGACGAGATACCCGAGGGCGAACAATACCTCTAAACGCCACCGGGCTCGTAGCTCAGTGGTTAGAGCGGGCGGCTCATAACCGCTTGGTCGCAGGTTCGAAACCTGCCGAGCCCACCATATTCTGTACCTAAAGCCGGGGGACTGCTGAGTTCCCCGGCTTCTTTTTGAACATCTTTATCAGGAGATTCGAAAAGATCCCAAAATCAATTATCAATACTTCTACTGGACCCGAACGGGTGATCCTAATTGCGGTTGACACCGGCGGCGTTTCGGATTGGACGGCTGAAGAATCCCTTTCTGAACTGGCGCAACTGGTAAAAACAGCAGGAGGTGTCGTGGTAGGGCGTCTCCTGCAACGTTTACCGCAGCCCCAAAAGATGTCTTATCTGGGAAAAGGGAAGCTCGAGGAGTTGATTGAAACTAGACATACCTGCCAGTATGACACTGCCGTTTTTGATGATGAACTCACACCGTTACAGCAAAGAACGCTCGAAGAAGCCCTGAAAGTCAAGGTCATCGATCGCGTAGCGTTGATCCTCGACATCTTCGCTCGCCACGCCAGAACCCGTGAAGGCAAGCTCCAGGTAGAACTTGCACAGATGCAATATCTGCTGCCGCGTCTGGCTGGTCAATGGAGTCATTTGGAGAGGCTTGGCGGCGGTATTGGAACACGCGGCCCCGGCGAATCGCAACTCGAGACGGACAAACGGATTCTCCAACGGAAAATCAGCCTTTTGGAGTCCAAACTCGACGATGTAAGCCGACAAAGAGATCTTTATCGGCAAAAGAGAAAAAGAGAAGGGATTCCTGTTGCCGCCCTGGTGGGTTATACCAACAGCGGCAAAAGCAGCCTGTTGCGTGCTATGACCAAAGCTGAAGTCCTAGTAGAGGATAAATTGTTTGCAACATTGGATCCGACCACCAGGCGCATGGCATTGCCGGATAATCGTCAGGTTTTAGTAACCGACACCGTTGGATTTATCAAGAAACTTCCTCCAACGATTGTGAAAGCTTTCCGGGCGACCCTGGAAGAACTCTCAGATGCTTCCCTTTTAATTCATGTAATTGACATAACGTCTCCCAACGCGGTAGGGCAGTGTCAAACGGTTGAGAAAATCCTCAGAGAACTGGAACTTAACGAAAAACCACGGATCACCGTATTTAACAAGATTGATTTATTGCCGGATGTTACTTCTTGTAGGGACGAGGCCAGCGTTCTGAATAGACTGAAGGAAAATGACGGGATTCAGCCATCTTGTGCGGTGTTTACCTCGGCGACAAAGCGATGGGGATTGAAAGATCTTACGGAAACCATCGGACGCTTATTGACCAATCAGACTTCTACCGCTTAGCGACAGCGTGTTGATAGGATCGCTCCATGATCTATCGATATTTCACCCGACGGTGTCATCCGGATTTTGATTGGTTACCTTTGGCAGAACGAGAATAGCCTCGTAGGGACGAGTTTTTTACGTTTAATTGGTTCGCACTATATATATTATGGTAATATCGACGTATCAGTAAGCAGTTGACATAACTATAGTGTCAAAATGGCAATCAGCTTTAACGGGATTTGCTGCGGCCTACGGTACCTCTCCAGGCTGAGAGCTTTGACAATCCCTTTACCAGACTTGCATCGGACAAGGTCAGCGACAACCTGACGTAACCTTCGCCCTCGGCGCCGTAACCGGTCCCTGGGGTCACCACAACGCCAACCTGGTCTAGAAGTTCTGTGGCAAAACTGGCTGAGGTGAAACCCTTGGGCACCTTGGCCCACACATAAAGGCTGGCTTGGGGAGTTTGTACTTCAAGGCCCATGTCTTGGAGCGTTTCGACAATTAAATCGCGCCGCCTCTGATAGATTGCGTTATGTCGCGTAATATCGTCTTGAGGTCCTGTCAGTGCTTCAATCGCCGCCAACTGGATGGCTTGAGGAACTCCTGAATCGATATTTGACTTGAATCGTTTCAGGGCATCGATCATCTTGGCATTGCCGACGGCCATGCCCACGCGCCACCCGGTCATGTTGTAGCTCTTCGACAAAGAATGGAACTCGACGCCGACCTCTTTCGATCCGGCAGCCTGAAGGAAACTCGGAGGTCGATATCCGTCATAAGCGACTTCAGTATACGGTCCATCATGACATACGGCGATATCGTGTGCCTTGGCAAAAGCGACAACTTTATCGAAGAAACTGACGTCCGCAATCGCCCCGGTCGGATTATTCGGATAACAGATCCACATCAGTTTGGCTTTTTCGAGAACTTCATGAGGAATTGAGTCTAAGTCCGGCAGGAAATTATTGTCCGCGGTCAGAGGCATATGGTACGGGACCGCATCAGCCAGAGCGGTACTGATGCCATAGACTGGATAAGCTGGATCGGGTATTAGCGCCACATCGCCAGGATTCAACATGCACCAGGCGACGTGCCCGATGCCCTCCTTAGAGCCGATTAAAGGCAAGACTTCAGAATCCGGGTCCAAGACGACATCGAACCGTTGCTGGTACCAGGTGGCAATCGCTCTGCGGAGTTCCGGAAGCCCTTCGGATTCAGGGTAACGGTGGTTGGCCGGATCATGCGCGGCCAGGCACAACCGATCGATTATATTTTTGGGCGTTGGAAGGTCCGGATCGCCGATACCAAAGCTGATAACTTCCTCACCACGTGCTCTTTTTTCAACGATTTTCTTGCTTATGGTTACAAACAGATAAGGCGGTAAATTTTCAATTCTCCGGGCAATTTTCATCAATGGGACCTTTCAGAAATTATTCTATTTGGACCAGCAGCCCGTAAATACGATTTCGGCCTCTCCCGTAAGGTAGACATCACCCTGCCCGGACCATTCGGCTGAGAGTTTCCCCCCCGGTAACTTTATGTCAACCTTATCGCCTGTAAAACCCAGAATCCAAGCTGCTACAGCTACTGCGCAAGCGCCCGATCCGCACGCCAATGTCTCCCCGACCCCGCGTTCCCAAACCCTCATTTCAATCGACCGGCTGTTGATAACCCGAGCAACTTCGAAATTGGTTTTCTTAGGGAACATCGCCGAGGTTTCGACTCTGGGTCCAATTTCAGCCAGTGGGAAATCAGCGACAGCTTTGTCTGTAAAATAAAGCGCATGCGGATTCCCCATGGAGATAAAACCTAGCTTGAGTGAATCGCCGTTGATCAGTAGCGGGTAATTGACCGTCATCCCGCATACCAGGCCGCCCTTTCCGAGTTCGGTTTGGACCGGAATCAACGATGGTTCAAATATCGGGGCGCCCATGCCGATGCGTATCCTCGTGTGATTCGAATCGCGCAAGATTTCGGCTTTCCGGGTTCCGCCGAATGTCTCGATAGCCAAGTTTTTAGCGCTCGAAAGGCCTTTGGAGCTTATGTAATGCACGAGGCAACGGAGCCCATTCCCGCAGGCCTCCGCTTCAGAGCCGTCCGTGTTGAAAATCCGCATCCGGAAATCTGCTTTATCAGACGGCATAAGTAGAAGAAGTCCGTCGGCGCCGACGCCGAAATGCCGGTTGCAGATCGCCTGGGCGACGTCTGACCAGTTGCGTTTGTTGTCAGATGTTTCGATCAACACAAAATCGTTGCCGACGCTCTGTACCTTAGTAAAATCCATATTCTGAATCTGCCTCTTTCCCAAAGTCAGTGATAAGTTGTTTTACATTTTCGAAATACTCGGTCCCGATATCGAACCAGTGAATTCGGTTGTCTTTCAGATTGAACCAGTTGTATTGATGTCTTACCAGGCGATGGGTTTCAGCCTTGATACGTTCGCTTGTTTCCCGCAGGTCCATTTCGCCTCTTAAGTATCCGAGTACCTCTTTATAACCTACGCTTTTCAGCCCCGCCGAATCGGCTCCGTAACCCATTTGGAGGACAGATCTGACTTCTTCGACCAAGCCTTTTTCTAACATTTTATCGACTCGAGCGTCAATGCGACGGTAAAGCTCTTTGCGGTCTGTGGTCAGACCGATTACCAGGATTCGATATGGGAGAGGCTGTTTTATTGCCCGAGCCGAATCATCAGTGGCATTCCCCATCCGTATTTCAAGCGCCCTGATTACTCGACGGACATTGTTTGTGTTGATTTTAGCGGCTGCTGCTGGATCCAATTCTTTTAATTTACCGTACAACACCTCGGCTCCACGAGTCTGCGCTTCATTCTCCAACATTTCTCGCAGTACTTTATTTGGCTCAACTTTGGGTATTTGCCAACCTTCCAATACTGTCCAAACGTACAATCCGCTGCCGCCTACCAGGAAAGGTAACCGATCCCGTGTTTGGACTTCGTTAATTGTTGAATATGTTAATTGTTGAAACTCAGCAAGATTGAAGTCCTTATCGGGTGAGGTTATGTCAACTAAGTGAACGGGGATCCCTTGCTGCTCTTCCAGACTCAGCTTGGCCGTCCCTATGTCCAGATATTTCAAAAGCTGCCGGCTATCGGCGTTGACGATTTCCCCGTTGAATAACCTTGCCAATTTGATGGAAAGATCGCTTTTACCCACCCCGGTAGGACCCACGATGGCGACCAATTTGTTCAAGAATTTGTCACCAAAACACGTTACCGGCTGCCCAGTTCGTTAGCCTGCCTGATAATGCTTAAAAACTGGTCCGGTTTAAGGCTGGCTCCTCCGACAAGGGCTCCATCGATATCATTTTGGGACAGGAGATCGGTAATATTTTCCGCGTTCACGCTGCCGCCATAAAGTAGTGGTATTCTTAAGGCTTTTCCAGTGTGCAAGATCTTACAGAGCAGTTCACGGATATAGTTCATGACCTGATTAGCGTACGCCGATGTTGCTGCCCTGCCGGTGCCGATGGCCCAAATAGGTTCGTAGGCTATCAATAAATCGGCGGATTCGATTCCGCTCAGACCAAGGCTGATCTGGCGGTTTATTATAGATTCGGTGGCGCCGGCATCCTTTTCATCCAGATTTTCACCGACACACATAATAGGCTTGAGGCCGTGACGGATAGCCGCTTTCACCTTTCGGTTAACGACGTCATCCGTTTCATGAAAATATGTTCGCCGTTCCGAATGCCCGATTATCACGTACCGGCAAAGACTGGAAAGCATGCCGGGTGAAATTTCGCCGGTAAAAGCACCCTTTTCCTCGTAAAAAACATCCTGGGCGCCTAACTGTATCGAGGTGCCCTCGAGAAGCTCTTTCACCTTTGAGAGTGATATGAAAGGAGGGCAGACGATTGTTTCAACACGCCCGAAGTCGGCAGCCCCACTTCGAATTTTGTTAACAAGATCGACAGCCTCGTTCAGAGTTGTATTCATTTTCCAGTTGCCGGCTATGGTAAAATTACGTTTTTCCGCCATCTCACGCACCAAATTTCTCCAATTTCAAGGCGTTAGCCATCGCCACCGGCATCAAATGACAGGCGGGTATATTTCCCAGTCCGCCGCCAACACAGGCATTCTCGCTGAAAACTGAAACGCTGTCTGGCCGGCAATATTTCCCTTGGACCAGAACTGGGACAGATTGCCATCCATGACCGCCGAGTATAGCGGGGGTAGAATGATCCCCAGTTACGATTAAGACATCCGGTTTGAGTTCAATAATGGCGGGCAAGAATTGGTCAAAATTCTCCAGCACTGACACCTTCCGGGAAAAATCCCCGTCTTCCCCAGCGGCGTCCGTACCTTTTACATGGAAAAAGAAGAAATCGTAGCTGTTGAAGTTGTCTCGCAGGCTCTGGATCTCTTCGGTTAGCGTCGTGCCGGTTTTGACCACCGACATACCGACAACTTTGGCCAACCCTCGATACATTGGATATCCGGCAATGGCGCAGGCATCGAGATTATAGACTTCCTTGAAACTTGGAAAGTCTGGCTTTCGTGAGAAACCCCGTAACAATAACCCGTTCGCCGGATGGTGATTGGTAAGAACCTTCGACGCATGCGCAATAAAACGGTTGGCGATCTGAGCCATTCGATTTGAACTTCCGTTGATTGCCGTCACTGGTTGAGGAGCAAGCCCTACCCGTTGCGGATCGGAATCGGACACTGCATCCGATAGCCCCTCGCCCCGAAACACCACCACAATCCTGTGGTCTTTGACGGCCTCGACGATAACCTGAACGCCATCGATCTCAAGGCCATTAAGCTGGGAGGCGATAACGCGACTTTTGTCCGTGCTGATCCGCCCTGCGCGCCTATCGGTGATAATACCCTGCGTATCGAGGGTGCATAGATTGCCCCTTGAAGCCACGTCCCCGGGTCTAAGATCGAAGTCTATTCCCAGTGCTTCCAGTACGCCCCTGCCGATAACATATTGCAGCGGATCGTAACCGAAGAGAGCCAGGTGTCCCGGGCCGCTCCCGGGCGTGATTCCGGGTAGCACCGGATTTGAAAGGCCGCAGATGCTTTTTGCGGCCAGGGCGTTTAAGTTTGGAATGTTGGCTGTTTCAAGTTCGGTTTTATTAGTAATCGGATCCGGTAGGCCGCCAAGGCCGTCAAGGACGACCATGACGATCTTGGTTTCGGTTTTTAGACTGAGTTGGCGCATCAGACCGATTTGGTCCATCGTTAAACCGCCGCTTTCTCATTTTTCTTTAGCAGCGCTTCCACACCCGGGAGTTTTTCACCTGAAAGGAATAACATCGATGACCCGCCACCGGTAGACACAAAGCTCATTTTATCAGCCAGCTTGAGTTCGTCAACAATTTCGGCGGTTGAACCGCCGCCGATGATCGTAGTGGCGTGCAGCCTGCTAATCACATCAGCCATTGTTTTTGTGCCCTCGGCAAACTGGGGCATTTCATATATACCCATCGGCCCGTTCCAGAACACCGTCTTCGCTCGCTCCAATTCTTTGGTAAAAAGATTTATGGTGAGCAACCCGATATCCACAACCCGTCCCAACGGAGGTATCTTATCGACCGGGACGCAGATTCCCCTGGCATCCGGAGTCAAGTCGCCGGTGACTACCACGTCTTTCGGCAATACAAATTTGATATTGTATTTTTTCGCTTTGGCCATTAATTTGGCGGCTAAATCGATCTTTTCGTCTACAATCGATTTACCGACTTCATAATTGTCGGCTTTAAGAAAGGTGGCGGCCATTCCTCCACCGACCAGGATCGTATCGACTTTGTCCATGACGTTTTCAAGTAATTTCACTTTATCTGCTATCTTGGCTCCGCCGAAGAGGACACAGAATGGCCTCGCAGGCTTTTCAAGAATATGTCCTAGAGAAACTAATTCTTTCTCTAATAACAACCCAGCCACGGCGGGCAAGAATTTAGTTACACCGACAATCGAGGCATGAGCTCTGTGGGCTGTGCCAAAAGCATCATCCACAAACACCTCACCCAGTCTGGCCAGTTTTTCAGCAAAGACCGGGGCATTTTCTTCTTCTTCGGCATGAAAACGAAGGTTTTCCAGGACCAGGATGTCTCCATCGTTAAGCCCCGACACAACCTCTTCAACCTTTTGACCGACACACTCGTTCACGAATTGGACAGGGTGCCTCATGAGTTCCGATAGTCTGTCTGCAGTGACTCTCAACGAAAGAGAAGGCACCACCTTCCCGTCTGGCCTTCCCATATGTGACATTATTATTACCTTGGCTCCGTTTTCGACCAGGTAGTCAATGGTCGGAATAGCCGCCCGGATTCGGCCATCATCGGTAATTCGGCCATCAGTACCAAGAGGGACATTGAAATCGACTCGCACAAGTACTCTTTTATTCTTGACGTCGATGTCGCGTACCGTCAGCCTATCCATGCTAACTCCTGTTAAAATCGAGTATAGAGCGAGGGGTCAGTCCGAAATAACGGCAGGTTTTCAGGTTACCTGGATGCTAAAATTTTTTTCGAAATTTCAAATTCATCTATGAATGCCAGGGTCTCTGAAGAAATGCCTTCTGCGTCCAGGTGGTAATTAGAACGAAGCTGTGCTTGGGTGCCGTGGGTTACGAATTCATCCGGTATCCCCAGAGACTTCAATCCGACATCGTCCATCGAAGCACGTTTCAATAAAGCCGCCACCAGACTTCCCAAGCCGCCGTTCAAAACGTTCTCTTCAATCGTAATTATGCTCTTGATATCGCTGGCCAATCCAAGGATCACATCTTCATCAAGTGGTCTGATGTATCGCATATTTACCACGGTGACTCTGGTTCCCTGCATCTCCAGCAGGTCAGCGGCGGCCATAGCGGCCTTCACGCTGGCGCCAGTGGCAAGAAGCGCTGCATCCGGACCCTTACGCAAGATCTCGGCACTGCCGACGGGAATTTCCCTGAGTTCCGGTTCCAATTCAACTCCGGTGCCAACTCCCCTGGGATATCTGATCGCCATGGGTTTGCCGCATTTAGTCGCGGTATAGAGCAGGTGTTGCAGCTCATTCTCGTCTTTGGGTGACGCGAGGATCATATCGGGTATTAGGGAAAGGTAGGAAAGATCAAAAATTCCCTGGTGTGTCTTGCCGTCCTCACCCACGATTCCGCCGCGGTCGAGAGCGAACACAACCGGCAATTTTGGCAAGGCGACATCATGAATTATTTGGTCAAAAGCTCTTTGCAAAAATGTGGAATAAATGGCGACAATAGGCGTCATCCCTTGTGCCGCCATCCCGGCGGCAAACGTCACGGCATGTTGTTCACAGATACCGACATCGAAAATGCGGTTGGGCATCGTTGATTGCATATGGCCAAGGCAATAACCATCCGGCATAGCAGCGGTGATGACGGCGATTTTGGGGTTCTCCCACGCCATCTTCTCAACCGTTCTGGCAAAAATTTCGCTGTAGGGTAGCAGTTTGTGGCTACTGCCGGTCTTTTTAGGACTGCCTTTAGGCGAGATTCCGTGGAAATTGATCGCATCGCTTTCCGCAGGCCCGTAGCCTTTTCCTTTGGTTGTCACGATGTGGATTAAGGCCGGCTTATGGGAATAACTTTTGGCCTGTTCTAACGCAGATACTAGGTCATTGATGTTGTGACCATCGATCGGCCCTGTGTAAGCGAACCCGAACTCTTCCCACAACGTGGTCGGCATGACCATTTTCTTCATGCCGCCCTTGATCCGCTGGCCGATCTCCCAGATGCGGCTCCCCATGTCAAAACGGGAGAGCAATCTCTTGCTCTTTTCGGATGCTTTGTAATAGCGCCGGTCGAACCTCACCTTCCCGAGAAGGCGGGACATCGCCCCCACCGTGGGAGAGATCGACATGCCGTTATCGTTAAGAATGACTATCAGTCGCTTACCCAAATGCCCGGCGTTATTCAATGCCTCCAATGCCATTCCCCCGGTGATGGCACCGTCGCCTATGACCGCGATCACGTTATAATTGTCGCCGGAAAGGTCCCGTGCCGCAGCCATCCCCACCGCGGCTGAGATTGAAGTGCTGGCATGACCTGTCGTAAAAGCGTCATAGGGACTCTCGTCACGGCAAGTGAACCCTGAAATCCCACCATACTGCCTCAGGGTGGCAAATTGTTCACGGCGCCCGGTTAGAAGCTTGTGGGCGTAACACTGGTGCCCCACATCCCACACGATTTTGTCATCGGGGCAGTTGAAGACTTTGTGCAAGGCGATGGTAAGTTCAACTACTCCCAGGCTGGAAGCTAAATGCCCGCCGTTAGCCGTAACCCTGGTGACCATCTCTTCTCTGAGTTCAATCGCCAGTTTGTTCAGGTCGACGAGGGACAGTGGCTTGAGATCAGCGGGTGAGTTTATCCCATCAAGGATTTTAGACATGTGGCATCTTTCCAGGGTCCTTGGGCATGTTCTTTATACTAACAGCGGTTAAGTACCGTGTCAAGATAAAATGTTCGTAAATTACGATTGATTCCGAGCGTCCTTCTCGTGAAGAGTCAAGGTCTTGACCCCTCCGGAATCACGATGCTACTATTAGCCCGTGTCCCAGTAGCTCAGCTGGATAGAGCGGCTGCCTTCTAAGCAGCGGGCCGTGGGTTCGAATCCCGCCTGGGACGCTCTTCAACTCCCATCGCCAAAAAAATCCTGATTGCCATTATCGCTCAGTACCTGTGACCCAAGCGCGTCTTTTCCGGTTTTCTTTAAGTATTGGGAGCCCCAAGTGAAATCCCCTTGTGCAGGCGAGGCAATGGTTCGCTCGGAACCGAGTTGTTACAAGTGATAACTTATACGTTGGCTAAACGTAGTCGTCGGCAAAAAAGTGCGGCAGCTTCAACCAACCAGATTTAAGCCTGTGGCCGGAGAAACGAGGAGAATAAAGGTGCTAATACTTGAAGGGTGGCGGATATAAGGGCGGACTCTAATTCTTTTTTCGGCCCTTGAAAACCAAAAATGCCAAAACGATAATGATTAGGATCAAAACGATTTCGAAAGGGCCTATACTCACTTGATTCTACCTCGCTTCTTTATCCTTTTTATTGTATAGCATAAACCCCCTGGGTAGTAATCCAGGGGGCTATCGAATCCTGAATAGGTATATTACTAACTGACGGTCGATTTAACGAGATCGGCAAAGGTTTGCGGCTGAGATACCGCCATATCAGCCAGTACTTTACGGTCAAGCTCAATGCCCGACTTTGACAGGCCGTCGATCAATCTGCCGTAAGTCGTACCATTGAGACGAGCCGCGGCATTGATCCTGGCGATCCACAGTTTGCGGAAATCGCCTTTTCGGTCTCTCCGGTGGGCAAAGGCATATGCCAAAGCATGTGTCATGCTTTCGTGCGCCCGGCGCCAGATATGATTGCGCTGCCCGCGATGACCTTTGGTTAAGGCCAGAATATTCTTGTGTCTCTTATGGGTCGCGACACCACCCTTGATGCGTGCCATGTATTCTCTCCTAAAATTTGTCTAAGTTGATCGGATGTGACGGAAGCTACGGTGTGCCGTAGGGGATAAGGCGGCTGAGGCGCTGGACGTCAGCCTTGGCCATCGGGATCATTTCATCGAACTGGCGGCGCGCTCTCTTCGACTTGTTGCGGCGCAGATGGCTCTTCAGACCCTTCATACGCATCATCTTACCGTTACCGGTAAGCTTAAAGCGATTCTGCGCTCCCTTATGGGTTTTTAGCTTGGGCATTTTCAGGTTGACCTTCCTTTGTTTTCACTTTGGCGCCGGGTTTAGGCACCAGCATTAAATGGATTCTTGAACCCAGAAGCGTCGGCTGCCCTTCAACAATAGAAACGTCGGCCAATTCTTCTGCGATTCGCCTCAATATCTTGATACCCAGATCCGAGTGAGTTATTTCCCGGCCACGGAACATGATGGTCACTTTTACCTTGTCCCCGGCTTCCAACTGTTTTTGAATGCTGCGGACCTTAGCCTCGTAATCATGCTCGCCAATCTTCGGCCGGAGACGAACTTCCTTGAGGAGCGACATTTTTTGACCTTTTTTGGCTTCTCGCTCTTTCTTGGTTTGTTCGTAGCGGTATTTGCCGTAATCCATAAGACGGCAAACAGGCGGTATTGCTGTCGGGGCTACTTCCACCAGATCGAGGCTGCTTCGACGGGCTAATTCCTTGGCAGCCGCCACGGTCATAACACCCAATTGCTCAGCGTTTTCACCGAGCACACGAACCTCACGGCCCAGGATTTTCTCGTTGACTCGGAGTTCTTTAACTATGTGCCTGCTACCTCCAGAGCAAAAATAAAGACCATCGAAAACTATAGCATAATTACGTTGAAATGTTCAAATACATATACCGATGGTAGTCCAACTGGACTACCATCGGTATTACCCCCTGAGATCGAAGAGTTTTAAACCGAAGCCAGGATCTGGCCGCGGACGCCGATAGTTGTTTCCTGGATCGGAAAACTAACCCCGGATTCAAGGGACGCCTGCCGGACCATGTGGGTGAGACCGCCGCAGCACGGCACCTCCATACGCAGGACCGTAACGCTTCGGGGCCGGGCGCTCCTGAAAATCTGGGTCAGCTTTTCGAGATGAGCTTCATAGTCATCTAACTTTGGACAAGCGATCAATAGGCTCTTACCCTGGAGAAAATCTCGGTGAAATGCAGGATAGGCAAACGGGACACAGTCCGCGGCTAGTAAAATATCAGCACCTTTCAGAAACGGGGCATGAGGCGGCACCAGGGTCAACTGAACCGGCCAACTGGACAGCATCGAATGGTCGGATACTGCCGCCGATCTGTCCGAGGAGTTAGCCTGCCGTTCGAACGACATCATCCTGGTCGAAGGGCAGGCATGCACGGGCTGGTTCGTCTCTTTCCTTGCCGCGTGTTCCACAGCCGCCGATTCATCGAATTCAGGCGCATCTCTTTCTTCAATCGAAATGGCATCCATTGGGCATTCGCCCAGGCAGGCGCCTAACCCATCACAATAAGTTTCGGACACCAGTCTGGCTTTGCCGTCGATCACCTGGATGGCTCCTTCCACGCAAGACGGGACGCAATCCCCGCAGCCGTTGCATTTATCTTCATCGATTTTAACGATCTTTCGGACCGGCATATTCAGGCTCCTTCCCATTTTGATCCTGAACCGTTCGCCACGCCCCTTCGCCAAGGCATTGTCTTGCCGAGGCGCACCAATCGGCGCACGACGGTAATTTTGCCCGGCTGGTCATCTGACTGCATTTGTGGCATCTGACCCGAGCCTCGTCGGAGAATATCTCCAATTCGGATCCGCAATGTGAGCAGAACAGAATCTCCGACGTAAGTTTTCGGGACCTTTGACCCGGACAACCGGCGTTCAAGGCGATATCTCCAAGTTCATAAGATTATTATACGAGTATCTTTATTAGAGGAATATGATTTAAATCAATGTTGGCACAAGATACATAGATCAACCCGAAGATGGATCTTCAGTCAATCTTTTGAGTCGAAGCCTGTCTTGGATCACTACAAGCCCGCGTCCGGAGGAGATTATTCCGTCTTGCTTCAGACGGCTTAGAAAACGGACCGCAGTCTCAAGTGTCGTCCCGGACATATCGGCCAGGTCCTGTCTGGTGAACGGAAGTTCGGGACCGAGTTTCGAGGCCAGTCGATCGAGCGTCCTGGACAGTCGCTGTTCGACCCGTTCCCCCGCGAGGTCGTGAAGACGGCTCTGAGCTTCCCGCAGACGTGCTGAAAGGAGGCCGACCATCGCCAGGGCGACTCCTGGGTGCCGTCGGATAAATTCATGAAAAACCTGGCGGTCGATGGATAAGGCCATAGAATCTTCCAGGGCGATCGCTGAGGCTGGGTATGGCTTGTCCTCGAGGACGGCCACTTCGCCGAAGATTTCTCCAGGGCGGAAAAAGGCCACCACGGTTTCCCTGCCCTGTGATCCATGTTTGATCACTTTCACCCTGCCGGATATCAGTAGAAAGAAGCTGTCCGGCGCACCGCCCTCCCAGAAAAAATATTCTCCTGTTGTGTAACTCTTTTCTTCGGCGTTCGCCAATAAGTCTGACATATCTTCATCAGAAATAGATGAAAATAGAAAACTGCGTTTGAGAGCCAGGGAGGCGGCTTGATAGTCCATCAGACGGGTTCTCCGGATTTTTCAAGCAGCAGCCGTAAGTTCCGAGGCAGTATGGAATAGAACGCAGCCAGGTGAAAATAACGCAGCTTATCCCTGGTCGCTTGATCGAGTGTATCGAAAGGAACACCCGATAATATGGCCTCTGTTTCTGCCTCTGAAAATTCAATACCGTTGGCTGCCTCATCGAGTACGGAACGGTTCATGGGACAAATTTGCTGACATACCCGGCATCCGATCAGAGAATTATGCCATCTCTTCTTTACCCAGTCCGGAAAATCCGAGGGTTCTTTGGATAAGAGCGATAGGCAACGGCCGACGTCATACACTTCCTGGCTAATGCAACCTGTAGGACAGGCGTCCATGCACAGGCCACATTCCCGGCAAACAGGGGCGACCAGGTGTTGTTCATTCCAGGTATTGTCGGAAGGTTGAAGATCAGAGAAAAAGGATGTCAGCCTGAAAAAGCTGCCCATACCAGGAATATACCCCATGTTGTTGATCCCGTTTTGAAGCAGCCCCGTATGGCTGGCAAGAACCTTGGTTGGCAGGTTCGAATCAGCAACGTGAAGGCCCAAGGGGCCTATGGTGTCAGTGATCACCTTTTTCATTCGGGCGACATCCTGATCGTAATCTCCTGAGAGCGGAGGAGCTTCAAACGAATGGTGAGTTCCACGATACTTAAATCCCAGTCGTACCGGCGTCACCGGAGCGGCAACTACGATTATCGATTTTACTGAGAAATCTGTCGGCCGAGTGAAGTCGAAGCGATGTTGCGAGAGGTGCGGCGACCGGCGCCACACGTCACGGCTGGTGATCGCATTGTATTCGGCTTCCAGCTCAGCCAGCCGCTCTATCGGGGCTATGCAGGCGCGATAGCCGGCTTGAGCCAGGTTTTGTATAACTTCAGTTGCTAGCGCCATTCTTATATTAATTCTTTGATCCACCGCCCCACCCATTCGCCGTCCATTTTGATCAAACGGTTCTTTGATAAATTTTCTTTCATTATACGGCGAATGTCAGGATCGTAGCTTAGAAACCATTTCTCCATCATGCTCTTGCCCTTGGAAGGCAAAGCAGCTACCGCCACACTCCAGCAATAGCCCATAGCTTGCCGAAGAATTTTGAACCCATCCTCACGCCGGTCTGTACCGGATGCCAGCGTAATGGTTATCTTGTCTAGAATGTCGATCACATTCCCAGCGACATCGGCTCGTTGAAGTAACCGTGGTTCACAAAGTGCGGCAGAAGCCGCTCGCTGCTGGAAGCGATTTCCCCCTGCCCAGACCGCCATCTTAACAACAAGATCATCGGTGTCTCTATCACCATACCTCTGGAGTGCCATAGCAACGGCTTCACGCGTCCGCCATCGCGGGTCGCTCGCAAACAGCTTCAAACGCGCCCAAGTCAATTCAGAGGACTTGGTGAGATATTTACCTTGCCCGTAAACCCCGCAGAAATGAAGAAATTCTTCCGGCGAATTGACTGGAGCTTTTTCCGGCGTGTATTTCAACAAACGTTCAAATAGCTCTGAGTTGCCCTCTTCGAAGACCGCAGCGGCAAGTTCAAGGTTGCCTCGAGGCCCGGGAAGTCCTGAATGGGCTAAAAGAAACGGCTCCCAGTCTGGGATTTGTTTCAATTCCTCGCGATATGTGTCTATCTTGGAAACAGGCATGATTAGTGAAACCCGTCGGACGAAAGAGGAATAAAATGAATCGAAAACGATCTATCAAAACATATATACATCTTTAACGCATGGTGGGGAAGCGGGGACTCGAACCCCGACGCCTTGCGGCACATGATCCTAAGTCATGCCCGTCTGCCAATTCCGGCACTCCCCCAGGGCAAAATATTCTAACACAGCAACGTGTTCGTCGCACCCTCGGGTTGACAAGGTACAATCCAATAATAGTATATTCAATCGATATGGTTTTCATTTTCGGGAACAAAGGCTACGGCGATCCGCTCGGCTATGTTGTCACCAAGTGCCAGAAATGCAATACGGACCGAATTTTCTTCGTCCACCAGGTCCGAGAAAAGCTCACCCTCTACTTTGTCCCAACTGTCCAATATAAGGTCAAACAATATATGACCTGCCTCCACTGCAAAGAGCGATATGAGATTGCGGACGAACTGAAGCCTCAGATAGCCGAACGGCTCATGACCGAAGAACAGTTAAAAAAGACTCTCGGCGAAATCGCAACTCAGACCAGATTGCCTCCGCTCTATTGTTCAACCTGTGCCTCCCCCTTGGATCACAGCATGAAATTCTGTCCTTATTGCGGCACAAAAATCGAGTAAGATGTATCAGCATATACGGGACAACGTATGCCGTCTGCGGGCAGAAATCCCGCCTGATATTGCCATCGTCGCCGCGGTCAAAGGTCGCACGGTTGATGAGATCACCGTCGCCGTCGACGCTGGAATAAACATCCTCGGGGAGAATTACATCCAGGAGACCGAGACTACTCGATTTGATCTTCCAGGCCGGGGCAAATGGCATTTCATCGGCCACCTGCAGTTGAACAAGGTTAAAAAAGCCGTCGAGCTTTTCGATCTGATCCAAACCGTCGACTCTATTGCCATAGCCAGGTCGATAAACAAGCATGCGGCTGCGCTGAACAAGATCATGCCGGTGCTTATCGAGGTGAATATAGGTCGGGAACCTCAGAAGAACGGCGTTTTACCGGAAAATGTGTTCGATTTGGCTCGCTCGATCGCCGGACTTTCCAACCTTCGTTTATCGGGTTTGATGACGATGGGACCTAATATGCCGGCTCAGGAACTCCGCCCCTATTTCGCGTCGACCAGGGCGATCTATGAAGAAATCAAGTGTTTGTGTCTACCCAGCGTTGATATCCGTTACTTGTCTATGGGAATGAGCGATTCTTACCGGGTGGCGATTAAGGAAGGCGCCAACATGATTCGCCTGGGCACCGCTATCTTCGGGCCACGCCGCTAGACCAGGTTTTTAAGACCCGCTACGATGTCGTGCAGGTCATGAAACGGCGTGTGCGGCAGGGCTTCGCGTCGGTAGTATTCCAGCAACGATTGAGTGGCAAATGTATGTTCGGCTAGTCGGGACGCCGGGATGTCAGACGGCCCGTTTCCGGCGTAGAGGACCCTGTAACCTTGCTCGATAAACCGACGGGTATGGTATGCCTTGAATTCATCCAGGAGCTCTTTGCCGTTTAAGTCAAAGTACCGGGCATCTAGTCCTTCGGGCGTAAACAACGTCCGGGCAGCGGCGACCTCAACTTGCCCGAACCCGTTGTGCCCCAGCAACGTTCGGACGTAAAAATCCAGTCCGTTGGACACAACTCTCAATTCGATATGATTCGAGCGGCAGTGCTCGATCAGTTCATGCACGCCCGGGCGCAGCCTGGCTTCTTCTCTAACCAGCTTTTCCAGCGCAGCTCGATCCTGCTTGACGAGGTTGAAAGCGCGGTAATTGAACTGCCCGACAGGGATATTGCCTTCCTGGTAGTCGCGGAGGATTGATTTCCAGTCGCTCTCGGCAAAACGTTCGAGGATAAGAAAACTGACATCCTCTTCGGTCAGCGTGCCGTCAAAATCGCACTGGAGGAGAGTTTTGATCACTGCTTGGCAGCCAGTTCGGCGGCGGCGTCTTGTACTTCGACCTCGACCGGTTTCTCTTTTTTGAACAGTTTATCCTGTGATTCAACCCTATCTATGAACAGTATGCCGTTGAGATGGTCGATTTCGTGCTCGAGCGCCTGGCACAGCAGTTCTTTGCCGCGGACTCTGATCGGTTTCCCGTACCGGTCCAGGCCTTTAACGATTACCGATATCGATCTTTTAACATGACCGCCGAGGTCGGGCACCGAGAGGCAGCCTTCTTCAATTTCACGCTCGCCGGTTCGCTTAACGAATTCCGGATTGATGATGGCGAAAGGTTCTTCCTCTGGCATGCCGAGGACGATGCAACGTAGAGAGACCCCCACCTGGGGCGCCGCCAGGCCGCAACCACATCCGGCTTTCATCGTCTCAATCATGTCGTCGATCAGGGTCTTGATGCTTTTGTCGACGACTGGAATGGTTTTAGCTTTCTGCCGGAGGACTTGGTCCGGATATTTGATTATAGGCCTGACGCTCATCGGGTACTCGCTTTTACGTTAGTTATGTAAATATTATATCCAATTCAGGTGATGCGGACAAACGGCTTGCGATAGGAAGTAGTCTATGCTAACATCTTTAGGCTCGTTTCGGCGGGGTGTAGCGCAGCCTGGTAGCGCACCTGAATGGGGTTCAGGTGGTCGACGGTTCAAATCCGTCCACCCCGACCAAAGTCTCTACGTTCTAGCCCTCCCTCCCCCCTGCCCGCCTTCAACTCTTAGAATGCCCTCTTGCTGTGCTAATCTGCGGATCCTTGAAGCTTAAGCATCGGCTTGATCAAAAAGTCGGGATGCGTGCCGGATCCGACTCAATATATACGTAACAGTCAATATTCCATTCCTTAGATTTAATTATTTGTAAATGTTTTCGCGTTCTCTCAATAATAGCGTTGGAGAGTTGTCTTCGTGAAAAAAGCCGTTTTGATCATAGGCTCTATTCTTTTGGCGGCCATTTTAATCGTGGCGGCGTTCCAGCATGTTATATTGCCCCACATGTGGAACTACTTGGTGGTGAACCAGCCTCCGAAACCGGCTGACGTGATTATTGTGCTGAGCACTGGCGAGGATAGAGTTGCTAAAGGCGTAGTACTATACCAGGAAGGTTATGCCAGCAAGATCCTGTTCACCGGCGGCGGTTCGGATAACATGGGGAAACAGGCTGAAGCCCTGGGAGTACCTGCCGGGGACATCCTGCTGGAACAAGATTCATTTACGACCTATACCAATGCCAAATACTCGCTCAAAATTATCGAGGATCATGGATTTAAATCCGCGATCATCGTAACTTCGCCTTATCATACTAAGAGATCAGGCATCATTTTCAGGCACTTTTTCAAGGGGATCGATTTGACGGTTTGTTCCGCGGCTTATGACCCGCAGCTTGCCCATAACTGGTGGAAGCATTCGGAGTCTACCGGCTGGGTCGCAACCGAGTATCTGAAACTGGGATTTTACTTCCTTTTTGAATGGTGGCTCGTGAGGTTCTGAACTCCCTGATGGGATAAATCCCCTACAAAACCAGATGCCCCGCGTTTTTGCGGGGCATCGTTTATTGGGAATAACCGCCGATAGAACTCAGGTCAAGCCATTCAGGCAGGTTTCAAAGATAAAGGCTAAGCTTGGGCTCTTACAAGTACAGGAAGTTTATTCTTTACTGCCAGCCTGGGCTTCTCAACCACAGCTTTGAGCGCGTTCAGATGGATGATGCACTCGGCGCAGTAGCCTTCCTGGCAAATCTGGAACCGGTGGATGCAGAGCGAGCCTTTGTGATATTCGAAATCCATCGTATCACATCCTTTAATAAACTTGATCTATTGTTAACCCGCTCCGGCAGTTCCGGCAATGGGCAGATAGTACTGTTTAGCTTCGAAAACTTTAGTACCACACTGAGTGCATGTAGGGCGAGCGGCCGCTCGCCCACTCGAGAATGAATCTCACAGATGGGCTTTGATGCTACAAAGAGCGAGGGACCAGAGAGACAAATTATGGCAAGAGACAAATGATTGGCTTTACCGGTTCAACGGGACGACCACGGTAATGACCGTCCCCTTGCCCAACTGGCTGTCCATCTGCAGGTAGCCCCCCACCGTCTCCGCCCGCTCCCTCATCACGTTGAGCCCGTGCCCCTGGAACCCTGAGGTCCGCAGTCCGGCGTCAAGGTCGAATCCCAGGCCGTCGTCCTCGATGGTCACGGTCAGGTAGTTTTTGGGTGAACGGATCATGTTTACGCAGACGTGCCGCGCGCGGGCGTGCTTGCGGATGTTGTTCATCGCTTCCTGGCAGATGCGCAGCAGTTGGAGTTCCACCTGGGGCTCCAGCTTTGGTTCCAGGGGCAGAAGGTCCATCTTGTATTCTATCCCGCTGTCCTGTTTAAACCGGTCGGCGTAGGTTTTAAGGTGCTCCACGAACTTGCCAGATTCGGTGTAGTCCCGAAGGAGCTGCAGGGCTTCCCGGGCTTCGGATTGAGACTCCTTGGATAGGTGGAGCAGGTGGCTGAGCGAGGGCAGCGAGATCCCCTGGCGGCTCAGGTCTCGCTCGACTAACTGCGCTTGCCAGTTGAGCGCCGCCAGAACCTGCACCGTGCCGTCGTGCAGTTCACGTGACAGGCGGCTCCTCTCCTCGGCGACGTATTCGCCCTGCATCCGCCTCTGAAGGTTGAAATTGACTAGGTACGGCAGCGACGCCGAAAGGCTGACGGCGACTATGTATATAAAGAAAAAGCTGAATTCCAGCGGCCCGGAGGTCAATTGGTAAAAGGGGTTGACCAGTTGGGTCAGTAGGATGTCTAGGATGGACGCCACCGCCACGGTAAGCGCCATCCGGGACTCGTAGAAGAACGATGCCGCCAGTACCGGAGTAAGGGTGTAAAGGAGGAACGGGCTGCTGAGGCCGCCGGTCACCCAGACCATCGCCGCGCAGAAAACGAGATCGGTCGCCAATAGTGCTTGGCTTGCTAGGTAGTTCCTGGCCGTAACAGGGGTAAAGAATTTGATCACGGTATACGCCGAGGCGGCGATGATAACGCCGGCAATCGAAATTGAACCCTTGGGGACCACTCCGCTCACCTGGCTCAACGCCAGGATAAGGGTCAGGAACCGGAAAATGCTGAGATACAACCTCAGCTTGCCACCGAATGCCCGCCCTCGTACCGCCGCCGCAGCGATCTGCACCCCGTTGAGCCGGGACAGTTTCCGGGCAGGAGCGGTTAACGTAGCCATGAGAACTCTCCGTTTTCAGGTCCGCCCGGATGGGTCCATGGAGTGTTGAATCCGCGGGTATATCCGAATAATGTCACGTGTACCATTATTGATTGCCAGCGACGCGATAATAAATAGGCCGATAGTCATATTCTCGTAAACTTGCGTACTACCCGAGATCTCGCGGGGGTGAGTCTACCCCGCTAATTCCGTTCGCGGTGAGCTTTTCGAACCATGAACGGACAGATGATCGGCTTGATCTGGGAAAGTAATTATAGAACTCCTCCGAGGAGTTCCCCACTGCCGCGCCAAGCGGCAGTGGGGAACATTTCTTGGGCGGCTTTAAGCGTTTTCGATGACATTTTTCATCATAATAGCGACAGAAAAGTTTCTGCTTGCCTGTTAGCATTCAAAACCGGAAAGCAGGGAAAGCGAAATGCCGAAACAAGGCCCATCTGAACACCCGAACGGTTCTGATAAAGTTTGCCGGGATCCCAACCATGTATGCTCCTGCTGCGCCCGCAACCTGTACCCCCATAACTGCCCTAAGGCTTTCAAAATTACCGGCGATTGCCCCGAGTTTCTCGTGCTGAAACAGCGCTTATGCCAGGATATGGACTACCTTGACCGTTTCGACCATCCTCACTGACAAAAGACAACTCCCGGCTTCGTTTCTCCCTTTGTCATTCTGAGGCTTTGCCGAAGAATCTCGGTTTAACTCTTAAACGACTGGATAACTGGCTATTTTGAATCTCTATCGCGAGTACTATACCTGTGTAATAAAGATCGTTTTGACGGCGTAGAGGTCATCTTTTCTTGAAACCTGTTTCGGCACCCCGGTAAAATAAGAAATACTTCATTGGTGAAATATTCAAATAAACGAGCAGTTTATCTTTAGTAAAAACAGGCTGGCCGATGCTGACAGCAAATTATTCATGAATATGCTCAGCACCTATCAGGCAGCGCTGAAGGAAACCGACAGGCTGTTGACCAAAGCGCTCGGGATCTCCTCGGGTAAATTTGCCGTTCTGATTACTCTTTTATACGATGGCCCGTTGACAATGAGCGCCCTTGCGGGTCGAACCAGGACCGGTTCGAGCAATGTCACCACTTTAGTTCGCCGACTCCTTCGACAGGGTTTGGTTGAAAAAGAAAACAGCGAGTCCGACCGGCGCTGCGTTCAAATCCGGTTGACCGATGTCGGTGACTACGTCATCAGGATGGCTTTGCCCGTAGCCAGGTTAATCATTGAAAAGACATTTGCCAAACTGGATCCACAGGATAAAGTATCGCTGGACCGTATACTGTACACCATTTCGGAGAACGTCAAAACGCTCAAACAAACCAGGAAACTGATTCCGTAATATACCCGGCCGGGCTCTTTGGCGGGCCTGGTTTTGGGTTAGTGCCCATCGATAAATATCTGATGATCGTGGAAAGTGAATAACAGAGCATGGAACGAAAGAAGAAAATCACCCGGAACTTAACGGATCGACAGCTTAAAGTCGAAAAGCTAGTCGATGAACACGCCGCGTTGAAAGCGCTGATGGTGAAGCTGCAGGACGAGCTTGACCACGCCGCCGGCGAAGATACCAACTTGAAAACCCGGCTCTCGGCGACTCTGGCAAGGACGGAAGGCCGGATCCAGGACATCGGAGAAGAACTCAACAGGGTCGGAAGCGCCAAAGAGTAACCCTCGGTCCATTGTGATTTCTGATCATACCCCAGAAATATCTTTGCGAGCCTTGCCAAGCGGCAAGGCGTGGCAATCGTCTGCGAATAGTACACCGATCGCATTGGGCTGGGGAAGGTCGTCACTCCCCCCCTTCTCCCCCACGGGGAGAGGGTAGGGAAAGGCGGTACAACACTGTGGCTGATAGCTGACCGCTGACAGCATACAGCTTCCAAAAATATTCCTCCAAAAACGTCACGAAACGCTTGACAACCCTAAGGAACGTCCGTGCTATAATATCCCGTCATGAATATTAGCACTAGTGTACGCTATCGGCCCGCTTCCGCCATGCAACCGGAGACATTTGATTCTCGACCCGCGCCGGTGAAACAATTCGCGGAGCCCTCATTCCCACGATGCAGAAGGAGAATTGTTTCAATAGCCGCGAAGTCGTTTTTTCCAGAAATGAACGTAAATTCCGGGTCGTTTTCGGAAAATAACATCAATAGTGAAAAAACAAAAAAACAATACCCCGGAACCTTACAACTACCCCGGCAAAAGGATTCGTTTCATTCGTTTTCATCTATGGGGAAAATGCCGGCATCCGCATTCTTCAGCGTTTCAGCGACACCTTTTCATCATTCCAGCGACAGAGAAGGTACTGCTTGCCTGCTAATATGTATTATTGGAAAGCAGGAAAAGCACAATGCTCGAGATAAGACCCATAAGGCATTCGCTCACGCCCGCGGAAGTGCGCAAGGACCCCTTCCACATCTGCTCCGGATGCGTCCGCAACCTATATCCCTGCCATTGCCGGTTGGCCTACCGGATGAGGGCAGGCTGCGATGAATTTGTCGCCCTCAAAACGACCCCGGCTCAGGATTCCGACCGCCTGTAACAAGTTGATCGCTTCCCTCGAGGCGGCGCCCAACGTGTACCGTATCAACAATATTCAAGTATTACTAAAGTCATACTGACGGCGCCGGAAGCGCCAGAATACACTAACCTTGGGATTTTCCCGTAAAGTTAACCCGATTGAATAGCATCCCGATCATTGGCGCCATATTAGGCATTTACCTGGTGATAAACCTGGCGCTGCCTCATTTGCCCATCGACACCCGGGTCAGGACCTATCTTATTCAGCCGCTGATGTTGGGCACCCTGGCAGCCTACGCCTGGTTCGGAAAGAGAACAGTGAGTCCGCGGAAGTATCCCGTACCAACCGGTTTTTTGTTTCATAAAGATTACATTTTTCAATTTTCGGATAATAATAGTTATTGACGATTCACCACCTTAAGTTTATAATCCTTAACAAATTATCGAAGGAGGAGCCTTAGTGGAACTAGCGGAACTTGTAAAAAAGATCTTCAGCAACGAGGAAACCAAGAAAGAATTCCAGGCTGATCCCGAGAAGTTCATCTCTGCGATGGATTTGACTGCCACCGAAAAGAACGCTGTACTCTCTTTGCACGCTAAGACCGGCCTTATTACCGCCGATGGCGTTTCATTACAGTCGAACATTGGGCCTATGGCCGGATGGTTATAACTAAACACTCAGACACACAAAATTGTCGTCTAAATTAGAGAAACAAAAACAATTGCTCAACGAGGAGTTAGAAGAAATTCTAACTCCTTTGTGTAACACGACAGATTTGTTTGAATTAATCAGGAATATCCTTATGGTCGAGGGCCGAGATCCTACATCAACTAATTCTCAAAAACCTTGGCCGTTACTCCCACTTGTAGTAGCTGATTCGATTTCGGGAAATTGCGAACACGTTGTACCAGCAGCCGCCGCCATTCAATTATTAATGGCGGCGGGTGACGTTTTCGATGACATTGAAGATTCAGATGTGTCAGATTCTATATCTTCAAAATATGGTACCGCGATCGCCGCTAACACCGGAACAACTCTATTAATTTTGGCTGAAAAAGCACTAACTCGATTGAATAATCGCGGAATTAATAACGAAACAACGCTCCGTGTGATTGAAAAAATAAATTCGTTTTTTACGAACGCTTGCATCGGTCAGCACCTCGATCTTTCACTTGCACGATCAGTTCTTAATGAGGGTCAATATTTAGACATTGTCAAACTCAAATCCGCCTCGCAAATTGAATGCTGTTGTCACGCTGGTGCAGCCTTATCAACTATTGACAACATGGTGGTTGACTTATTCTCAGTATTTGGCCAAAACTTAGGAATTATGGCCCAATTTAGCAACGACATTGTCGGTGTAATAACCAAAAAGGACATCATCAGACGAAAGCCAACTTTGCCTATGTTTTTTGGATTCTCTCATTCAGATGACAAATCCAGATCAATTCTCGAGAAAGCCTTTAATCCTTCATGTTTGAATGAAGTCAGCACAGACCAGGTCAAAAATGTGTTATTTAGTTCAGGTGGAATTCAATATACTTCCCTTAAAATGAGCTTTCATCGAGAATTGGCAAAAGAAACACACTATGCTCTCGAGCATCGTGGGATTTCGGTTCGTCAATTGATGGAATTCCTAAACTAATAACGGATAAGGGTAGCCTTGTCAATCCTAGCTCACAACAACCTGATTGGAAAACGACGTAAAATCGTTAACAACGCCATTATCGGCGTATCCTTCTTTTTTCTGGTAGTTTCATTAATCTTCTTTGCCCTCTGCGCTACCAAACCTTATATGGGAGCGGTCCTTTCATTTGGAGAGCATGGATGGCTCATAGAGAGTGTGGACCGTCATGGCACTGCTTTTTCTGCTGGGATTCAAGTTGGTGATAAACCGCTCGAAGTGAATGCACAGTCAGCCGATACGTTCTTGCAAAGATTCGAAAAATCTGGTTCTATCAGGCTGATTGAACAACTCAAAGTGTTACAGCCCAACGGACAAATTCTTTCTTCTGAAATCAACGTTGATCCACAATCGAGAAAATCGTTTTTCGAGATTATATCTTGGTTTGTGCTTAGTGCCGCATTCTTCTTAACCGGCTTTTACATATTGTCAAAGAAACCTGATAACACTGCAGCTCTCATTCTTCTTCTTTCCGGAACAACACTCTCAGTAGCACTCAGTTCAACCTTAGCGGCTGAACGACTAATCCCCATTTCTTCTTATCCTGCGGTATTGGCCGCCCTGATTGGCCCATGGTTGTTATTGCATTTCTTTTTGATTTTACCTGACGAAAGAGCCTGGCTCCGCAATGATCCACGAATACTGATAATCTATGTAATCCCTGCGATTGCGATCGTTATGTACCCAATAATTGGTTACGCAAACGGCCAACCGCTTCCCGAATTCCGGATGTTCAGACTCCTCAGTTACGGAATGGGTTTTCTCGGGGTAGTGGGAGTCGCCATTTATAACTATGTCCGGGCTCAATTACCCCAGACCCGCCAACAGATGAAAATTGTTCTAATCGGCTGTGTTTTTGGATTAGTGCCATTTGTTGCATTAAACGCGATTCCTGCAGCCGTCACCGGAGCGGTAGTTCTGCCTTCAGATGTAGGACTGGCTTTCCTGTCATTTATCCCCTTGTCTCTCGGCTATGCCGTTGTGGCTAAACAATTACTCGAAATAGAAGTTGTTATACGGCGCAGCTTTATCTACGCTGTGATCACTATCATCCTGGCTATGCTTATTTGGGCAGCATTCGCCCTGGTATTTTCTAGCGGCATCGCTCCGGGTTTCTTTGAACGCTTCATTTTAGCTCTGGGACTATCCGCATTAGCTGTGTTTTTGCTCGGCCCCATCAAAAACCTCGTCGAGACGATGATCGATAAGTTGTTTTACAAAGACCGCTTCGATTATCGAAAAACGATCCAGAATTTAAGCACTTCATTGAGCGCTACAAGCGATAAAGAAGTCGCATCTTCCCTGATTATCGATGCACCCATGAGCGCGCTCAACCTTGCCGGAGCCTCCCTGTTCATTGCCACAGACACCGGCTCATTCGAGGTGGGGGCGGCCAGGGGGATTTTTGCTACTGAATCCAGACAACGTGATTTGCTGAGCCTCATTGTTCGCCGGAACGTCGGTAAAGAATTCCCAAATCTAGCGGACACACCAAATCCGGATATTGCCTTTGTGATACCCCTAGTAGCCGCGGACAAGGAAGTTGGCGTGTTGTTCATATCGGGAAAAACCTCACGCCAGGAATTTAACGGCTCCGATTTTTATCTCATCCAGGGTTTGGCCTCGGTGGCAGCCGTTTCATTGCGAGGCATATTAATCGCCGAGAGAGATATTTCAGAACGAAGACGCCACGAGCAGGCCATCCTCAACGCCAAGCAGGAATGGGAGAGCACTTTCGACTCTATCCCAGATTTGATTTGCATTTTGGACGCTGACCATAACATCATCAGGGTCAACCGAGCAATGGCAGATAAATTAGGATTATCTCCCGCCCAGACCATCGGCAAAAAGTGCTATGAACTGATGCACAATACGGATGCACCCCCGGAGAGCTGTCCCGGCTTCTCTTCGGGGAAAGCGTGTGGTCCTAGCAGTGAGATCGCCAGATGCGGCTGCGTGTACCAGATCAATATTTCAACGCTCAATAACGATGGAAAATCTTCCGGACGATACGTGCATATTGCCCGCGATGTCACTGCCGTCAAGAACGCCGAAGCCGAACAACAGAGATTGAAAGAAAAGGCGGAACTATCGAGTCGGCTAGCTGCCGTTGGGGAAATGGCTGCGGGCATAGCACATGAAATCAATAACCCCCTTACCGGAGTCTTGGGTTACGCTGAACTGATGCTTTCCGAGGATATCCCGGATGAGTTAAAAGAAGAGGTTAAGGTAATCGCCGACGGCAGCAAAAGGGTGGCGGAAATCGTAAAGCGGATGCTGACATTTGCCCGCCAAACAAAACCTTTCAAAACAAGCTTGAGTGTCACCGAACTTATCGACAATACCCTCGAACTCCGAAATTATGTGCTCAGGACGGCTGGAATAGATGTCGTCAAAAATTACCAGGATGACCTACCCTGGATAGTCGCCGATCCCGGTCAACTGCAGCAGGTGTTTTTGAATTTAATTGTTAACGCTGAGCACGCCATCAAAAAGACCGGGCATACCGGCGTTATTACCATCTCCGCCAAGAAAATCAGCGATCACTTGCGAATCGTGTTCAGCGATAACGGACCGGGGATCGAACCGGAAGTTCTACCTAAGCTATTCCAACCGTTTTTCACGACCAAGAGCCCCGGAGAAGGCACCGGCCTCGGGCTATCAATTTCCCGGTCTATAATCCTGGAGCACGGTGGGAGTATCGATATAGCCAGCGAGCTAGGGCGTGGCGCCACATTTACGATCGAATTGCCTCTTAACTCAGAATCTGAAAACGTTCTGCTAGATCCGGTGACTACCGTTTCCCGCCGAACTAACTCGAACATCAGGGTACTCGTCATCGACGACGAAATTTCTATCCAGCGATTATTAAGGCAATCTCTCTCTGACCAAAATAGGATTATTGACGTAGCGGGAAACGCCCAACAAGCGCTCGAACTGATAAGATCGAGCCCATACGATATTATTCTTATGGATTTGAGGATGCCCGGCACAAGCGGTATGGCTCTGTACCGGGAAATTATCTCGCAAAAACCCGAATTTGAAGGGAGGGTGATTGTCATCACCGGCGATGCCCTTGGAGAGGATGTCCAGGCATTCATCTCAAAGCATCGCCTCGAAGTGCTTACAAAACCGTTCGACCAATCTGCCGTTCAAACGATGGTAGATCGTGTGCTATCTCCGAATCCGGATTGACAAGCCAGACCCTACAAAAACGCCCGAGGGCTGTTGTAGCCCTCGGGCAAGGGATACCAAAGCAGATAAACTAACTTTTGGCGGGTTTCTTTTCTTCAGGCTTTTTAAGGATATCGTCGATCAGACCGTATTCTTTAGCGCCTTCGGGATTTAGATAGAAGTCCCGGTCGGTGTCGTGGGCGATCTTTTCAAGGGATTGTCCGGTCCTCTTGGAAAGGATGTCACGAATGATGTCCTGCATCCGGGTGATTTCTCGGGCGGCAATTACAATATCGGCGGCTTGGCCCCTCGCTCCACCCAGTGCCTGGTGCATGTGGATAGTAGCATTCGGCAGCGCGAAACGCTTACCTTTTGCGCCCGCGCATAGGAGAACGGTGGCCATCGAAGCCGCCATTCCGACACAGATGGTTGAGACAGCAGGTCTTATCAGTTGCATGGTGTCATAGATAGCCAAACCGGCAGATATGACCCCGCCAGGCGAATGAATGTAAAGACTAATGTCTTTATCAGGATCCTCACGGTCAAGGAAGAGAAGTTGGGCAATTATGATGTTGGCGACCTGATCATTGATCTCGGTGCCAAGAAAAACGATACGTTCTTTCAGTAAGAGAGAATAAATGTCGAAAGCCCGCTCACCTCGAGCGCTGCTTTCGATAACCATAGGGATAATGTTGGATGGTTTCATTGTCATGGTGTAGCCTCCTCTTTGTTTTCGGTTTCGTTTTCGGTAGTAGGCGTCGTTTCTGCGGACGCTTCTGTCGGCAGTCGTTCAGTTGCAATTTGTTTCAACCGTTCCATCGTTTTGCGCGAAAGCAACACTTGAACGACCTGCTCGCGAGCTTCTTTTGATTCCATTTGCTGTCGCTGGGCTGCTCGTTGATCCTCGGGTACAGGTTCCAGCATTCGAGTAACCTCGGCATCGATATCCGCATCGGTTACCTTGATGTCTTCAGCAGAAGACAGCTTACCAAGAGCAAGGGAGATTTTGATCCGATCCTCCGCCATAGGTCGCAATTGCTTGGCAAGTTCTTCTGGGTTCACACGGCCTAACAATTCTTCCAGTTCGGCCTCAGAATTGACTTGAGACCTCCAACGTTCCATCTGGGCGTTAACAAGCCGTTCGTATTCCATATCAACCAGATTGGCCGGATATTCCACTTTACTCATTTTAATGAGCTCAGCAACCAGGCGATTTTCGTAATCTTGATTAGCTTGCTGCTCGATGCGCTTTCGGTAATTTTCGGTGAGACGAGCTTTCAGCGCCTCGAACGTAGGCATTTCCACGTCGAGCGACATTGCAAAATCATCATCAGTCGGAGGCAGCTTTTCCTCCTTGACCTCATTGATTTTGACCTTGAATTCAGGCTCCTTGCCTGCTAATTCAGGTTTGGCGAAGTCATCAGGGTATTTCAATTTGAATTCTTTGGTGTCGCCCTGTGCCAGCCCGATGATCTCCTGAGAAAATCCGGGTGCTGGATATTTCGATTGTTCGTCAATACCGATCTGAAGACCTTTTTGATTAATGAATGGCGCTCCGTCAATCGTGCTTTCCAGATCCATGACAACGAGGTCACCCGATTTGACTGGTCTCTCAACCGGCTCCCAGATGGCTTTTTCATGTTGAAGCTGCCTGATCATCCCGTCAATGATTTCATCCTTTACTTCAACATTTTCGGGCTCAAGCCTGATGCTTTTATAATCGCCCAACTCCACCTTGGGGGGAAGCGGTACCTTCGCCTTGAAAATCAGGGGCTCGTTCTGGAGGACTTCGACCCCAGGAGTGCCAAAGCTCTGGAGTTTTTCTTCTTTGATGGCTTCGGCGCAGGCGTGCGGAAGTACCTCATCAAGGGATTCATCGATGAGCCGTTCACGGCCCACGAAATTTTCCAAAATCTGACGGGGGGCTTTGCCCTTGCGGAATCCCGGAACGTCTACTTTCTTGACCAGCTTTTGATAAGCATGGTCAAGTGCATCCTCCATGGAAGCGCTGTCCATTTCGATGGTGAGCAGGGCTTCACAACCCTCGATCTTTTTCTCGGTAACTTTCATTAAATCCCCTATCAAAATTTATTATAGACTACTGTGGTAACTTCACCGAAATGTGAACGGCATCGATCTGAGCTTGAGTGACCTCTGACGGAGAACCGAACAGCAAATCAAGCCCAGCCTGGTTCTTCGGGAACGGAATAACCTCACGAATCGTGGGCTCGCCCGCGAGAATGGCGACCACCCGATCAATGCCGGGCGCAACACCACCGTGGGGCGGCGCGCCGTATTCGAATGCGTCAAGAAGTTGACCGAATAAAGTCTGGATTCGCTCGTCGCTGTGGCCTAGAATCCGGAAAACCTGCCGCTGAAGTTCAGGCTGATGGATACGGATACTGCCTCCGGCGATCTCATAACCGTTCAATACAAGATCGTAGTGGCGGCCGTGTACCTTTCCGGGCTGCTCCGCCAGGAGCGGCATATCTTCTTTTCGCGGGGCGGTGAAAGGGTGATGTGTTGCCTGCCACCGGTTGTCCTCTTCATTCCATGTGAAGAGCGGGAAATCAACAACAAAGGCGAAAGCCAACTCGTTGGGATCGGCAAGTTTTAGTCTGCAGCCAAGTTCATTGCGCAGTTGACCAAGTACTGCATTAGTCCGCTCGCGTTCGCCGGCGACGATTAGGATCAAGTCTCCCGGGTTAGCTCCGGACCGTTGGGCGATGGCTTTAACCTGATCCAACGATAGGTATTTGGCTGCTACCGATCTCACCTTGTCCATCTCCAGCTGCTGGAGGTTTCCGGATTCTCCACCCAGTGCTATGGGAACCAAACCTGCTGCGCCCAGTTTCTTTGAGAATTCGATCAATTCTTCGATTTGGTTCTTGTTATAACCCCAACAGCCAGGAGCGACGATGGCTTTGACGACTCCGCCCCTGGCGATGGTGTTTGAAAACACTCCAAAACTGCTCCCGACAACGATGTCCGAGATGTCAGCCAGTTCTAGGCCAAAACGGAGATCAGGTTTATCGCAGCCGTAGCGATCCATAATATCGTGGAAGGACAGCCGCGGGAATGGTTTTCTAAAAGTCTTCCCAGGGGTAACCGTTTCCACGAGGCTGGAGAACAACCCTTCGAGGAGTTCCATCATGTCTTCTTCTTCAACGAAGCTCATTTCAAGATCAAGTTGGGTGAACTCCATTTGCCGATCCGCCCGGAGATCTTCATCGCGAAAACATCGTGCAATTTGGTAGTACTTCTCAATACCTGCGACCATGAGAAGCTGTTTCAATTGTTGTGGTGACTGAGCCAGAGCGTAGAATTTGCCGGGATACAATCTCGAAGGGACTAAATAGTCTCGCGCTCCTTCCGGGGTGCTTTTAAGCAGGATCGGAGTCTCGATTTCGAGGAACCCCCGGTCGTTCAGATACTGGCGCATAAAAGTGACAACTTTGTGGCGCAGGATGATGTTATTCCGCATGCGTTCCCGCCTTATGTCAAGGTAGCGGAATTTCAGGCGCAAACTCTCATCGACCTCAACCTCTTCATTGACATAGAAGGGAGGGGTCTTTGATTCATTCAATATTTCGAGTTCTTCGGCATTAACTTCGATTGCACCGGTGGGCATCCTCTTGTTTTCAGTGCCCTCAGGCCGATGTGACACGGTGCCTTTGACCCTCAGAACGAACTCCGACCGGAGCGCTTCGGCCAAATGGTGAGCTTCTTTGGCTTTTTCAGGGTTGAAAACAACCTGAACAATCCCCGAACGATCACGCAGATCAATAAATATCAAGTTGCCATGATCTCGCCGGCGGTGCACCCACCCCGCCAGGATGACCTTCTGACCTAGATTCTTATCGGTCAGTTCTCCGCATTGGTGGTCTTTAAGCAACGCTCGGCTCCTCAAAATCAAAGTATTAAAGTTAAATTATAACCCAGGCGGATTGTTTGTTCAATGAATCAGCTTTAGTAAAGAAACCGACAGTTTATTCCGGTCCAAAAAAGAGAGGGGATTTTCTCCCCTCTCTTCGGATTTGATTCCACGTGACGCCACTCTTACGATTTGCGTTTGTCAAAGTCCTCGAGGTCTAAATTGTCGATAAAATCGCGGAAGGCACTCATCTTCTTTATTTCGTCTTCGCTAGTCTTTTTACGTTTTTCAGAGATGTCCCCGGCACCATCCACACTCTCTACGATTTCTGAGCTTTCGCCTTCGCGTTCGAGAACGATGCCGGCCTTGTCCAGGACCGATTCGTCCGCATAGATCGGAACTTCAACGCGCACCGCCAGTGCCAGTGCGTCTGAAGGACGAGAGTCGATTTCGATTTGGTTGCCGCCTACGTTCAATAAAATTTTGGCATAAAAGGTGTCATTTTTTAGGTCATTTACGATGACATGCTCTACTTTGGCCCCCAGAACTTCGATAGTGGTGGCTAGAAGGTCATGGGTCATCGGTCTCTGGACCTGTATGCCTTCCTGCAACCGTATCGCAATGGCCTGGGCTTCAGCCGAACCTATCCAGATAGGCAGATAGCGTAGCGTATTCTTTTCTTTAAGCATCACCACGCGCTGATAATTCACAAGGCTAACACGGATGCTTTCTATCGTCATTTCAATCATTTATATGAGGAGCCTCCCCGCTTCTGAGACACATATCGATGGGTTCAATTCTACCTTTATGACCATAGGGTGTCAATGAAATTGAATATAGTTGGAACGTGGTAAACTAGTCTGGTTTTTTGTAACACTTTAACAAAGGGATTGATTTGTTGTAGAATAACTGGCCTTTTCCAAAGATGAGGGCTCGCTCGCGTTTCCAACAAAGTCGTACTCTGCCTCTGGCGCTTGACCATAAACAAACAGCTCGGGAAGGAGACAGCAGGGATGCAGAAAATGCCGGAAGCGATTGTCTGGTTCGACCAGGTTACCAAACAGGACATACCACTGGTCGGCGGCAAAGGCGCTAACCTCGGTGAAATGACCAATGCCAAGATTCCCGTCCCTCCTGGCTTTATTATTACTTCATCTGCTTACTACGATTTTATAGAGTCTTCCGGCGTCCAATCCAAGATCCGCGAAATTCTACAGGGTTTGGACATAGAAAACTCGAAGGCTCTTTCTGCCGCATCAGCCAGGGTCAAAGAACTGATCATGAAAACGGTTTTACCTGAAACCCTTGCTCGGCAGATTAAAGACGCATACGCCAAGTTGGGCGGTGGCCTGGTTGCGGTCCGTTCGTCAGCCACTGCTGAAGACCTGCCGGAAGCTTCGTTCGCCGGACAACAGAGCACTTATCTCAATCAAGAAGGCCCTGATCAGGTGGTTCATGCCGTCCAGATGTGCTGGGCGTCCTTGTTTGAAGCCCGTGCTATCTATTATCGCCAAGAACAGCATTTCGATCACTTCAAGGTTGGAATCGCCGTGCCAGTGCAGCGCATGGTGCAGTCGGTTACCTCCGGCGTCATTTTCACTATTGAACCGATCACCCACGATCCGTCCAAAATAGTGATCGAGGCCATTTACGGCCTTGGTGAAGGGTTGGTCTCGGGCGAAATCAACCCGGACCTGTTCATCGTTTCCAAAGAAGGGCCGGCTATATTGTCACGCCGGATAAGCTTCCAAGACCGGCGTCTCGTCAGGAACACATCGGGCACCGGAGAAGCTGCCAATTATTGGCAACAGGTACCCGTTGACAAGCAAGAGCAGCAGAAGTTATGCGACGAAGACGTTCTGAAGCTTGCCGAATTGGCCATGCACATCGAAAAACATTACGGCATGCCTCAGGATATCGAATGGGCCAAAGAAGATGGTGCCATCTATGTGGTTCAATCCCGTCCCGTAACCGCAATTAAAGAACAAGCTCTTGAAGAAGAACCTGAGATTAAAGAACAGCCGATCCTCGAGGGTTCCCCCGCGAGCCCCGGCTTGGCATCTGGTCCAGTAAAAATCCTGATGGACCCGTCAGAGATCGACCGCGTCGATTCGGGCGACATTCTGGTCGCTGAAATGACGACTCCAGACTTCGTTCCGGCGATGAAGAGGGCCGCCGCTATCGTCACTAACAGAGGCGGCCGTACCTCCCATGCCGCGATCGTCAGCCGAGAATTGGGCATACCCTGCGTCGTCGGAACCCACGAAGCTACGAAGGTGCTTAGGGACGACCAAGTGATTACGGTTGATGGTACCCATGGCAAGGTATACCCGGGAAAGGTCACCCGCCGCATTCAAACCTCTTCTGTCGTCAGCATGGTGCGCGATGCAATCAAGACCAAAACAAGAGTTTATGTTAACTTGGCTCAGCCAGAATTGGCTGATATGGTCGCAGCCCGTAATGTCGATGGCGTCGGATTACTCCGCGCCGAGTTCATCATAAGCGGAATCGGTAAGCATCCCAGTTACATGATCGAAACGGGTAGACAAGAAGAATTCATCAAGAAATTGTACGAAGGAATTGTTCCATTCGCCAAGGCATTCTATCCGCGCCCTGTGGTCTATCGAACTACCGATTTCAAGACTAACGAATATCGGGAACTCGAGGGTGGCGACAAATACGAACTTCCTGAAGAAAATCCGATGCTTGGTTATCGTGGAGCCTCCCGCTATATCCGTGATATCGAAAGCTTCAAAATGGAGATCGAAGCCATCAAACGGGTCCGCAAGGATTATCCCAATCTTTGGGTCATGATTCCGTTTGTCCGCACGGTCAATGAATTAAGCAGAGCGAAAGAGATATTGGAAGGGGAAGGTTTGAAACGTGGACCGGACTTCAAGCTGTGGATGATGACTGAGATTCCAGCCAATATTTTCCTGATGGACAAATTCATCGACGTCGGGATTGACGGCATTTCGATCGGCTCGAATGACCTCACTCAATTGACTCTGGGAATCGACCGTGATTCCGAAAAACTCCAGGACACTTTTGATGAGCGTAATGACGCCGTTATGGCTGCCCTTGAAATTGCGGTAAAGACCGCCAAACGAAAAGGTATCACCTCCTCAATCTGCGGCCAGGCGCCCTCCGTTTATCCTGAAATGACCGAGAAACTGGTAGCCTGGGGGATTACCTCGGTTTCGGTCAGTCCCGATATGATTGGCACCACCCGGGAAATCATCGCAAAAGCAGAAGCCAAGGTACAAGTCTAATTGTTGTTGAAGGTTTAGTTTCACACAAACTACCAGTCTTTCATGTTCTGGAAAGTATATAGCGGGGACAGTATTGAGCCGTTTCACCCCCGGGATTGGGCACTTGACAATCTTTCGGCGGACTGTTGCTTTTTTTCGGGATCATTCCTGGCCTAATTCGCCCCGTGATCGGAGATTAACCTCTCCATGACCCACCTCCCCGATATTCGCCATTACCTGGAAGACCGGGAGCGCCAATGGCTGTCACCATACGCGACCTTGTCTGTCAATACTCTGGGACGAGAGAAAGTTGAAGAACCGAGCCCGGTACGTACTGAATTCCAACGCGACAGAGACCGTATCATCCATGCTAAAGCCTTTCGTCGGCTGAAGCATAAAACCCAGGTTTTTATCGCACCGTTAGGCGATCACTACGTAACCCGGCTTACCCACACCCTGGAGGTTTCGCAACTCGCGCGGACAATTACCAGGGCGCTGCGTCTGAATGAGGATTTGGCCGAAGCCATTAGCCTTGGTCACGACCTGGGTCACACCCCCTTCGGGCATGTGGGCGAAGAAGTATTAGGCGAACTCTATCCGGGCGGCTTCCGGCACAATGCTCAGAGCCTCAGAGTGGTTGAAAAGTTGGAAAACAACAGTCAGGGATTGAACTTAACCGCCGAAGTGCGTGATGGCATACTTAATCACTCCAAAGCCCAGGGTGACATTATGGCTTCTGCCGCAGGTGAGCCGGCGACACTGGAAGGTGAAGTCTGCCGCTTGGCTGATGCTTTAGCCTATATTAACCACGATATTGGCGATGCGGTCAGAGCGGGTATAATCCATCTATCGGATCTTCCCTGTCAGGCGGTAGAGGTGTTGGGACAGACTCACTCCAAAATAGTTGACACCATGGTTCGCGACGTTATTGCCTCTTCCTTCGGTGTTTCAGGCACTGCGCCCGAGTTACCCGTCAAGATCGGAATGAGCCAATCCGTCCTGAGTGCCTGCAACCTGCTAAGGGATTTTTTATTTGAGCGGGTGTACAGGAACCGCGATCACTATGCGGAAAATGCTCGTGCCACCGTAAGGAGTTTGTACCGGTTCTACCTCGAATCTCCTCAAAATCTTCCACTCGAATTCCGTGATGCCGATGATCCGGCCAGGGGTGTCGTCGACTATATAGCCGGTATGACCGATCAGTTCGCTACTCAAACGGCTTTATCATTTGGTCTTGTTTAAATGGACGTTATCAACGAAATAAAATCCCGGGCAGATATCGTCGAACTGGTGAGTCAGTACACGACATTAGCCCGTTCCGGCAAGTCTTTAAAAGGGCTTTGTCCGTTCCATTCGGAAAAACATGGTAGCTTTTTTGTTTACCCTGAATCCGGTACCTGGCACTGTTTCGGAGCCTGCGCCACTGGCGGTGATGTATTTTCTTTCCTGATGAAAAAAGAGGGCTGGTCGTTCTCAGAAGCGCTTGAAAGGCTGGCGGAAAAGTACGGCGTTTCCCTACCTTCCAGATTCCAATCCACACCGGAAGCCGGCCACCGTTCAGATCTTTACGCGGTCAATGCTGCGGCAGCTCAGTATTTTCATGGACTGATATTAAATGCACCAGCAAGTGAAAAAGCCCGTACCTACCTCCAGAGACGGGGCGTTGATTCCAAATCAATAGCTGATTTCCAACTGGGTTATGCTTTACCCGAGTGGCAGGCACTCAAAGACCATCTCAATAATGCCGGCTACACCGACGATTTGCTCACCGACGCCGGGTTGCTAGGCCGAAGCGACTCCGGCCGCCTTTACGACCGGTTCAGAGACCAAATCATATTTCCTATCGCCGATATCAAGGGGCGCATAACGGGCTTCGGAGCCCGAGTTCTGGACAACTCCCAGCCCAAATACCTGAATTCTCCTGAAACGCCCCTTTTCTCCAAAAGCTCTACACTATATGGACTCAACCTGGCCGCCACGGCCATCCGCGTCGTAGATACCGCCGTAATAGTTGAAGGTTATATCGATACGATCATCAGCCACCAGTACGGATTCACCAACACCGTTGCATCAATGGGCACTGCCATTAACGATAAACAGTTGAACACCCTGAAAAAATTGTCTTCCAACCTTATCCTGGCTCTTGATGCCGACGTTGCCGGCGAGGAAGCAATGGCAAGATGTGTCCCTTTTGAAAACCTGCTCGAGCGTGAGATCAGGGTGGTGACTGCACCTCAGGGTCTGGATCCGGACGAGGTAATTAGAGCAGACGCCGAAGAATGGCATCGGCTGATAGCATCGGCAACACCCATCGTCGATTTTGTGTTCGAGAGAGCCATTGGGTCCACCGACCTCCACAGCGCCATGGGTAAGGCAGACCTCGTCACCAAATTGTTGCCTGTCATCGCCGGGATCAACGACCCGGTCCGGCGGGCGCATTATCTGGCGCTTCTTGCGGGAAGAGTTGGAACTACGGCTGCAGACTTGCAATTCAGCTTGCTACAACTTAAACTACCCCAGCCCGGCGCCAAACTAGCGGAGCCATCTCGCGTCATCCCCTTATCATCAAGGGCTTATCAATTGGAAAAGCATTTCTTGGCAATATTAATAAAACATCCCGAGTTGAAGTCCGCTTGTGGCGGCTTCCGGGAAGATTATCTAAATAGTATTGAGAATCGTGAAATCTACCGCCATTGTTTGACCAGTAACGATGGTACTTTGTTAAAAGAACAACTTGATCCATCTGTTTGGGAATGTTTTGAAAATATCTCGGCAAAACCGATTCCCGACGACCGTTTGGCTGACCGACTGCAAAAATGTGCGTTACATTTAGAAAAAGAATATCTTAAGTCATACGCATCTAGAATCAGTGCAATATTAGATACTGAAGGCGACAAGGGAAGCGCCGTGGAACTTCTCAGATATCGAGAACAGGCACTATCATTGGCTAGTCGTCTGGCGGAACTAGACAAACGTGAAAACCAAAAACACAGAAGCCCCGGGAGGTAATGAATGGAAAAGGAACGCGCTGAAAATTCTATAAACGACGAGGACCTGGAAACACCGATTGCTCCTGTCGAAGAGGATGAAGAAAAGGAGGCTGAAGAAGAGGCTGGCCCTTCCAGTCCAGGAGATCTTACGGCAGAAGACCTTTCAGCAGAGGCGGAGGCAGAATCAGACACCCTCCCCGAGGGAGCTGAGGCTTTATTGCCAGACCTTGAGATGCCACTCGAACAGCTCGAGCACGGCATCGTTGATGATCCTGTGAGGATGTATCTCCATGAGATAGGCCGCGTGCCGTTACTCAATGCCGAAACCGAGAAAATGCTCGCCAAGAAAATGGAGGAAGGCAAGCGTATCCGAGAGATACGCGAGCAGTGCCGCTTAAAAGACGGCCATCCCCCGACTGCGGTGGAGACCATGGTTTGCATGCTCCAGGAGTTAGTCAAGGCTGCTGTAACCGTCAGCATGTTACAGAAACAACTTGGGCTACCGGTGTCAACTAACTTCAAAGAGGCGGTGTTTTCTCCTAAGTTGCGGGCCAGTATCGACCAGGAGATCGATCAGGAACTTACCAAGAGCATTGCGGAAGAACAGGGTGCGCCGGTATCTCAGATCGAACAGGCGCTGATCGATCTTTCTCTGAACAGCGACCTTTTACCTAAAAAAGTCCTCGATGGTATTCCCGCTGACATGGAATTGGCCGATATTGATAAACTCGTTGTCGATCCGGCTTTTATCAACCGATTAGAGCACTATGAACATCAACTCAAGAATTACCTTGATACCGTTGAAATCGAAGCTAAAAAAGCCGAAAGGCACCTCATCCAGGCTAACCTAAGGCTGGTGGTTAGTGTCGCCAAAAAACACATCGGTCGAGGTATGCCCCTGCTCGACTTGATTCAGGAAGGCAACATAGGTCTCATTAGAGCAGTGGAAAAATTTGATTTCCACAGAGGTTTTAAATTCTCAACTTACGCGACATGGTGGATACGCCAGGCAATCACCCGGGCTATTGCCGATCAGGCGAGGACGATCCGCATACCGGTGCACATGGTGGAAACGATCAACAAGCTTTTGTCAGTTTCAAGATCGCTGTCCCAAAAACTGGGCCGGGAACCAACCCCGGATGAAATCGCGGTTGAAATGGAATTACCCGCTGATAAGGTCAGGGAGATCGCTAAAGTATCTCAATTACCTGTCTCACTTGAATCTCCAATCGGCGAGGAAGAAGACTCACACCTCGGAGACTTTATTGAGGACCAAAACGCGCTGCCGCCCCCAGATGCGGCCTCCCGCCAACTACTCAAAGAGCAGATCGACAGCGTCCTGGGAAGCCTCACTCCCAGAGAGCGCAGGGTGCTGCAGCTCAGGTTCGGGTTGGAGGACGGCCGGAGCAGAACTCTTGAAGAGGTGGGGAAGGAATTCAACGTGACCCGCGAGCGTATCCGTCAGATTGAAGCCAAGGCGCTTCGTAAGCTGCGCCATCCGAGCCGGAGTCGTAAACTTAAAGACTATCTTGAGTAAAATCAGATATGTTAACGAAAAAAGGCGGCTCTCAAGCCGCCTTTTTTCGTTATACCCACGATCGTAGCTCCGCTTCTACTTTCCAATTTGTACCCAGTCAAGGTTTGGGCAGCATTTTCAAGCAACTGATCCATGATTTGTTTTGACCCGGGCAGGTCTACGGTTGTATTCCATATATACAAATATATTTCCGAGTAATTCGCGGAGTCGCCAGACACCAACCCTATCGTCGTATACTGCGCCGTATCATCATTTTCCATATCGAGGCGAACCAGCTTGTAATGTTCTGGGTATTCAAAAGACAACGGCTGCATACCTTCATGGATGTTGAACGTGCTATATCCTGAATTGCTGCAACCACTTATTGGCAATATCAAGCCCAATGCAATCATGGATAATAGAGCCATCCCGATTCGGCGCTTAATTATGTTCATAACAACATGTTACCATCGAGCAATTCGAACACCAACATAGCGCTGATCAGCGTAAAACAAACTAGTTATGTTAAAATCAATCGCGAGGTAATTAACCCTTGATTCCAGTTCGCCTCAAAATGAAAAATTTTCTGCCGTATCGCGGAGAAATAACACCCCTTTCTTTTGATGGAATCCATCTTGCATGCATCACCGGTGACAATGGGTCCGGAAAATCTTCAATAATCGATGCGATCACCTGGGCTCTCTGGGGAAAATCCCGGCTTCGAAGCAAAACCACCTCAGATGATGACCTGATAACCCAGGGTGAAACCGAAACCGAGATCAGCTTCGATTTCCGCACGGGCGACAACCAGATTTACCGGGTTGTCCGGCGACGCGCTAAACCGAAAAAGACAGGTAGTTCAGGACAGAGCAGCTTAAACCTCTTCGTCGGATCCCCGGAGGGTTTCAGAACAATCTCTGGCAACACTATCGCCGAGACCGAAGTGAAGATAAAAAATGTTCTTCATTTGGAATACGAGACATTCGTGAGCAGCGCCTATCTCAAACAAGGCGAAGCCGATCATTTCACAGTACTTCGTCCTAATGAACGCAAGGAGGTCCTCGTCAGCATTCTCGGTCTGGATGTTTACGATGAATTAGCGGAAAAAGCAAGGGACAAGGCGAGTGAAGCGGCTTCCGCCAAGAGTTTGATAAGCGTGACTATGGAAATCGAGCAAAAACAACTGGAACGCAGGCCGGAGTTGGAATCCGCTCTTTTGTCCTCCCAAAAACAGCTCGCCGAATCGAACGAACAGCTGTCTAAAGCGCGGCTAACCCTGGATTCCCTGAAATCATCGTGGCAACTGATCCAAACCCGAGAACAAATGCTGCGCCAAGCCGAGTCGGCGGTGGTGGATACTGAGAACGACCTAAAAGCGAGACATAATGACAGGTTTGAGATAGAGAAACGCATTAAAATTCATCGAGATATTGTACATAACCGGGCAGAGATTGTGGATGGGTATTCTCGTTTATTATCGGCCCGCCAAATCAATGAGGACGATAATCGGAAACTCAGCGAACTGCGAACACTCGAACAACAATACATGCAATTAGACAAACAGATTTCCGAAGCCAGACACATTCTTTTAAACAAAAGATCGACGTGGCAATCCAAATTTGACGAATTGTCGCTAAGGGCGGCCAAATCGAGCAGCCTGAGACTCTCTTTGGACGATCTCGGGTTGGAGGCAGAAAAGCTCAAAGAAAGGCAAACTCAGTTCGAAGCTGAATCCAGGCAGCTTCAGGTAGTCAAAGTTGAGGTGGCGGCTATTGATGCTGAAGAGAAAGGACAGGTTCGCCGATTGGCAGAAATTGCTGAAAAGACTGGAATGCTCGCTTCCGCGGGCCAAGCCGCAATCTGCCCGGTCTGTGAGGCGGAACTCAGCGAAGATCGGCTCAAAACGGTACAAACAAGATACGTCGCTGAGCGCCGGGCGGCCGAGTCCGCGTTAGCTATGTTGGCAGATTCTAAAAAAGACAAAGCCAGAGAGATAACCGAACTGGAACGCCACTTGGCGATGGAAGGCTCATTAAGGTCTGAGGTCTTGCGCCTGGGCAAGCTCGAAGCGCAATTGCAGACAGAACTCGCGGAAGCGGAATCTGCTTCAAAACGCCTCCCTGAAGGGGAGAAGCAGATCACTGCGCTGACTCAGCAGATTGAAAAAGGTGAATTTGCCCTCGAAGAAAGAAATTCGATCGCTTCTCTCGAGCAAGAAATCCGAAAAATGGGTTATGACGCCACGGCGCATCGACGTGTCCAAGCTCAAATCAACGAACTTGAACCCTTCGAAAAGCGTCATCAAGAACTCTATCAAGCTGAGAAGCTCCTCACACAGGAGGAGAAAGATTTAGATAAGGCTCTCAAGACGATCAGTGAACTCGAACAAAGACTAGCACAGCGGATTCAGGAGGCGGACACACAAAGACAGTCATTGTCCCAGATTCCGAGAATCGATGCCCAGCAAATCGAGGATGCAGAATCGACCGTTAAATCATTGTCAATTTCCGTAAACTCGGACTCCGAACGGTTGGGCAGTTTGAAACAAGCCTTGGTTCACCTTGATGAGCTGGAAAATTCGCTCTTTAAAAAAGCTGTTGAACTCAAGAAGTATGCTGTTGATGAAAGCATCTACAAAGAACTTCAGGCTTCGTTCGGCAAGAACGGCATCCAGGCGGTACTTATCGAGAGCGCCATTCCCGAAATGGAGGCTGAAGCCAATCGGCTGCTAGCTAAAATGACCGACAACCGAATGAGCCTGAAACTGGAAATGCAGCGCGCCACTAAAAAGGGAGACATCGCTGAGACCTTTGACATCAAGATTGCGGATGAACTCGGCACACGTGACTATGACCTGTTCAGCGGCGGAGAAGCATTTCGCATAAACTTCGCGCTTAGGCTGGCATTATCCAGATTGCTGGCGCACAGGTCAGGGGCACCGTTACGAACGCTGGTCATAGATGAGGGGTTTGGCACCCAGGACGCGGCAGGCATAGAAAAATTGAAAGAGGCCATCGCTTCAATCCAGGACAAATTCGAGTGCGTGCTGGTAATTACTCACATCGAAGAATTCAAAGATGCCTTTCCGGCACGAATCGAAGTGTTCAAAACGGCTGATGGGAGTGACCTTCGGATCAATTATAACTAGAGACCAAGGTCATCAGATATCCCTTGCATCGCTTTGAGGGATAAAGTGATGAACTCTTCCAGGGTCAAACCGATTTCTGAGCATTTAGCGATCTGCTCCCGGTTCGCCCCAGCTGCAAAGCTCTTTTCTTTAAACCTTTTAAGGATCGATTTAGCTTCAACCACTGAAAGTTTCTTCTCAGGCCGAATCAAAGCGCCGGCGGTTATCAATCCTGTGACTGGATCGGCACAATATAAAGCTTTGTCCATCAAACTGATACAGGGTTCTCCGAGCAGGCCATGGCAGAGGATAGCATGACATACCTCATCGGAGACGTCCATTTCCCTTGCCATCTCCGCTGATAGTCTCCCGTGAACTGACATATCACCTTTACATTCATCGAGGTCGATATCATGCAGCAAGCCCGCGAGTCCCCATTCATCGATAACTTGGCCGAATCTCTCGGCAAGCGCTCGCATAACGGCTTCAGTCGCCAGCATATGCTTGATCAGATTGGGGTTACTGATTTTTTCTTTTACCGCCGCCAGGGCTTGTTCTCGTTCCATCTTATACTCCTCGGTTTATCTTAAGAAACCAATAACTGCGTTGTCAAAAAACGGATTAGCTGATAACATGTCAAGTCAAATGACCCATCTCGAAGGCAAGTTTTCGGTCGCGAAGCACCTGTCCCTTTTTTACCAGGCCTGGTTGCCCGACAACCGGCAGAAAGCCATTATCGTCCTGGTGCACGGCTTAGCCGATCATTCGAGCCGGTACCAAAATGTCGTAAACCACCTGGTACCGCGCGGCTATGCCGTCTGGACTTACGATCAAAGAGGACACGGTCAATCGCCGGGACCGCGATGCTATGTTAATCGCCTTTCCGATCTCATCGGCGACCTGAAAAGCTTTTCTAACTTCGTCTCTTCCCAAAATCCGGGAACACCGGTTTTCATTGTCGGACACAGCATGGGCGCTTTGGAGAGCATCGCCTTTGCCACCGAAAATCCGCCGTTTGTTGCCGGATATGCCCTTTCCGGAATGCTGTTGCGAATAGGTCAGAACGTCCCTAAGTTGCTGCTTTCACTGTCAGGCACCCTTTCCTCCCTGATACCCCACCTGGGCGTTCAAACCATCGAGTGCGAAGCCATCAGCCGCGATCAGTCGGTGGTCAAGGCTTATATCGCCGATCCTCTGGTCTACACGGGAAAAGTCCCGGTTAGAATGGGTGCCGAACTTATAACAGCGATGGCTTCCGTGCAAACGAAGCTGACCGCCGTTAAATCGCCGATCCTGCTGCTCCACGGCGGCGCCGACCGGTTGGCGAGTCCTTCAAGCAGCCAGATCACTTTCGATTCGGTATCTTCCCAGGATAAGGAAATCCGGATCTTCCCGGGTTGTTACCACGAAATCTTCAACGAGCCCTGCCGCGACTTTGTCCTCGGTACTTTGTCCCTTTGGCTCGACAAGCACCTGCCAGCTTAAGCCGATAAGACCTTTTTAAGATATTCACCGGTCGCTGATCCCGGGATTTTCGCAACATCTTCAGGTGTTCCCACCGCCACAATTTGGCCACCTCGATGCCCGGCGCCGGGGCCAAGGTCGATGACCCAATCGGCATTCTTAATGATATCGAGTTGGTGTTCGATGACTACCACCGAGTTTCCGGCTGTCACCAGGCGCTGCATCACTTTCAAGAGCGCCGCAATGTCATCAAACGAAAGCCCGGTTGTGGGCTCATCGAGGATATACAAGGTATGCCCAACCGCGCGACGAGCCAGTTCCGACGCTAACTTGATCCGTTGCGCCTCGCCGCCGGAAAGAGTCGGCGCGGGTTGACCCAACCGGATGTAACCCAGGCCGACATCATGCATGCTCTTCAACTTGGATTTGATCGCCGGAAAATGCTCGAAGAAATCGAGGGCGTGATCGACAGTCATGTCCAGCACTTCGGCGATATTTTTGTCTTTGAATTTGATATCGAGCACTTCGCGGGAATAGCGCTGCCCGTGGCAAACGTCGCAGGGCACGGTGACATCAGGCAAAAACTGCATTTCGATCTCGATGTAGCCTTCGCCATGGCAAGCTTCGCACCGGCCACCTTTGATGTTAAAAGAAAAACGCCCAGAGTTGTACCCGCGCACTCTAGCTTCTGGTACTGTAGCGAATAAATCGCGGATGGGTGTGAAGGCGCCGGTGTAAGTCGCTGGATTGCTCCTCGGTGTCCGACCGATCGGAGATTGGTCTATGGCGATCACCTTGTCAATGTATTCCAAACCGTCGATGCCGTCATGATCGCCCGGTTTCTCACGGGACCCGTTAAATACCTGGGCAAGCTTCTTGAACAATATCTCGTTGACCAGGGTACTTTTACCTGAACCCGAGACGCCGGCGATACATACAAGCTCCCCGAGCGGAATATGAACATCTATATTCTTAAGGTTGTTCTGCCGGGCACCACGAATAACCATCTCCTTGCCCAACCCCGGCCTTCGATGCTCCGGTAATGGTATAAACTTTCGTCCCGACAGGTACTGACCGGTTACCGAGTGGCGACATTCAAGTACCTCGTCGAGGGGACCCGATACGATAATATGACCACCGTGTTCCCCTGCGCCCGGCCCAAGGTCTACGATCCAATCCGCAGCCCGCATCATGGCTTCGTCGTGTTCAACGACGATTATTGAATTGCCAAGGTCGCGCAGCCTTTTCAAAGTATCGATCAAACGGGAATCATCGGCAGGATGGAGACCTACCGTAGGCTCATCACATATATAAAGAACGCCCATCAATCCCGAACCGATCTGGGTCGCCAATCGAATCCGTTGCGATTCGCCTCCCGAAAGGGTTGCCGAACCACGGTCGACGGATAAATAATCCAGGCCGACGTCTTCGAGGAAACCTAACCTCGATTTCAGTTCCTTGAGTATCTGCTTGGCGATAAGTTGTTCGCGCTCGGAAAGAGGGGTTTTGGTATCGGCCAGGCGCTCAACCCATTCGAGGCTGTCAACGACCGATAGAGCTGAGATTTCGGCGATGTTTTTGCCGTCGATCAACACAGATAATGCTTCGGGTTTGAGCCGTTTGCCGCCGCAGGTGGGACATGGTGTAGCCATCATGTAGCGTTCGATCCCGGCTCGCACCTGTTCGGATTCGGAGTCTTTGTAGAGCCGCTCCAACCTGGGTATGACCCCCTCGAATCCGGAAGTGTACTCCCTGGTCCTGCCAAATCGGTTTTTGTATTTGATTCTGTCGCCGCCTTCGCCGTAAAGAACGACCTCCATCTGTTCCGGCGTCAATCGCTCCACAGGTGCGTTCAGGCTGAAGTTATATCGCCGGGCGATATCTTCGAGTTGAGAGAAGTACCATGTCTGCCACTGGTAAGGATGGATGGCGCCTTCAGCGAGGGATAGTTTTTTATTTGGGATCACCAAGTCCGGATCGAATTCCATCTTAATGCCGAGGCCGGTACAATCCGGGCAAGCACCATGGGGTGAGTTGAAGCTGAAACTGCGGGGCTCGATCTCGCCCAACGAGACGCCGCAATCTGCGCAGGCAAATTTCTCGGAAAAAAGATATTCCGAGCCTTCGACGATCGATACGACAACGACCCCTTCGCCGAGTTTTAAAGCTGTTTCGATCGAATCAGCCAACCGGCTCTGTGTATCAGACTGGCCTATGACCAGGCGGTCGATGACTACTTCGATTTTGTGCTTTTTCTTCTTGTCGAGCTCTATATCCTCGGCGAGATCAAGTACTGCCCCGTCGATGCGTACCCGGGCATAACCGGACTTTCGTAGTTCCTTGAACATCGCCTGGTGTTCGCCCTTCCGGTCCTTGACCAGCGGCGCGAGAACCAGGATGCGAGAATCCGCAGGAAGCGCCTTTACCGTGTCCACGATCTGCTCCACCGCCTGCATCGCGATCTCGCGGCCGCAGTTGGGACAATGCGGATGACCTATGCGGGCAAAAAGCAGCCGGAGGTAATCGTAGATCTCGGTGGTCGTGCCAACTGTGGAACGGGGATTCCTCGACGCGCCCTTCTGGTCGATTGAGATAGCCGGCGATAAGCCTTCGATGTAGTCGACATCCGGCTTTTCCATGCGCCCGAGGAATTGCCGGGCGTAGGCGGAAAGGGATTCCATGTAGCGGCGCTGACCTTCCGCGTAGATTGTATCGAAAGCAAGCGAACTTTTACCCGACCCTGATGCCCCGGTAATAACAACCAGCTTGTCCCTGGGGATGGTAACGTCAATATTTTTGAGGTTGTGCTCACGGGCACCTTTTACAACGATTTTATCGAGAGGCATTGAAACTCCTTGAGGGAAATAAAAGTAAATCCTTCAAAAACAGCCTTTAATTATACTCGCTTTATGTCAATTGTGGCAATCAGGGGGGTGTAGCTCCCAGCAGTCAGCCGTGAGGTTTCAGCTCTGGTTCTTAAATTTCCTCACGTCCCCTTGGATTGTTTTTTTGTTTTTTCACTTTTGATACATTTTTCGGAAAACGACTCGGATTTTACGTTCATTTTCAGACAAAACAACTAACCGGTTTTTGAAACAATTCCGGTGTTTAATCGTGAAAATCGGTGCTGAGCGAATTGTTTCGCCGAGGGTATTGCAGAAAACAATGTCTCTTTCAACCTAGGTCGGGGCGTCGAATTTGTTTTTCGTGTTTTCAGAAAACCTTTTTTTCTGAAACGAATCATCCAGAATCAGCTTCATCGCAAACGTACGATTTGTTCCAAAAAACGAACGTTCAGGGCAATAATTCAAATGCCCGCGGTCTTCATTTCGGAGGCAGGTTGGTACAGGTGTGCTATAGGACATAGCGGCTATTATAGCACAGGTGTTTCCTTAACTGTCAAGCGTTTCGTGACGTTTTTGGTGGGATATTTTTAGATAATGTTACCCGAGAAAAGAGATCTCATGCTCGACCCAAAAACCGTGTGATGACATCGTTGGGAACCGGGCGGGGCGGGTAAAAACCAGCCCCTACTCTTTAGGGCGGCCCAATTGCTGGCGGGCATAAGCGGCAGCGCCGATGACTCCTGAGTAAGCGCCCAACTCCGCCAAAGTAAATTTCACCAGATCGAACGATTGCTTGAAAGCCCGTCTGTGCGCTTCTTCGATGGCGGGTTTAAAAAGCATATCGCCGATATTCGAAAGCCCGCCACCAATCACGATCAATTCAGGGTTGAATATGTTGATGATGTTGGACAACCCCACTCCCAGGTAGTAACCGGTCCGTTGAATCAATTCGACGGCAAGAGGGTCGCCAGCTAGCGCGGCAGCATGGATGGCTTTGGCGGTGATGCATTTGATTGGGTGAGATTGAGATCCTTCCCCTTCGCTTTGCTCTGGGTCAGGATGACAAAATAAAGGAATGGTCGTATTAGAGCCGGACTCGATTAGGCGGAGAGCCTCTCTTTCCAAAGCTTTGCCCGATGCCAACATCTCCCAGCAGCCCCTGTTGCCACAATTGCATAAGGGTCCTTTGTCATCTATCACCATGTGACCGACTTCTCCGCCGAAGCCGTTTGCACCCTCATAGAGTTCGTTATTGAGGATGAGTCCGCCGCCTATTCCGGTGCTCACTGTTATGTAAACAAAATCGCGGCAACCACGCCCCGCTCCGAAATAATGCTCCCCTGCAGCGGCAGCATGAGCGTCGTTGATCAAAAATACCCGATTACCGAAAGCGGCTTCGACTCGATCACGTAAGGGTACGTTTCTCCAGCCGGGCAGATTGGGCGAAGCGCGGACTATGCCATCTTTTGCATCGATCAAACCGGCAACCGCCAAACCGGTGGCGCGAACTTCGGAAAATCCTTTTCCGGCTTTTACCAGCGCACCAAATCCGGATTCAACGATAGATTTCAGGACTTCCTCGAAACCCTCGGATGCCCGGGTGGCGGTAAGATACTCAGATACTTTGTTTCCTTCGGGGTCAATGACAGCCGACAATATCTTGGTACCGCCGACATCGATCCCAAGAACGAGATCGTCAGTCCGTTCATGGTTCGACAGGCTCACCACGAACGGACTCTTAAAACAATTAAAATATGGTTGAGACTACAAGATAGTTGCATTCATTTTTTACCCCGTTTCAGAAAGATGACAGACAACGGGGGCAGATTCAGGGTCAAAGAGTGGGGTCGGCCGTGCATCGGTTTTAGATCGGAATCTTTTCCGCCGAGGTTTCCCCAACCGCTGCCGCCGTAACATTCGGCGTCACTGTTCAACAATTCCCGGTACCAGCCCGGTTCGGGGATGCCAACCAGATAACCCTCGCGCGGGACCGGAGTAAAGTTGCACACGACCACGATCGATCCTCCGGCTCGGTCTTTGCGAATAAAGGACAGCACGCTGTTTTCATAATCGTCAGCGTCAATCCACTCGAAACCCGAAGGTTCGCAATCCAGTTGGTGCATAGCCGACTCTTGCCTATACAACGTATTTAAATCGGATACCCAGCGAAAAAGCCCATGATGCGGGGCATATTGCAATAAAGCCCATTCAACGGCTGCGTCATGGTCCCATTCCCGCCTTTGCCCAAACTCCCCGCCCATGAAAAGCAGCTTTTTCCCACTCTGGGCGTATTGGTAACCAAGCAGCAGCCGCAGGTTGGCAAACTTCCGCCAATCATCGCTAGGCATTTTGGAAAGGAGCGACGACTTGCCGTGGACAACCTCATCGTGGGACAACGGTAACACAAAATTTTCCGAAAAAGCGTACAGCCGCCTGAAATTCAGTTCGCGGTGATGATATTTGCGGAATATCGGGTCCCGGGCTAGATACCGCAGAGAATCGTTCATCCATCCCATGTCCCATTTATACCCGAACCCCAGCCCGCCGACATACACCGGGCGTGAAACCATTGGCCACGAGGTCGACTCTTCGGCGATGGTTTGAACTCCGGGAAACTCGCGGTAAACGAACTGGTTGAGTTGTCGCAAAAAATCGACAGCGTCTAAATTCTCACGTCCGCCGAACTTGTTCGGAACCCAGTCCCCGGCCTTGCGGCCGTAATCCAGGTATAACATGGAGGCAACGGCATCGACCCTGAGCCCGTCAGCATGGTACTTGTCCAACCAGAAGAGAGCGCTTGAGTACAGAAAACTCCTCACCTCATTGCGTCCATAATCGAAAATCAGGCTTTTCCATTCGGGATGCAGGCGCTTACGCGGGTCTTCATGCTCAAATAAGTTGGTGCCATCGAAAAAAGCCAACCCGTGTTGATCGTCAGGGAAATGCGAAGGCACCCAATCGAGAATAACACCGATACCGCGCTGATGCAGATAATCAACCAAATACATCAGATCCTGGGGAGTGCCGTATCGGCTTGTCGGGGCGAAATAGCCGGTGATCTGATAGCCCCATGAACCGTAAAAGGGATGCTCCATCACGGGAAGCAATTCCACGTGGGTAAAGCCGGCCTTGGTCACGTAATCAGCGAGTTCAGAGGCAATTTCACGATAGGTCATCCAGCGATTATCCTGCGCTATGCGTCTCCATGATCCGAGATGAAGCTCATAAATGGAAACCGGGGCATCAGTGGAAATCAAGGATGCGCGGCGGGCCATCCAATCGGAGTCCTGCCATTCATAATCGAGGTCACAGACCACCGAAGCCGTTTTCGGAGGTATTTCCGCAAAGAAGGCAAAGGGATCAGCTTTTTCGACCCCGTAATTGTTGACTCTCGACCGGATGAAATACTTGTAAACTGTACCCGGGCCGACCGCGGGGATAAACCCCTCCCAGATACCGGTTCTTCCGCGGGCCAGCGGGTTCACCGTCCTCTTCCAGCCGTTGAAATCGCCCAGCACGGAGACTTCCGACGCATTGGGCGCCCAAACGGCAAATTGGGTGCCCTGAACACCATCGACAATTCTGGAATGGGCTCCCAGCCTCTGGTACAGCCTGGCGTGGGTGCCTTCGCTGAACAGGTAGATGTCCTCTTCGGTTATCCAAGGACCTGAGGGCATTTTATGTTCGGGGTCTAGAGGTTTATCGCCTATTGTGCTCCTCCGCACCTCTTTCGCGGCAATTATACGCCGTTCGGTTTCGAATCACTTAATGCTTCCTATGGATCATCATTCTACATGTACCGCCCGGTCGTAATGCTGCCAAGGTTAACAAGTACACCCTGCAAGCAAAAATAAGTAACCAAAACAGCAACAATTCGTAAGCCTACTAATTACACAATCTACCGATTGCGTAGATAATGTTTTCATTACTCAGAGGAGAATCATATGGCACAGTTGTTTAAACAGATCGATCAATACGGATTATCGCGGCTCCGAGAACTTGAAAAAGATATGGGCGAGGGTGTCAAACTAATCGCACTGGAAAAACGGCCACAGCTTCATGATATCAAGAGCCGACCTCTAGCCTTTCAGCAATTGGAACGCGATCTCGATACCACATTGCTGGTTTATTTCGGTTCAGACGAAACCTGGCGACACTAGCGCTTTTCCTTCGGTGAACTCACCCTAAACCGCCCACCCACAAAGTACTTACCGGAAATTAAGTACCCGACGGGGGGACCTTTAGGTAGTTATACCAATTCCCCTGCTTCATCTTCAGGCTTGATAATGAGTCCAACCATGGGGGCTAGCCAATTTTATGGCAGTGATTGGGAAAAAGGGACTCTGAGTGGATAGGCGTAAATTTACAAGCGGCAACACGACTTTTATTCTCCTTTCGTTCGAAGGGCCGGACAGATATTCGCTCGCCGGGGGGTTGGGGGCGCGCGTTTCCAATCTGAGCCATTGCCTGGGCAGGAACTACGACACCCATCTGTTTTTTATCGGCGACCCGAAACGCCGCGGTGAGGAATCGCAGCCGGACAGCCATTTAACTCTTCATCGGTGGTGCCAATGGATCTCCGAATACAATCCCAATGGCGTTTACCAGGGAGAAAACGAGAAGGTCGAGGATTACAGCAGGTCTATCCCTCCCTATGTTATCGATAGGATTATCCGGCCGGCGGTGGAGCGTCGGGAAAACGTCGTTGTACTTTCCGAAGAATGGCATACAGCGGAAGCTACTTGCCGCCTTGGGGAACAACTCCTTGCCGCCGGCTTACGTGAAAAAACCGAAATCTTGTGGAACGCCAACAATACCTTTGGATTTGAACGCATCGATTGGAAAAGGCTCGCCGAGAACTCCACGGTGACCACCGTCAGTAAGTACATGAAACACGTGATGAGAGAAAAGGGTATTAACTCCATCGTGATCCCCAACGGCATCCCGGAAGCCATGCTCGGTGGTATCGATGAAGAGGAATCGACGGAACTAAGAGCAAAACTGAAACGAGACCTGTTGCTTACCAAGGTTGCCCGGTTTGATCCCACCAAAGGTTGGAATGAAGCGGTTGAAGCTACTGCTAGGTTGAAAAGCGCCGGCAAGCAACCTCTTTTGCTGGCTCGGGGAGGCATGGAGCCTTTCGGCGAAGAAGTCCTTTACAACGCTCATCAACTCGGACTGAGAGTCAAAGACGTGTTTTCTGATTCCCCCGGTACCCCTGATTGCCTGGAGGCGGTCGTCCAGGGAGCCCAAGACGCCGATGTGGTCAACATGAAATTTCACTGCAGCCCTCAACTGCTAAGAATCCTTTACAACACCTCGGACGCTGTGCTGGCTAACAGCCGCCATGAGCCGTTCGGTTTGGTCGGCCTCGAAGCGATGGCGGCCGGGGGCGTTGCCTTCACCGGCGGCACCGGCGAGGATTACGCCAGGCACCTCGATAACGCCATAGTCCTTGAATCAACCGACCCAAAGGAAATTGAAGAATACGTCACTTACCTTGATGAAAATGATCATCACGAAGGCAAGATTCGAAATTCGGCGCGGGCGACCGCCAAGGATTATACCTGGGAGGCGGTGATCAAGGGTCTGATGGACAAGGTTTCAGGAGACAGAGACAAAGCTTTCGCTGTCTGAGGCTGGCTCATGCCAAAGTGCCGCAGTTATGGTATCCTGTGAACTCATGACTCGGACAAGTCCCGATGACACAGATAACAAGGTTCCCCTGCGCGTACTGGTTTTGGGCGTTGGCAACATTTTGCTGTCAGATGAGGGAGTCGGTGTGCGTGTCGTCGAGGAACTCCAGAAGCATCCCCTGCCGGCGTGTGTCGAAGTCGTCGACGGTGCGACCCGGGCGATGGAACTCATCGATGTCATGCGTGGGCGCGAGAAAGTTATCATCATCGATGCCCTCGACGCAGATGTAGAGCCCGGCGCGGTGTTCAAATTCGGTCCGGAACAACTGGCTGAAACCCGGAAGATGAGCGTGTCGGTGCACGACATCGGCGTCCATGAAGCCATCTTCTTGCTCGGTCTGACCGGTGAACTGCCGGGGGACGTCATCTTCTATGGCATTCAACCGGGCAGTTTGGAATTGCATGAAGGACTCACCGAACCTGTCTCCATGGCGGTAAAAAAAGTGATTGGCTTTATCCTGGAGGATTTGCAGAACGTCCCCGGATGTTAAGCTCCGAACGGCGATATTTGCGCCATAGCCGCAAGTTTTGTTAAACTTCCCTTTACATGGGCCGCTAGCTCAGTTGGTAGAGCACCTGACTTTTAATCAGGTTGTGCTGGGTTCGAGCCCCAGGCGGCTCACATTAAAACCGATCAAAAACAAGAAGGCCACCGCGAGCGGTGGCCTTCTTTTGTTCAAGTTAAAATCTAATCGCCATCTACGGTCAGGCTACCATGGCTGCCCGGGAGGATTCCTGCCGGCACGTACCCATGGCAACCAAGGCAGTTCGCGTAACCACTCAGGATGGGCGGCGTGTTATCTCCTGTCGGCGCCAGTGACGTAGTCGGCGGGGGCGTTGTTACCGGCGGATTGGTATTTTGCTCAGCGCCAGCTTTGGAGGAACAACCCGCTAAAGTAAATACTCCGATTGTCGCCGCAACTATCACCAAAGTTCTAATTTTCACGTGCTACAAACCTTCTATTCTTTAACTTGCCAATTGTAAATAAATATAGTCCCTTATCTTTATTATGTCAAAATATTACACCAGCATTTAATCAACGTAATACCCCGAAATAGATTGAATGTCAATGCTATAATGTGCATCACCTATCTGATGAGAGAACCCGATGGCTGATATCCTGCATACCAAAAACGCCTCCACCCGATTTCAAATAATGGTAGAGATTGCTTCAAAAGGTCCGGCTATCGAGCAGAAAACCATCGCCGCGAACCTTAGCATCACTCCACAGGCAATTTCGGACTATTTAAAGCATATGACCGCCGATGGATTGGTTGCCGCCGAAGGTCGTTCACGCTATCGGGTCACTTCCAGCGGCGTGAATTGGATGCTCAAAGAACTCAGGGCGTTAAACGATTATGTCAACTTAGCCGAACGAGCTGTCACTGATATCTCGGTCAATGCTGCGTTAGCGGAAGGTAAAATCTCCGAAGGCCAGGAAGTCGGCCTGGTGATGAGAGAAGGGATACTCTCTGCCCGACCGGAAAAGAATGGCGGAGCATGGGGATTGGCGGCACAAAACGCCGAATCGGGAGAAGATGTCGGTATTTCCGGGGTTAAAGGCATTATCCCGCTGAAATTAGGTAGGATCACCCTGGTATCTGTGCCCGGCATCCTCGAGGGGGGCTCCCGCAGCGCTGATCTGTCACGGTTAAAATCTTTGGTAGAAGGCAAGAAACATGTGGCGGCTGCGGGCATTGAGGCATATGCCGCCCTGAGGAAAATTGCCGTAGAACCAAGATATTTTTACGCCGTTCCCCAGGTGGCGGTAGAAGCTTTGCGCTACGGCCTTGAAGTGGTCATCGTGGCGGTAGCCGAGGAAATCCCTGCGTTGACCAAGGTTTTATCCGATGCCGAAATCAAGCCTCATTTGATCGATCTCCGGATTAAATGACCGTAACCCATTGACCGATAAACTTCACCGGATTATAATCAAATGAGCTTTAGTTTCCCCGAGGGGCTGATTTGAACATTCCTCGTTTCGTTATAGCTGGAACTTCGAGCGGCGTCGGTAAAACGACCATCGCTACCGGCATAACCTACGCCCTTCACCGCCGCGGCCTCAGAGTTCAACCGTTTAAATGCGGCCCGGACTACATCGATCCGGGCTACCTCAGCCTTGCCGCCTCCGGCTACTGCCACAACCTCGATTCCTGGATGCTGCCCGAAGGTAACCTGAAAGAGCTTTTCAGCTATTTTAACCGGAGCAAGGACATAGCCGTGGTCGAGGGGGTCATGGGCCTCTACGACGGCCACCGGAAGCCCGAAGGCGGCGGCAGCACTGCCAAGATCGCTAAAATCATCGACGCACCGGTTATCCTGGTGCTTAATATAGCCAAGATGAGCGAAAGCGCCGCTGCTATGGCGCTGGGGTACTGCACCTACGATCCAGATGTAAAGGTATCGGGCATCATTCTGAACCAGGTGGGAAGCCAATCACACCTCCGTTCGGCTAAAAGCGCCATCGAGGAGCGCTGCGGCGTTCCGGTCATCGGTTACCTGCCCAAAACCGCCAACCTCACCCTGCCCGAAAGGCACCTGGGTCTGGTACCGGTGGCGGAGCGCGGCGGGGGGAAGAGTTTCCTCGATGAATTAGGCGACCTTATCGAGGAGCATATCGATCTCGATCAGCTCTTGGATTTGGCTCGAAAAGCTCCAGAGTTTACGCTAAAACAAAACGCTGTGCTGTTTCCAGACCATCCCATTTCTCCACGCTGCCGTATTGCCGTGGCCAGGGATGAAGCTTTCAATTTTTACTACGAAGCCAATATTGAAATGCTCCGGGCCTGGGGGGCTGAAATCGTCAATTTCAGTCCTGTCGCGGATAGTATTTTGCCCGCAGGAACCAACGGCGTGTACATCGGCGGCGGATTTCCGGAGGTGTTTTTGCGCGAACTCGAGGCTAATCTTTCGATGAAGCGTGCCATTCGAGACGCGGTAGCGTCAGAGCTGCCGGTTTATGCCGAATGCGGCGGATTGATGTACCTCTCCCAGGGCATCGCCGATTTCCGTGGTAACCGATACGAAATGGTCGGCTTGCTGCCCGGTTATTGCGAGATGCAGAATAAGCTCCAACGCCTGGGCTACACAAAGGCAACGGCCTTGAAATCGACACCCATCGCTGGCAAAGGCCAGCCGATCAGGGGCCACCTGTTCCACTGGTCGAAACTCGATGAGCCGGATCAGACCGTTGCAGCTTATCAGGTTACCGACCCCAAAGAGCAGCTAGAAGGCTTCGTTCTGGGACCGGAAAACAATTTGCTGGCCAGCTACCTCCACCTGCATTTCGGCAGCGATCCCCGGCTGGCACAGAAATTTGTGGAATCGGCTACTCATAGGAAATAGCGGTTTATCGCCGGGTTTCAATCTTAGAAAAGCCGTGGATCAGCGGGAACCAGGCGACTCCGAAGACCTCATTCGACCGCAGGAACCCAATGAAGATGATGACAATCCCGGCCATTTCCATGAAATAAAAGAGCGTCATGTCGCCGGAGAGCCTCATGCTGGTGCCGCCCATAGCCGGAAGGATGGCACCGAAAGCAATGAGGATATTGGATAGCACCCGGTGTTTCATCGTGCGGTTCCGCCAGAAAAACCAGGCGCTGTAAAGAGCGCCGCCCACCAGTGCCAGCGTACCGAAAATATTGAGGATTACCGTCAGGGCGACGATGCCTCCGGGCATGATGCCGGTCGCCAGTCCGGTTAATCCGCCGACATCGATGGAGACCGTGTAAACCTTAAATGCCGCGAAAATCGAGACCATGGCCAGAACGACCATAATGATGTTCGCCACGCCCCGTTTTAACAGCAAGTAGAGTGTGCCCATACCGAGCCAGGCGGCTACCAGGATTGCGCCGAAGAGATACCAGGTCTTATAGACGGCCTCGGAGATGCCGCTGTGTTGGCAACGAATTCCGAGCCGGAGCTTAAGGCGTATATCAACAGCCCCAGGCACCATACCAACTGATACGGACGCCGATGGGCGAAGAACTGGTCCAGGACCAGGACCGCGAAAATCAGACTCACGATGGATGTGATCAACGGTACGACGGTCATTATTTTCACCTGTTTTTTCTTATTGTAGCATTTAACAATCGCATGCCTGCTATGTGTTTTGCCGCACGGTGTCGCTTTTGAGATAATCCAGAAGTGAAAAATTGTGACACCCACCCCGCCCTCCTGGGCATGAATACCCGGGAACTGATCGCCATAACCGAATCGGAAGGTCTGCCGGCTTTCCGGGGCCGTCAGGTAACTGACTGGCTGTACAAGCAGGGGGCTTGTGACTTCGACCAGATGCTGACCCTTCCGGCGCCTTTCAGGGAAAAATTGAAGGCGAATTACACGGTCGGGCGCTCTCGTGAAATCACCCGCCAGCAGGCTTCCGACGGCACGATCAAGCTCCTTCTGGAATTGATGGACGGGGCGAAGGTTGAAACGGTAGGCATGCTATACGCCGAAAGGTTCAGCTGCTGTGTTTCCACCCAGGCCGGTTGCCCGGTCGGATGCGCTTTCTGCGCCACGGGTCAGAGCGGGTTCAAGCGCAACCTGACTCCCGGTGAGATCGTCGATCAGGTATTGACCGTAAACGGCGCCGTAAATACAGCAACAGAAGCCCGTCCGCAACTCAAAATCGATCACGTGACCTTCATGGGAATGGGCGAGCCGTTGCTCAACTACAATTCGACGGTCAAGGCTCTGCGCCTGCTGAACGAAGAAATGGGAATAAGCGCCAGGCATCTCACTGTTTCGACCATAGGCTACGTGCCGGGAATCCGCAGCCTGATGAAAGAAAAACTGCCGGTCACACTGGCGGTCTCCCTCCACGCGCCGAATGATGAATTGAGGCGCCGGCTGATACCGAGCCTGACACGATGGAATGTTGCCAAGATCATCGAAACTTGCCGTGAATACTTTATGGCGACCGGCCGGAGGATAACTATCGAATATTGCCTAATCGACAAGATCAACGACAGCCAGGAAGAAGCGGTACAGCTTTCCGAACTGCTGCGAGGATTGAATTGCCACGTTAACCTGATTCCGTTCAACCCGGCGGCCGGGCTACCCTTCAAGACCAGCCCCCAAGAGCGGGTCAAGGCATTTTCCGCCGTTCTGTCTTCTCACGGCATCCAGGTGACCCAACGGCTCCGGCGCGGGGCTGATATCGATGCTGCGTGCGGCCAGTTGCGCCGGCGTGAAGAAAAGCCGCCGGTTGCCTGACATCAGAGGTAGTGAGCGTTAGTTAGATTTTTTTAGTAGTGGTATAATTCAGCCCGGATTTTGTACGAGGATCGTCCGATGTTCTCGAATGCCGTAGTTCAGCAAGCCTGGACCCGTTCGGGAGGGCGTTGCGAGTGTGCCAATCGCAGCCACCAGCACATGGGCCGGTGCAACCGGGCTCTCGTCTGGGAGAGGCGCACCGGCGAAAGCAAGCCGGGAGCCTGGGTAGCGGAAAGCAAAAGCAGCAATTTCCTGCCGAACGCAAGCGATTGTGAAATCACCTGCTGGCATTGTTATTCGTCCAGTCAATAATTCGATACAAAACGCATTTCTAGCTTTGTTTCTGTTGTTCTAAAAAATCCCGGAACAAGAGCATGTCTTTAGGTACTGAATATTTTATATTGGTATTTTGCTCCGCCCTGGGATTCATCCAGGCGGCTGCGAACAAAAGCGGATTAAAAGGTCTGCTGTTCAGCCAGAAAGCTTCAGTCAACAGGCTGGTCGCGGGGCTTTTGATCGCCCCGGGGGCGATTATTTTCTTTACCTGGAACTACCGCAACCCCGTGGGTATAATCGAAGGTTCGCAGCAAGCCGGCTTGTTCACCCTGGCAACGCTTTCGGCAGTGGGTGTTACCGTTATCCTAAGTTCGGTCCTTAACCATTCCCGGCTGAAAACCACCACCCCGGTCCAGCCCTGTCTGGAAGCCCTCAAGGAGAGAACTTTCGTTCAAGCGCTATTTGCGAGGTTTAAGTGGAGGCGCTGATAGCTGTCGATAAAGCCCTGTCTCTGTTTATCAACAGCCTCGCCGGCCGATGGACAATACTGGATGAGGTCATAAAGGGACTGGCTAACGACTATTTTCTTATCGTAGGCGCCAGCCTCGGGCTGTTGCTGCTTTGGTTTGGTACGTCAGAGATACGGCAACGGGAGACGAACCAAAAACTGGCCCTCCAGGCTATGGCGAGCTTGGGAATCGCCACCGGAGTGGTGGCCATCCTGAATGAATTTGTGTTCCGCCCACGACCTTTCAACGAGATCGCAGTGACGACACTGTTATACCAGCCGACCGATTCGTCTTTCCCCTCCAATTCCGCGGCGATCCTGTTCGGCATCGCCTTTGCTGTTTGGCTGGGCAACAAACAAGCAGGTAAAGTGTTTTTGATCGTAGCCGCCATCCATTCTTTTTGCCGCATCGTCGCCGGCATGTACTATCCCCTGGACATCATCGGCGGGGCGGCCGTCGGAGGCGCCGTGGCCTTGTTCGTACGATGGTTGTTCGCCAGGCTGGATTTCTTTGTCAATTTCCTGCTCAGGCTGGCCAGGGCTGTTTTTTTGGCTTGAGGCAAACCCGGACGTCCCAAATTTATTGTATTACATCACTTGCACCTGCCTATACCGCGTGTTATCATCAAATTGCGAACGCTTGAACTTGACCGGCAGGCGTCAAGGCCACGGCGCAGCGGGATAAAATTCTCCGAACGAACGGAGGCATTTGATGGATATTGGATGGTGGCGCGATCTGGTAATTGTGATCGGCGGCGTTGTCGCCATCCTGATCGGTCTGGTGGTGCTCGTCCTGGTCATTTCCATATACCGGAAAACCAATGAAATCTATGACCGGTCGAAACATGTCATGGACTCCATTCAAAAAGCTGCCTGCAATGTTGAAAGCTTCACCGAGGTGGCTTCAAAGGAACTTATTAAACCCGTCATCGAGATCGCCGCGATTTTCCATGGACTAAAAGCGGGTCTGGGCGGTCTCTTCCGAAGGAAGGAGTAAAGTATGTCTAATGATTCGTCCGGTAATTTTGCTCTGGGACTCCTCCTTGGTGTCGCGGTGGGAGTCGGCATCGGCCTGCTTTATGCGCCGCAGACCGGGTCGGCAACTCGTTCGATGCTAAAAGAGAAAGCTGTCGAACTCAGCGAGCGGGCCGAGGAATTTGCAGAAAATGTCCGCGAGGGAGCCGCTTCGGCCAAGCGCAATCTCGAGTCGCGGCTGCCCCACGGCGAAACCTGATTTTCAGTCATCCACCGCCCTCTCAGATCTGGGCGCTCTACATCAACCCGCCTGAATAGGAAAAGGAATAGACGGTGCAAATACGCCATATTCTTAGCCGGCACTGGCGGTCCGTTGTTTTTTTTGTTTGTTTAATCGTCTTTTCCGTTGTGGTCTATAAGCTAAGAAGCGTTCTCCTGCCATTTATGATCGGGTTGCTCATCGCTTATATCCTTCGACCGGTGGTGCTATGGCTGGAAAAATACACTCTGTTTCCAACCTGGCTGCAAAAGCAAAAACGCGCGATCATCGTCCTGATTCTTTTCATTTTCATCGCTATCTTTTTGGTCATCGTGGTGACCTATACTGTGGCGCTCACCGCTAACACGGTTTCGCAGCTATTCGCCAATGCTGGGGACATCATCAACTCCGTGACCAGCCATTTGTCCAATTGGCTGAACGGCTTGAGAGAACACCTTTCACCCGAAATCAGGGCGCGCATCGACGACATCGTCGCTGGAGCTTCCACCAGCGTCAGCGACGCCGTCAAAAACACGTTCCAACGAAGCATTTCCCTGGTTCCGGCGACGATCGGCTTCATCTTCGGTTTTGCCATCATGCCTGTATTCGTCTTTTACTTGTTAAAGGACTGGGAAAAGATCCGCGACGGAATCTACAAGGAACTACCTGCGGCGGCCTCGATCCACACTCGAAACATCCTGGGCATCGTCGGGCGAGTGCTTGGGCGCTACCTCCGAGCCGAGTTGGTACTGGGCAGTATCGTCGGAGGCGTAACCTTCATTGCCCTATTAATCATGGGGGTAAATTTTCCCCTGGCACTTTTCCTTGGCCTTCTGGCGGGATTTTTTGAGGCGGTGCCCACTATCGGTCCCTGGATAAGTGGTTTCTTTGCCGCGGTCCTGATCCTGGCAACATATCCGGAGCTCATTTTCTGGGTCATCGGACTGTTTCTTGTGGTTCAGTTGCTGGAAAACAATCTGCTGGTGCCGCGCATCCAGGGTGACGCTCAGCGCATTCATCCAGCCCTTTCCCTGGTGCTGCTGATCCTGGGGGCCTATTTTGCCGGGCTCTGGGGCATCATCCTGGCCATTCCTCTGACCGCTACCATAATCCGGATTTTTCAATACACCGAAGACGCTGCCAGATTCGAAGACCATCTGCCTTTAAGACACCATGACCCCGCTATCTTTGAAAAGTAGTATCAACCGTCTCAAAGACAGGATATTGTCTTTTGTCGCTGTCAGAGTTTCCGTGGGCACGATTGAAGAACTCGGCCGCAACGACGCATCACATCTCGCCGCCGGGGTAGCCTACTTCGCTGTCCTGTCGCTTTTCCCGTTGCTTCTCGGTTTTATCTCCCTGGCAGGTTTGTTTCTTCCCTCGGAGTCGGTCCAACAGGCAATCATCCGCTTCATCCAGCAAAATCTGCCTATCTCACCAGATGTCGTCTCCGAAAACATCCAGAGCATCATCGCCGCCCGCGGCGCTGTGGGCATTTTCAGCATCCTAGCCTTGATCTGGACCAGCTCGAATATGTTCACCTCCATGGGCGTGGCGCTCAACAGGAGTTGCGGCGTTTGCGACCGGACCCCATTTTATCTGCGCAAACCGAGAGATATAGTATTCGCTCTAGCGGCTGGTTTTCTGTTTCTACTCTCCGGTGTTTTGCCCACGGCTTTCAGCCTGATCCCCGAAGTCGATATTCCGTTCTTCGGTACATCAGCCAGTTTCATATTGATCGCCGTAGGTTCGGTCATAACCTTTTTCGTCTTTATCGTGTTGTACACCTATCTGCCAGCCGTCCGAAGCAAATGGCGGCATATCTGGCCTGGGGCGCTCGTAGCAACCGTGCTGTTCGAAATTATCCGGATAAGCTTCATCTTGTTCGTCGTCCAATTCAACAGGTACAACATAATTTACGGCACCATCGGTTCGGCTATAGCCCTGATGGTCTGGATTTACCTTTCCGCATTTATCATGCTAGCGGGCAGCTCTTTCAACGGAGAGTTGCGCCGATGGCGGGAAGGCACTCTGAAATTAGATGCCGATAAACCCCTATAAAAGAAAAGACCGCAGGTATTTCGGTCCTGCGGTCTTTTCACCTGCGTTCCGATAGTCAATCGGCTGGCTCGGGATTTTTAAGTACGATCTCATAGTACCAGCTTATTGCATTTCGTTCACAGATCGACTCACACGTCCGGCAATCTCGGCAATCAGCAGAAGAATCGGCGACGATAATCCCGTTCTCGAGTGCCAGTCCGCCATTGTGGCAAGACGCGACGCAGAGGTGGCAGTGACCGCATAGTTTTTGATTGATTTCGATATTGATCATGGTGTGTTGATACCATCATACCTTTAGATGGTAAATTCGCGATGTAACTTATATCATAGGGCGATCTTTTCGAGTTCCCGCCTGTTTACAATCTCGATCCTGTGTCGTTCGACTTTGATCAAGCCGTCGTCCTCCATCCCCTTCAGGGCGCGCGCCACCACTTCACGGGCCGTCCCCGCCATGGCTGCCAGGTCCCGCTGGGTCAGGTATGGCGTGTTGGGCAGATCAACCTGGGTCACCAATATCCGGGCTAATCGGCCGGATACGGGACGGAACGATAGATCGGCGACCAGGTCGCCAAGCTGGCGGACCTTTACCCCCAAAGCCCCAATGATGTTCGCCGCCAGCGGGCCAAGCTGGCAAGCCTGTTCGAGAAGTACCCTGCCGTTGATTGCAAAAACAATCAATGGCGTGAGCGCTTGAGCAGTGGCCTGAGCCTCGCCGCCGTCAAAAGCAGCGACATCGTTGAAGCTGTCGCCTGGGCGGGCGATGGCGAGGATTTGTTCCTTACCTTCTGCTGAAGTCCCGAAAATTTTCACCGCTCCCGAGGCTACCAGATAAACCTTGCGGCTCAAATCCCCTTCCGACACTACCATAGCGTCCCGTTCAAAACGTTCTTCCAGCGCCATCCCCTCGATCACAGAAAATTCTTTGGGGGATAACCCCTTGAAATAGGGACTGTGTCTTATCAGTTCCTGCTTGTTCAGAACGCTCAATTCAGGGACTAACGGTTCAGCCATAGTCCAGATTATAAGTGGCGCGCCCTCACGTGGCAACAGCCTCTCCCCCGGAAGCCCATCCTGTTCACTTGACGCTTTAGAGGTTACTCGGTTAGCATTAAGAGTCATGACTAAACCGCACCTGACCATCGTCATTCCCAGTTATAAAGAAGCGGCCAATATTCCTTCTCTGTTGGAAAAGATCCATTCCGCCCTGGGTGATTACCCGTACGATGTTCTCGTTATCGATGATAACAGCCCCGACGGGACGGCGGAAGTGGCCCGCGGACTGGCTGAAAAATACCCGGTTAGCGTTGTGGTCAGGAAGGACAAGCGCGGGCTGGCCTCAGCCGTCGTCGACGGCTTCAAACTGGCCGGCGGCGATATTGTGGCGGTGATGGATGCCGACCTTCAACACCCGCCTGAAGTTTTACCCAGATTAGTCAGAGCCATCGAAGGCGGTGCCGACCTGGCCGTTGCCAGCAGGTACGTCCCAGGCGGCAGCGTCGGCAACTGGTCTGCTACCCGCAGGGTGATCTCAAGGGGCGCGGTTCTGATGTCTCACGTGCTTCTACCCTCGACCCGAGGCATTAAAGACCCAATGAGCGGCTATTTCATGCTAAGAAAGGACGTCATCTCAGAAGTCGCCCTTAGCCCGGTAGGTTACAAGATCCTGCTCGAGGTCATCTGCCTGGGTTGCCCCAGGACGACGGTCGAGGTGCCGTTTATTTTCGAGAACCGCCGCGCTGGGGTTACCAAACTCTCTATGATCACCCAGACCGATTATCTGAGGCACCTTCTCTCACTCATGCGGCGGACCGGGGAGTTAAACCGCATAGTAAAATTTGTGGCTGTCGGCGGGAGCGGAACCCTGGTCAACCTGGGGCTGCTGGCCATTCTCAAGGAATGGGCCGGTCTTTATTACCTGGTGGCTGGGGCAATCGCTTTCGAAGTGTCGGTGGTCTGGAATTTTTTACTGAACGACCGTTTCACCTTTGGCGATCGCAAACGGCCGGAAGGCACCTTCCTGGGCCGTCTTTTGAGGTTCAACGTCACCAGCCTTGGCGGTTTTATCATTTATATCGGGATTCTGGCCTTGCTAACCCAGGTTTTCGGGCTATTTTACATCATCTCGGCGGCAATAGGCATCGTCGTCGGCTTCGGTTGGAACTTCATGGTCAACAGCGCCTGGACCTGGCGTTAAAGCCCCGACATTGCTGCCTCGTTTATTTTTTAAGCGCCGACCGGGCGATAGGCAAATACATCTGCTCAACATATTCGACCATCATCCTGCTGGCGGAGAATTCCCAGACGGTCGAAGCAATAGCCTCTCGCGACACCTTCAACCACCGTCTGGGAATGTCACCGACGTCCCGATCGTAGTACATCGGCACAATCTGTTCTTCCAGTAACTGGTAAAGCTCCGCCGCATCACGGGTATCTTCGTCGACCGGGTTGTCCGGCTTTTCCTCGCTGCCGATGGCCCAGCCGTCCTTCCGGTTGTACCCTTCCTGCCACCATCCGTCCAGAATGCTCGCGTTCGGTACGCCATTGATACCGGCTTTCATCCCCGACGTCCCGCTGGCTTCCAGCAACCTGCGCGGATTGTTGAGCCAAACATCCACTCCGGAAACCAGGTATCTGGCCAGGTGCAGGTCGTAATCTTCAATAAAGCACACCCTGCCTTCGAACTCCCGGTCTGTCGCTTGCGTGTATACGCGGTGGATCAATTCCTTGGCCATGAAATCGGCGGGGTGGGATTTTCCGGCGAATATGAACTGTACCGGCCGCTGCCAATTGCGGACAATCTTTTTTAACCTCTCGACGTCCCGGAAGAGGAGCGACGGCCGTTTGTACTCCACAAAGCGCCTGACGAAACCTATGGTCAGGACGTCCGGGTCCATCAGGGCGCCAAGAGCAACCAATCTACGGCTGGATACTTCGGCATTGCTCCATTCCTGCCTGGAGCGTTCGGTAATCAAATGAATGAGACGCTGTTTCCTGAACTGGTGCACCTGCCACAAAACCTCGTCCGGGACTTTGTTAAGCAAATCGCGAAAACCAATCTCGTGACGATGTTCATACCAGTCTTCACCGATATACTTCTCAAACGCCTTGGTCATCGGTGGCGTTTCCCAGGTCGGAACGTGAATGCCATTGGTTATATGGCCGATGGGTACCGCGGATTCGGGCGTCGCACCGTACAACCGCCGCCACATCCGCCGGGACACTTCACCGTGGAGACGGCTGACCGCGTTGGCGCGGCGGGACAGTTTGAGACCCAGAACCGTCATGTTGAAGTGCTCTTCTCTGCTGGCTTGGCCTAGTGCCATAAACTGGTCCCGTTCGATTTTGAGGCTTTCCCAATAACAGCAAAAATACCTATCGATCAGGGCAGGGTCAAAGGTGTCATGTCCCGCGGGGACCGGAGTGTGGGTGGTAAACACCGCTTGATCACGTACCTTACCGATGGCGGATTCGAGATTGTCTCCGGCGGTCAAATGTTCCCTCAATAATTCGAGCAGCAGGAACGAAGTATGGCCTTCATTACAATGCCAGGCGACCGGGGTTATTCCGAGGGTTCGCAACAGTCTTACACCGCCGATGCCGAGCAGGTATTCCTGTTGCAAGCGGATCTCTCTGCCGGCGCTGTAGAGCCTGGCTGATAGTTCCCGGTCACCCGGTTCGTTCTCCGGAACATTAGTATCAAGCAGGTACAACACCCCCCGACCTACCTTGACCTCCCAGGCGGTCAGAAACACGTTCTTGTTTCCAACGAGTAAACTGAGCAGGAAACGACTACCGTCCGACCGGGTGACCCTGGAGATCGGTGCTAAATCGAAATCGAGTTGCCGGTAATGTTCGATTTGCCAGCCGTCTTCGCTGATTCGCTGATGGAAATAACCCTCGGGGTACATGAAACCCACCCCTACAAACGGGAGGCCGAGATCCGATGCTTCTTTGCAAATATCGCCGGCGAGTACCCCCAGGCCTCCAGCGTACATAGGCAAGGAGTTATGGACGGCAAACTCCATCGAAAAGTAGGCCACCGGATTGTTGAAAATCCCCGGGTAGGTCTTTGTCAACCAGTTGTCTCCGTCTGACATACGCCTATCGTAGAGTTTCATGACCGAATCGAATTTGTTGAGAAATTCTTCATCTACCGCCAGGCTTTCGAGGCGCCTTGTTTCAACCTCGATGAGGAGCCGTACGGGGTTGTGCCCGGACGAACGCCAGAGCCGTCCGTCAATAGATTCAAAAAGCTCTCTAGCTTGAATGGTCCAACTCCACCATAGGTTGGCCGAGAGATCCGCTAGACGTGATAAGCGTCCCGGCAGGCGGGACGCTAATTGAACCTTATCCATATATTACCTCGAGGGAAGATATCGGCAGCTCTTTTTCCATTATCCGTGCCACCAGATGGCAAGTCAAGCTTTCCAGCAGTTATAATCATTCTGGCATGACAGTTAAACGGGGGAAGCTTATTGAGAAAAGGCCGGCAAGATAACAAGCTCAAAGAACTGGCCAGGGCTTGCGGTGTCCAGGTGTCTTATCGGGACATGGGCGGCCGGGTCCGGAACGCCTCTACCCAAACCTTGCTGGCGGTTGTGGGTGCTTTGGGAATTCCCGTAGCGGGAGAAACGAATTTTGCCAGCGCGCTCAACGAGCTTAAATCAAAAAGGTCCCGGAGAATCATCGAACCAGTTATATTAGCGTGGGAAGGCAGGCTGCCGATCCTGCGGATCCGGCTGCACCACCCTTTACCCGCAACCGTCGGGCTGGTGCTGGAATTGGAAAACGCTCAAATCCGAAGGTTTAGTTGGACTGAGCTTTCTCGATTCGAGATGCAGACAAAAGACAAAACCGAGAATACCTTCCATTTTTTGAGCCTTCCTTTGAGGCAGCGCTTGCCCTTCGGTTATCACCGTCTATCCCTTATTCTGCCGGAGGAAACGGTTTCGGCGACCATAATCTCCGCGCCGCGAAAAGCGCCTGAATACTCTGGAAAACGTCGGAAGTGGGGGCTTTTCTGCCCGGTTTACGCCCTTCACTCAAAAAACAATTGGGGCGCGGGCGACTATTCCGATTTTAACAAATTAGCCAGGTGGAGCACCCTGCTTGGCAGCGGCTTCACCGCGACGCTCCCGCTGTTGCCTGCCTTATACAGAGAACATTTCAATCTTAGTCCCTACTCTCCCGCCAGCCGCCTGTTCTGGAACGAATTTTTCATCGATGTCGCTGCTGTGCCTGAATTGGTTCATTGCCCAGAGGCTCAGGCCTTCGTGGACACAGATGAATTCCGGAATGCGCTTGCAGAACAGCGGGGCGAAACCATGGTGGACTATGCCCGGCTGGCTGATTTGAAACGTAGCGTCCTTGAGATTTTAGCCGAGTGTTTTTTCAAAAGACCCCAATCGGAATCAAGACGCGAATTGTTCACGCAATTCCTCCAGGAGTGCCCCGAGATCGAAGAATACGCCCGGTTCCGTGCGGTCTCCGAAAAGCATAAAAGTTCCTGGTGGGAGTGGCCGGATGAGATCCGGGATGGTTCTCTGGACGCCTGGGCGATCGATCCCACGATAGAGCATTACCACTTATACGCCCAATTTATAGCATGGGAGCAAATCCGCGATGTCGCGGATACATCGAAGCAGAATGGACAAACTCTTTACCTTGACCTGCCGCTGGGGTGCAATCCGGAGGGCTATGACGTCTGGAAAAACCAGGGGATATTTGCCTTTGGCTCAAGCGTCGGCGCGCCGCCCGACGCCGCTTTCCCGGGTGGTCAGGACTGGGGTTTTCCCCCTCCCCATCCGGAACGTCAGAGAGAGACCGGATACCGTTACTTCATAGACGTCGTTCGGCATCACCTCAGGGTGGCGGGCATGTTGAGGCTGGATCACGTCATGAGCCTGCACCGCCTCTATTGGATCCCCGAGGGGACCGGCGCCAAAGAGGGCGTCTACGTTCGTTATGCGGCCGAAGAGATGTATGCTATCCTCTGCCTGGAGGCACTGAGGGCAAATGCAGTGATTGTTGGTGAAGATCTCGGGCTCGTGCCAAGCATAGTGCGGCGGTCAATGCAGCGCCACAATCTCAAACGAAGTTATATCGCCCAGTATGAGATGTTGGCTGGCAATGACAACTGCCTCGACACCATACCCGTCAGTGCGGTCGCGGCCGTCAACACTCACGATATGCACCCATTCGCCAGCTTCTGGCAAATGACGGATATCTCGGAGCGACGGGAGTGCGGTGTTCTCAGTGATGAAAGAGCCAAGATCGAAGCCGGACGGCGAGTTGTTGGTAAAGAAATCCTGTCCCATTGCCTTTATCAACGAAATTTGATTCCTTCTCAAAATCACTCGCCGATGGAGGTTTACAAAGCCATCTGCCGCGTGATGGCTTCGAGCGATGTCGAGTTTATGTTGATCAACGTTGATGACCTGGGTGGTTCGACGAAGGCCCAGAACATTCCTGGTACGTGCGCCCAACATCCTAACTGGCGGCGCCGGACGCCGTTGTCCTTGGAACGACTCGAAGTTGATCCGCAAGTCGAGTCATTCTTGAGAGAAATCGACGCTTTGAGAAAACGAAGTAATGTCCCGGATATGATGTCTCGAAGACTTGGGACGCTGAAGGCAGGTATTGACATTGGTTGATTCACCTGCCAGGTACCTATGCGTCCACGGTCATTTCTATCAACCGCCTCGGGAAAATCCCTGGCTGGAAGCCGTGGAGACAGAAAAATCGGCGGCTCCATACCATGACTGGAACGAACGCGTTACCGACGAGTGTTATGCGGTCAACCTTGCAGCCCGGATCCTCGACGGATCGAATCAGATTGTTTCGATCGTGAACAATTATTCGAGGTTCTCCTTCAATTTCGGGCCTACGCTCTTAACGTGGCTTGAAGCCAATCACCCGGAAGTTTACACGGCAATCACAGATTCTGACCGTGAGAACGCCCCCGAATATTCGGGTCACGGTTCAGCCCTTGCGCAGGCTTATAACCACATTATCATGCCTCTGGCTAGCCGCCCCGATAAGGAGACCCAGGTCATCTGGGGCGTCTCCGACTTTAGGCGCCGTTTCGGGCGGCAACCGGAAGGCATGTGGCTCCCGGAAACGGCGGTGGATCTTGAAACCCTGGATATTATGTCAAGCCATGGTATCAAGTTCACCGTGCTCGCTCCGCATCAAGCTTCCCGGGTGAAAGACCCGCGGGGCTCATGGCATCCTGCCAGGGGCGTTATCGACACCAACCAGCCTTATATTTGCCGTATGCCGTCGGGGCGTTCAATGTCGATTTTCTTCTATCACCCCGAGTTATCCAAAGGTGTAGCCTTCGGATCGTTGCTCCAAAACGGCGATCTGCTTGCCAACCGTATCCTGGAAGCCTACGGTAAAGGTTCAGTTCCCGCCCTGATCACCATCGCCACCGATGGCGAAACATATGGCCACCACCGCCGTTTCGGCGAAATGGCTCTGGCTTATGCCTTCGATAAGCTAAGCGGACTTGGCATTAAAATCACCAATATGGCCGAATACCTCGAAAATCATCCTCCTGCCGCAGAAGTGGAAATTATCGAAAACTCGTCGTGGAGTTGCGAACACGGTGTGGAGCGGTGGCGAAGCGGTTGCTGCTGTTCAACGGGGTTCCACCCGGACTGGAATCAGCATTGGCGCGAGCCTTTAAGAAAAGCCATGGACCTGCTTCGGGACAGCCTGAACCCCATGTTTGAAAAGGATGCCGGGCAGTTCCTGGCCGACCCGTGGGCGGCTCGGAATGCCTATCAAGAGGTTATCGCTGATCGAAACCCGGGCGTGGTCGATGCTTTTTTGAAGCAATACAGCTTGAAGGAACTATCATCCTCTGAAAAAGTGCGGGTCCTGAGATTGATGGAACTCCAGCGACACCTGATGGCTATTTACACCAGCTGCGGTTGGTTTTTCGACGACATCGGCGGCCTTGAATCGATACTGGTGATGAAGCAAGCCGGTCGAGTCTTACAACTGGCAAATCAGCTGTTTTCTAAAACCCCTGAAAAAAAGTTTTTGAATATCTTGGAGACCGCCCAGAGCAATGACCGGTCTATCGGAAGCGGTTGGGATATTTTTGAACGGGAGGTCCGGCCTCTGATCTGCGATCTCAAGGATGCGGCGGCGAATGTTGCCATCAGTACGTTATTCAAGGGATCACTGTCTGAACCCGGACTTTACACTTTTTCGGCGACCATCAATGATCTAAAACAATTTGGGGATGACAGGCAGCGCATCTCGTCCGGAGACATAGAGATATCTTCAACGGTGACCCTGGAGACACAACGGTTCATTTTTGGGGCCATGCTCTGGGGAGACCACCAGGTTGCCGTCGGTTTGGAACCATACAAATCACCTGAAGTTTATGCTGATTTGCTATCCGAATTGAAATCGTTCGCCGTCCCGACAGACTGCGCCGGTTGCCGTGAATTCCTGGACAACCGGTTCGGCGGACACATTTTCGATTTACGCCATCTTTTCGGAGATGAGCGCACGATTATCGTCGACGGTATCATTGCAGGCACCTTGAAAGAAGCGGAAACCGCCTACCGGACGATCTATTCAAGGCATCGTGAAACAATGCGCTTCCTGCACTCTCTGGGACAAACAGCTCCGCCCCAGTTCATAACATCGGCGGAATTCGTGCTCAGAATGGACCTTAAAAATGCCCTCCAGGCCGACGTCCCCGACCTTGAGACTATCGAAGCCCTGTTGAATGAAATGAAGTTGTGGGGCATTTCACCGGAACGCGAGACTGTTTCGTATTACCTGTCAGGGCAGCTGGAGAACATTTTACTGGCGCTTATCGATGCTCCCGATGATCCGGAGGAAATGACCAGAGCCATCGGATTGCTCGAGTTGTTTAACGATTTTGTATTATTCCCCAACCTGTGGCGAGTCCAAAACCTTTATTTCGCCATTTTCCAAAACATCTACATCGGGCGCAAGGACAAACCGGCCTTCAAAGACTGGCTAACATCCTTCGGAACGCTAGGCAGGTTGTTGCAGATAAAAATTGATTAGGTGAACAGTACTATATTCTTATTCGGGATTGTTGCCTATTATGTCATCTTGTGTTATTTTAATACGAATCTTAATAGAGCAGGATAGTTGGAACAACCGCTCATTCTCGAAAACCAAAACCCGGCGATAAAAGTTCTGGTGGTTGAAGACGAGCCCGCGATTGCTCAAGTATGCCTGCGGGTGCTTACACCCAGAGGTTTCCACGTCGCCCTGGCGGCAGATGGTAAAGAGGCCATCCGGCAATTGTCTGTCGAAAAATTCAACCTGTGTCTGATAGACGTCAGGACACCGAACATGAACGGTGAACAGCTTTATTCCTGGATTCTCGAACACGATTCGCCCCTGTCAAAAGGCGTCATTTTCACGACTGGAGACGTAGCTTCCGGAGAGACTGCCAGATTCCTGGCCGGAACTGGGCGCATCACCCTGCCCAAGCCTTTCGCCCCGGCAGAACTATTAGAAAAAATTCAAAAAGCTGTTGCGGGTTTGTAGGATGGAAAGCACCAAAGCCAAAGAGACTGTACTGGTGGTCGATGACGAACCGATAGTAAGGCGACTGTTGCACCAGAAGCTGGCCATCGAGGGCTACGCCTGTCTCGAAGCCGGCAGTGCCGATGAAGCCCTTGACGTTCTTAAACGCAATGCGGATATTGCCCTGATCGTTTCAGATATGAAAATGCCCGGCAGGACCGGCATGGAACTGCTAGGCGATGTGAAGAACCTGTATCCGGATACAGCCATGATCATTGCCACGGCCGTGACCGAAACTGCAACAGCGATCGAATGCATGAAACAGGGCGCCTATGACTACCTGACAAAACCGTTCAAACTCGATGAGGTCTTGTTCTCTATCTGGCGCGCCCTGGATAAACGCCGCCTTCAACTGGAAAATCGCGAATATCGCCACGACCTTGAAACCAAAGTGGAATACCAGGCTCAAAAAATCCGGTCTTCGTTTTTTAATGCCATCACTTCCCTGGCCTACGCCCTTGACGCTAAGGACGGTTACACCGCGGGCCACTCCGAGCGCGTTTCAGAGATAGCCGTCGGTATCGGCATCGAACTGGAGCTGCCCCAGGCCGAAATGGAGCGTCTCCGGCTGGCGGGCAAGGTCCACGATATCGGTAAGATCGGCATCGATAGCACCATCTTGCACAAACCAGGCGCTCTCGACCCCGAGGAGCGGGCTGAAATGGAACGCCATCCGGCCGTCGGGGAACGTATCCTGCAGCCGGTTGTCGAAGACGAAGCCGTCCTCGCCATGGTCCGCAATCACCATGAACGCTGGGACGGGCAAGGCTACCCGGACAGGCTGGTAGGGGAAGGCATACCGCTGGGCGCCCGCATTCTGGCATTGGCCGACACCTTCGATGCCATGACCTCAGCCAGGCCTTATCGCACCGCTATGACAGTGGATTTCGCGACTTGTGAAATCGAGCGTTGCGCCGGAAGTCAGTTCGATCCAGCAGTGGTTAACGCCTTCAAAAAGGCCCGGCAAGTTATCACCGAAGCTGTAAAGCTGACCGAATAGTTCTCAGCTGACCTGAGACCGGGCGTTGGGCTTCGAAATGACGGTTCGTTGGCTTGTTCTTCCAGATTTCTGTAAAATACTCTCACTTGCTCGTTGAGGTTTTATGGAAACGAAAAGCTGCGCCGTTACCCTGGACGCTCATAAATATCCTTTCCCGGTCATGACAGTCGGTATTATGGGTTCCGCGGGCGGTTTCATCGCCGAGGAAATCAAAGCAAAGCTGCGGGAGTTGGGGCGCTGCATCGCACGGCGCGGTTACGTCCTGATTACCGGGGCGGCGCCAGGCATGCCCCATGAAACGGTTCTCGGCGCGTTTGAATCTGACGGCATCGTGGTCGGCGTCTCGCCGGCGCTTAACCTCGAAGAACATGTCACCAAATACCTGTCCCCCACCAGGGGCTACCGGGCCATTGTGTTCACCGGCAGCGGTCTCATGGGCCGCGAGATTGAAAACATCCGGTCGTGCGATGTCGTCATCTTTGCCGGCGGCCGTTCGGGGACTCTCGGCGAATTCTCCATTGCCTTCGATGAAGGCAAGATCATCGGTATTCTTAAAGGCACCGGCGGCATCACCGATCATCTGTCGGATATCATCCGGATGATAAACAAAAACACCGGCGCTATCGTGACTTACGACACCGATCCTGAGAACCTGCTCACCAAACTGGAAGACCTTTATAAGGAAACCCTGCTACCCCAGTACACCCGTCTCATGGAACTGCACAATCCGGACGGCACTCCCAACCCCGACTAGCCCCCAGGCTGGTTTGGGTTACCGTGTTTAGTTCGTTGGCGTTATAATTTTTTCGGGCTCCATAAATATCGATCAACCGTAAAGGAAAATCATGAATAACAGTTCCCTGGACCAGTTGTCGATAAACACCATACGTTTCCTTTCCGCTGACATGGTGCAAAAAGCGGTCTCGGGACACCCGGGAGCGCCCATGGGCGCCGCGGTCATGGCCTACGTCCTATGGCAAAAGTATCTCAAGCACAATCCCTCAGATCCTGAATGGTGCGACCGGGATCGGTTCATTCTCTCCGCCGGACACGCCTCAGCCCTTCTCTATTCACTTCTCCATCTTACCGGTTACGACCTTTCCATGGATGAAATCAAACAGTTCCGGCAATGGGATTCGAAAACGCCGGGGCACCCGGAGCATGGTCTGACACCCGGTGTGGAAGCGACAACAGGTCCGCTGGGACAGGGTTTCGCCAACGGCATCGGCATGGCTATCGCCGAGAGTTGGCTGGCCGCCCAGTTCAATAAGCCCGATGGTGCTATTGTCGACCACCGCACCTATGCCATTTGTTCCGACGGCGATTTAATGGAGGGAGTCTCTGCCGAGGCGGCTTCCCTGGCCGGTACGCTCAAGCTGGGTAAGATCATTTATCTTTACGACGATAACAACATCACCATCGAGGGCAATACCTCCAATTATTTCAGCGAAGATGTCGGCGCTCGCTTCCGGGCTTACGGCTGGCACGTTATCGGCCCGATCAACGGCATGGAAATCAACGAGGTTGAAGCCGCATTGGCTGAAGCCCATGCAGAGATAGAAAAACCGAAACTCATTATCTGTCGGACTGTCATCGGGTATGGGGCCCCGACTAAAGCCAACTCGGGTGCCGCCCACGGTGAAGCACTGGGCGAAGCCGAATTGGCCGCCGCCAAGAAAAACCTTGGCTGGCCTTACACCGAGTCGTTTTTCATTCCTGAAGAAGTTAGGCGAAACATGTCCGCTGTCGATGCCGGAAAATCGAGGCAGGCACAATGGCAAAGTAGCTTCGACGCGTACAGAGCCGTCTATCCGGAGGAAGCGGCAAAGTTTAAGTCTTTCATTGATGGCAAATTGCCTGAAGGATGGAATGAGGGCATCGAGGCAATGTTCAAATCCACGGATAAGCCCCTGGCAACCCGCGAGGCTTCCGGCAAGGTAATGAACGTCATCGGCAAAAAGGTTGAAAACCTCATCGGTGGTTCCGGGGACTTGGCTCCCTCCACAAAGACGGTCCTCGATTTCGATACCCTTTTCGGGGCCGAAAACCGGTCCGGCCGGAACCTCCAGTTTGGCGTTCGCGAGCATGCCATGGGCGCCATTTCCAATGGCATTGCGCTGCACGGCGGGATCATTCCTTATGCCGCGACATTTCTCGCGTTTTATGACTACATGCGCCCCTCCGTCCGCCTGGCAGCCCTCCAGGAGTTACGGGTCATTTTCATTTACACTCACGATTCGATCGGACTGGGAGAAGACGGGCCGACGCATCAACCGGTCGAACAGGCGCTCGGACTCAGATCGGTTCCCAACCTGGTGACGCTGCGCCCGGCGGACGCCGCCGAAACCGCGGTTTCCTGGGAAATGGCAATCGAGCGTCACAACGGTCCGACAGCGCTAGTGCTCACCCGCCAAAAATTGCCGCCTATCGACCGCTCCGGCATGAGCAACGCCAGCCTAACGCGCCGGGGAGGCTATATCCTTTGGCAAGCCGACGCCAAACCAACAGTGATAATCATCGGAACTGGTTCAGAGGTTCATCCGGCTCTGGAGGCGGGCAAGAAACTCAAAGAGATGGGGATTTCTTCTCGGGTCGTGTCGCTCCCGTCATGGGAGGTTTTCGAAGCCCAATCTGAAGAATACAAACTTGAAGTGCTGCCTCCCCAAACTTGGCGCCGGGTGACCATAGAGGCAGGGCGGTCTATCGGATGGGAACGTTACGCCGGGTGCCGCGGCGTTATCATCGGCTTGGACCACTACGGCGCCTCGGCGCCTGGCAACGTGGTAATGGAGCAAATGGGGTTTACCGCTGCTGACGTTGTTGAAGCAGCATTAAAACTGTCAGGACAATCCGATGCCTAACGTCGTTATCGCCGCCGACCACGGTGGCTTTGCGTTGAAGCAAATGCTCGTGCCTTTGCTTCAGGGTGATGGACACAAGGTCATCGACCTCGGCGCGCACGAATTCCTCCAGGATGACGATTATCCGGACTACGCCGAAAAGGTCGCAAGGGAAATCAACTCAGGTAACACCAGGAGAGGAATACTCATCTGTGGCTCGGGCGCCGGAGCTTGCATCGCGGCAAACAAGATACCCGGCATCCGGGCTTCAGTCTGCCATGACACGTATTCAGCCCGTCAGGCGGTCGAGGACGACAACATGAACGTGCTGTGTCTGGGAGCCAGGGTTTTGGGGTTGTCGCTTGCTCTGGAAATCTCGCGAGCTTTCTTGTGCGCCTCTTTTCGCGATGAGCCCCGTTACCGCCGGCGCCTGGAAAAGATAATCGAGATCGAGCGTTCCGCCTTGAGGAATCTCTAGCGTTCCTCAGGCATCAACTGCATCGACAAGCGTCTGAAGATGCCGCCAGGAAGCCGCAGGATCGGCGCTGAGGAATATCCCCGACCCTACGCATATATCACCAACTCCGCTGGCCGCGACTTCCAGGATATTGCTCTCCTTGATTCCGCCGTCGATACCGATTGGGATTTCGGGTCTGATCGCTCTGATCTCGCCTACTTTATCGAGCACTTCCGGAATAAACTTCGACCCATAAAAACCGGGTATCACCGACATTATCAAGATGCTGTCGAGAAGCGGCAGGTACTCCGCGACGGCCGAAACCGGGGTACCCGGATTCAGCGCCATTCCGATATCGAGGTCCAGTTTTCTGGCCGTATCAATTGTGACTTTTGGGTCGGTCACCGCTTCAAAATGGAAAATAATCCGGCGGGCGCGCGCCGATTTAAATCCTGAAAAATAGGACTCCGGTTCCTTCACCATGAGGTGGGCTTCCCAATCGAATTTTGGTTTAGCCGCCTTTATTTCCTGCCAGCCGATGCTCTTCGACGGTACGAACTGGCCGTCCATAATGTCCACCTGTGCCCATTGCACCGCGCTCGAGATGGCTTTGACCATCTGGTTTAGCGCAGAGACATCATCGGTCAACAATGCTGGAACGACTCTAATTTGTCTGCTCAATTTCTCCGCCGATAAATAGATTAGCGTTCGGTTTCGCGGACGAGCAGCATCGGCAACGTCGTCGCTGAACTCACCGCCGCGGCAACGCTGCCATAGACCCACCGGTCGATCCCCGTGCGGGCGTGCGTCGCCATGGCAATGGCATCCGCCTTGTGTTCTTCGGCAACCCTGACGATGCTTTCGGCGATACCGCCGAATACGACGGTTGTCTTGGTAGTGACACCGGCTTTCTGGCAATCCGCCGCAACCCGTCCAAGGTATTCCCGGGCTTGCTCGCGCACCTCTTTCATCAGGATGAGCGCGTACTCCTCCCAGCTCGGCTTGGCGGCTGGGGGGCGGTCGGAAGGGATCTCCGGATATCCGTTGACCGAAAGCAGCAGGACTTCGGCTTTGGTGATCTGAGCCAGGCGGATCACGTGGGGGACCGCGTTTTCGGATACTATCGAACCATCGAGGGGCAGCAGGATTTTCGTCAATTTCGGCTGCCCGCTGCCCGGTTTGACCAAAAACAGGGAACATCGTTCGGTCACCAGGTTCTGAAGTACTTTTTCTTCCTTGCTGAGATCGGAATGACCCTGCCGACAGACGACAATAAGGTCAACTGCTTCTTTGGCGACGTAATCTTTGATGCGCTCGGCCAGGTTTCCCGGTTCGGTGTGGCTGACGGCCTGGTAACCGGCCGCCCGGAGCACATCCGCCTGAAGGCCCAGGTAGGCGCTGTTGAGCCGGCAAAGGCGCAATTCATCTTCTGGACAGACGCTGAATAAGACAAGGGTTGATTGCTCATCTGCCAGTTTCCTTGAATAAGGCAGCGCCAGTTCCGCAGATTCGGAACCATCCAGGGGGATAAGAATTTTTTTATATCCCATGATGAAGCTCCAGGGCTGTATTTAATCCTGATTATACCTGAATCAATAGTCGCGGCAAAGGTGTTAAATTGACACATGCGACCGCCGCTTTTAGAATAGCAAGAACGATAGAACAGTATGAGGTCTGATGAACGAACAAGTATCCGAAATCCTGGAAACGGCTATGCTGAAGGAAGTGGCTTCGGCAGCGATATACCGCCAAGCCGCGACACTAGCTCCCGAGCCGGCTGTAGCAACTCTGCTCGAAGAGCTTGCTGAAGAAGAAGGACACCACCTGGCGGTGCTCAAAAACCTTAAGCCGGAAAATATCAAGCGTACCCCGGCATTGCCATCAAGAATCGCCGATCTCAAGCTTACCGACCATCTGAAAGCGCCGTCCGAACTGCCGGGGGCCGAACTCACCGAAACCCTTTTGTTTGCTATTAAACGCGAGGCGGAATCGGTTAACTTTTACACCTCCCTGATGGGCCTTTTCAGCGACGAAAGCGCCAAGAACCTGTGCCAGGCAATCGCCTGGCAGGAAATGGCTCACAAGGCAAAGCTGGAACTCCTTTACGACCGAATCGTTTACATCGAAGATTAATCAAGTCGTCGATCACAGGGTTTCCATCCAAAAGACTCTAACAGACTTATGCAGCAAGGAGACCACATGGCTGAAGAACTGGGGAAAATTCAACGTCCGGAAGCATCAACTTTCAGCGGGAAGCGCAAACTGTACGTGGTGCCGCTGCTCTACCGCTGGCCTGAAGCGCCCAATGAATACGTTTCACTCTTTGACAAATACTGGAAAGACGTCGAAAGCCAATTGAGGCACCTGGAACAGCGCATCGGCGCCGTAAAACACATTTATCACGAAGGCATCGACGACACCAGTGAAGAGTCCTTTAAGACACTCGAAGAATACAATCCTTCGAGCTATAACCTGGCCCGCGCCTTTATCGAAAATGGAGCTGTTTTGAACGCCATCGAGGAACGCGAGCTCATCTCAGAGACGATGGACTGGGAACGTTTCATCATGATGGGCTTTTCCAGCGCCAAAGTAGCCAAGCTGGCGACCGAGCAGTACCGCGAATCGATGAAAAACCGCTACGACCATATCGTTAAGCAGATCGATGAGACTCTCCAACCCGATGAGGCCGGAGTGCTGTTCATCCGTGAAGGGCATCCCATCCAGTTCCCCAGGGAAATAGAGGTTTTCAGCGTGTTCCCCCCGTCTCTCGACGAGGTCCACCGGTTCATGCGTAACCGTCCGGTTGAAGAAAACGAGTCCGAAGAGACCTCTGCGGATACCGGGGATGCTAAAGCTCAAACGACCCCGCCGGAGCCCGAAAAAGGGCCATCAACGGATTGAAGATCTAGATCATCACCTGACGCATTGCCGCGGCCAAGGCCCCGGCTTCGAATTCGGTGAGACTCAGATTGCTCTCCAGCATGGTCAAATATTTTTCGACCTCCGGCACCGACTGCCGTAAGGCCGCAATCTTTTCCCTTTGCTTTTGAGCGGCTTCCAAGACCGGCTCTAATTCAATCGGGATTGCCAGTTTTTCCCGTAGCAGTGAAACTACCCTTTGAGCTCCGGTTTCATCGGCAAAAGGCGCCAGGTAATAAGGTATCGGTTGCCACAGTGAAACCGCTTCGATACCGCGCTGTTTGGCCTCCCATGTTAGATAGGTGCTGATCGGCGGTTTCTGCCCCGGTGGAGAAGAATAGTCTATTCCGGTGTTGATCAACTCGCCGGCTAACCAGTCCTTGAGAAGTGGAGTTGAAAGGTTGGCCAGCATCTGGCTGGGTGTGTTATGCGACGCCATCGCCGGAAAGCCGGAAAGTACCACAACATGACTCACCACAAACCTGGCGGCTACATCCAGGACGTTCTTGATGAATTGGTACACCTCAAAGGAGGGGGCATCCGATAGCAGCGTGATCAAATTAAACGCCTCTGAATAATAGAAGCGGCAATCGGGCAGGCGCGCGAGGTCCCTGGTGACCTCGACCCCGGACAACTGAAAAAAGCCGACAGGCTCGATCTCAGCCAGCGATTTGAGATCCATCGCCTCGTTGATGAGCGACACCACCCGCTCACCGATATTCCCGGCCTCGCCCCGCCAGCCCGCAATGAGCACCGGTCGTCTGAGCTGAGGGGTAGATACGTATTTAAGCTGCCCGGTCATTGCTGCCTCCGGCTGGACGGAACAGGTCTTCAATATGGTCGGCCATCCACTTTTTATCCTCGTCGGTAATGGCTTCCCCGTCCTCAACCTCTGCCCTGACCTGTGCCCGCTGCGAAATCTTCTCTTTCAACTCGTCGGGGAACTGGTTGAAGAACTGCTCTATCATGTCGCCAAGCTGGCGGCGCATCTCGTCAAGCTCACTGAGATCAAGGCTTAGGTTATAAAAACGCGAGATCAGCCCAAGCACCGAGCGGCTCGCCGCGGGGTAAGGCATGGGCGCCCGGGCAAGGTAGTCCGGCACTTCGCCCATGAGGCAGGCTGCCGGGATGCCACGCTGTGCGGCTACGCCGATCAGCAAGCCATTCAGGCCGCTGATGTTCGCTTGAGCGGTTTTACCCTGCAATTCGCTTTTGAACCGTCTGGCTCTAGCTTCGTCGATATCTTTGAGCAGGTTCGTATCGGTAGCAACCGCCCAGACCCCCGGAGTATAGTTGTGATGGATGGGTGAAACCGCGGCGCCGGAGGTGAATACCCGCCGGCAGCCGAATTTTTGGGCCACATCGACTACCAGGTTAGCCATCTCGTAGGCTTTTCCGCCGGAAGCATAAGTGGAACCCGTTTCCGCGGGTTGCTCATCGCCGATGAAAAGGATCAGGTCCCGTTGGGTGGTTTTCTTGTAATAGAACCGGCTGCCCGGGAAACTCAATGTTTCCAATACTCCCGACTTGATGACGACGCCGGAGGGATAGAAAAAAGGTTCTGGTTCGATCTCCCCGAAATACTCAGCGTTCAGTTGTCTTCTGAGTGTTTCAACAGCCATCAGACCGACATTACCGATACCCGGCCAACCGACGATGAGATCAGGTGAATTGAGCTGCGGCTCGGAAGATAGACGAAAAGACATGGGCTAATTGTATCTTGTTACCGTCCATCGAACAACCGCATCGAAAAAAAGAGGTGCCCATCCCTATTTACCCGCGGCGACGCTGATATTGAAAGTATTGATTTGGTCGACTCCCCTGAGGCTGGATATCATCCCCTCAGCGGTCCTCCGAACAATATGGCGGACAAACTCGTTCATAGCCACCGGCAAGCCGTTCAGAGTCAACGCAATTGCATCTTTCGAACCATCAAGCATGAGCGTTTCCACGGTGCCGGTGTGTTCGAGAGATCCCACGATACCGTCCATCACCCTATCAAAATAAGTTTGGACAAAGAATGACAGGGGAATGTTGACACTGTTGACCTTCAACGTGACAGTCTTGGAACTCATCTGTGTCCTCCGTTTCTTTCCATTGTCAGGGGATGGCAGCTGTAAGTCAAATTCGAGTTCTATCCTAAGCCTGCTCGAGACTGCTGAAGGGATCTGCCTCAAACAAAAAAGCCCGGTATTTGGTACTTTAGGCTTTGGATTTTGGATTTGTTTGGGATTCGGAGCTTGGTACTTAGAATTTGGGGTTGGGCAGACAGGAGGGGAAACTCGGGGTGAGAGGTCTCGAACCTCCGACCTCAGCGTCCCAAACGCTGCGCGCTACCAACTGCGCTACACCCCGAAGAATAAATCTCACACACTGATAACCAGATTAGTAAAAATCGGAACTTGTCACCTGGGCTTGCCGACCCGGCCCGCTTGGTTATTGTATCTTGTATCTTGGTTATTCGACAAGAGGTCAATCGAGTTTGCGGCAATCAGGGCAAAGCTCGAACTCGGTTGCCGACAAACCGGATTTCTGAACCATGTACTCCACCTGTCGTACGGGGGCATAATGGGTGCCGCAGCGGGCACACTCTTTCATCTGGAAATCCACTGTACCGTTCGGCCAGGAAATGATCCGTTTGCTGCCTGCGTCCACCAGGCTGATAGCGCCAGTAGGACAAATGTAGGCGCAAGAGCCGCAGGCGATACATGAACTGGCTTCATCGTAAAAAGGCAGGGCGACTTCGCGGGCGGTCCCGCGGTTGACCAGGCTGATTGCTGACGCACCGACAACTTCGGAGCAAACACGGGTGCACAAGCCGCAAAGGATGCAGGTGCCGCTTTCGGCTTTGTCTTCAAGGGCGAAACGCGATTCACTGATCCCCATGCTGGCGGCCATGTCCCTGATGGCCTCCGACTCAGGACATCGCGCCAGAAGAAGTTCGATGATCGTTTTCCGGACTTTTTTCACCCGTTCGGAATCGGTTGTAACCTTGATGCCTTCTTCGACAGGGTAGAGACAGGAGGTCACCAGCCGTTTGCGACCACGCCTTTCCACCTCGACCAGGCATATTCGGCAGGCACCGTAATCAGCGACAGCTTCGGTGTGGCACAGGGTGGGAATATCGATGCCGGCCGATTGAGCCACCGAAAGCACTGTTTGGCATGGTTCGGCCTCAAAGTCACGGCCGTTGATATTGATTTTAACCATTGGCTATCGTACCTCCACGGCGTTCAAGCGGCAGACGTCGAAGCAGGCGCCGCACTTGGTGCACTTGGACTGGTCCAGTACAACCGGCATTTTCTTACCCCGGCCGGTGATGGCGCCAGCCGGACAAGCCTTGATGCACAAAGTGCAGTTAGGGCAATTAGCCTCGACGATATTGTAGGTGATCAGTGGTTTACAAACACCGGCGGGACAACGTTTTTCTTTAATATGCACTTCGTATTCGTCTCGGAAATAGCGGATGGTGGACATGATGGGGTTGGCGGCGCCGCTGCCGAGACCGCACAGGGCGCCCCAGGTCAGGGTCTCGGACAAGTCTTCTAGAAGTTCGATATCCCCCTCTTTGCCTTGTCCGGAAATGATGCGATCCAGGATCTGGCGCATCCGCTTCAGGCCTTCACGGCAGGGCACGCACTTTCCGCAAGATTCACCTTCAAGAAATGACAGGAAATATCGGGCGATGTCCACCATGCAGTTGTCTTCGTCCATGACAATCATCGCGCCTGAGCCCATCATCGATCCGGCACGGGTCAGTTCGTCGAAATCGACGGGCATATCAAGTTTAGATTCTGGCAGGCATCCGCCGGATGGGCCGCCGGTCTGGACTGCCTTGAATTTCTTATTCTTGGGAATGCCGCCTCCGATATCGTAGATGATCTCGCGGAGGCTGATACCCATCGGCACTTCAATCAAGCCGGTGTTGTTAACCTTGCCCACCAGCGAGAAGATCTTGGTGCCCTTGCTGTTGGCGGTACCGATGTTGGAAAACCACTGGGAACCATTGTTAATAATAAGAGGCACATTCGCCAGAGTTTCGACGTTGTTGAGCACCGTTGGTTGATCCCACAAACCGCGTTCTGAGGTGTGAATGTATTTCGCCCGGGGCTCACCCACCCTGCCTTCGAGCGATGCCATTAGGGCGGTGGATTCGCCGCAGACAAAGGCTCCTCCGCCCCGGTTGATTTTGACACTAAAATCGAATCCGGAACTCAGGATATTTTTGCCCAGGAGGCCCATTGCCGCTGCCTGAGAGATGGCCTTTTCGGCATGCTTTACCGCTACCGGGTACTCGTCCCTGATATAGATATAGCCCTGATTCGCGCCGACCGCAAAAGCAGCGATCACCATGCCTTCAAGTATGGAATGGGGATTGCCTTCCATAAGAGACCGGTCCATGAACGCCCCGGGGTCTCCCTCGTCGCAGTTGCAGATGACATATTTCGTTTCGCCGTGGGCTTCGCGTGTGCTCTGCCACTTGGCGCCCGTGGCAAAACCGCCACCGCCCCTGCCTCTCAACCCGGACTTTTTGATTTCGGAGATGACCTCATCCGATGTCATAGAGTGGAGTGTTTTAGCCAGGGCTGAGTAACCGCCGCAAGCGATGTAATCCTGTATTGAGGTCGGATCAATATAACCGTTGGCGCCGAATACCAGGCGCATCTGCTTTTTGTAAAATGGGACGTCATGTTCGTAGGTCACCATGGTCTTAGTGCCAGGGATAGTATAAAGCAGCCGGTCGACGATCTTGCCCTCTTTGACGGTGTCAATGACGTCGCCGATATCAGAGGATTTAACCCTCTGGTAGAGGATGTTCTCCGGGCGGAGGACTACCAGCGGACCGCGCTCGCAGAAGCCGTGGCAGCCCGTCGTCTTGACCTCGACCTCATTTTCCAGCCCGCGGGCTTTGATCTCTTCTTTGAATCCCTGAGCCACCTTGGCGCCGCCGTACGCCAAACAGCCGGTACCGCAGCAGATAGTTATGGTCTTTGTTTTTGCCGATGAAGCGCAGGCTAACTCCTGGCGGAACTTTTCAAGCTCTTCAGGGGAATTCAACCGCTTGAGGGTCTTTTCTTCGATGACCATTATTTACAACCCTCTAAGATGGATTTGACCTTATCGGTCGTGACCTGGCCGGCGTACTCGCCGTCGACGACCACCACCGGTCCCAACGCGCAGGCGCCGACGCAGTTGACCGTTTCCAGGGTGAATTTCATGTCGGGCGAGGTTTCACCGGCGCAAAGGCAGAGTTCGGTTTGCAGCTTATCGAGCACCTTCTCGGCTCCCCTGACATGGCAGGCGGTGCCCATGCAGACATGCAGGCTGTGGCGACCGCGGGGTTTCAAGCTGAACGCCTTGAAAAAAGTAGCCACGCTGTATACACGTGAAAGCGGGATATCGAGCTCTTCGCCGACCATCACCAGGCATTCCCTGGGCAGGTAGTTCAGTTCTGACTGAATGTCCTGCAGGATGCCGACCAGCATGGCGGCGTCTTGCTCATACTTGGCCAGGATGGTGTTTACCACCTCGGCGTAAGATTTGGTATCAAGCGTCATACCGCTTTCTCCAGTAGTTTCTCGTATTCTTCAGTCACCCGCGCCTGGATGGCGTCGATCGCTTCGGGTTTCAAGTGGCGGAACCGCCTCTGAAGTTTGAAGTAGTCTTTGACCGGTTTCAGTTTCTCCGGTACCAGGCTCATCTTGTATTTCCCGTTCTCCACTTCGTAGAGCGGAAACACCCCGGTTTCGGTCGCCAGGCGTCCCAGCATGACGCTGATCTCGGTGTCGCAGCGCCAGCCGGTGGGACATACTGAAAGGACGTGAATGTAAGCCGGGCCTTTGGTCGCCATGCCTTTCTTGACCTTTTCGATCAGATCGAAGGGATAGCTCGGGCATGCGGTGGCCACATAAGGAATGTTATGGGCGACGGCGATCTCCGGCATGTTTTTCTTCCAGGACATCTGGCCGGCTTTTGCCCTGCCGGCGGGAGAGGTCGTGGTCGAAGCGCCAAAAGGCGTCGCAGAAGACCGCTGGATGCCGGTGTTCATATATGCTTCATTGTCGAAGCAGATATAAAGAAAGTCATGACCGCGCTCGAAAGCACCCGAGATAGCCTGAAGTCCGATGTCGACCGTGGCGCCGTCGCCGCCGATAGCCACCACCTTGATGTCTTCCTGCGGGATCTTGCCCTTGCGCATCTGGACTTTCAACGCCGATTCCACACCGGAGGCAACTGCGGCGGAGTTCTCAAACAGGGTATGGATCCAGGGTAATTTCCACGAGGTGTAAGGTAACTGGGAAGCCACAATTTCCATGCAGCCGGTAGCGTTGACTACGATAGTATTCTTACCGAAGGCTTTGGCTGCCAGCCTGACCGCCAGGGCTTCGCCGCAGCCGATGCAGGCACGGTGCCCAGGGACAAAATTTTCTTCTTTGGTTACTAATCGGGAGGCGTAAACTCCAAGGTTCTGCATTATTCCCTCACCCCCACGATCTCATACTCCCGTTCCTGGCCTTTAGCCGCCAGTTCCAGTCCGTCAATGATGATCTTCTCAAAACCCGCCACGGTGATATCTCGGCCGCCCAGCCCGCCGACGAAACTGACCACTTTAGGCTTCTTTTCTTCGTTATAAAGAGCCGCCTTGAGTTCCGAGGCCACGGGGCCGCCGGGGCCGCCGGATGAGATGCAGCGGTCAAGCACAAGCAGTGTCTCCGCGTCCTTGACTGCGGCTCGGAATTCCTCGAACGGGAACGGCCGCCACAATCGGAGACGCACCAGGCCGATGTCAATGCCCGCGTCCCTGAGCTTGTCGACAGCAGTCATTGCAGTCTCGGAGAAGCTGCCCATGGTGAACAGCAGGTTCTTGGCGCCGTCACATTTATAGCACTCTACCGGTTTGTACTCGCGGCCGAATTTTTTAGCGAAATCGTCCCAGATATCCAGGATGATCGGCTTGACCGCCATCATCGCCTGTTCCTGGGCCCACTTGGCTTCTGTATATACTACCGGAGGAGCAAAATCACCCATAGCCACCGGCTTGGATGGGTGCAGGGTGAGGGGGTTGCGCCTGACCGGCAGAAAGTCACAGACTTCTTCTTCAGATGGCATTTCGATCGGCTCGATAACATGGGACAAGTTGAAGCCGTCGAGGTGTGTCATCACCGGTAGAAGAACTCTGGGGTCCTCGGCGATTCTGAAGGCGCAGATGGTCTGATCGACTACTTCCTGGCCGTTCTCAGTGAATATCTGGATCCAGCCGGTATCCCTGACCGCCATAGCGTCGGAATGGTCGCCCCACACCGACAGCGGAGATGACAACGCACGGTTGGCCACCGCCATAACAATGGGCAAGCGCATGCCGGAGGCGACATAGAGAACTTCGTGCATCAGTTCCAGCCCCTGGCCCGCGGTTGCGGTGAAAGTGCGGGCGCCAGCCGCCGCCGAACCCAGGCAGGCGGAAAGCGCGGAGTGCTCCGATTCTACCGGAATATACTCAGCGTCAAGTTCGCCCTCAGCCACCAGTTCCGCCAGGTGCTCCACAATGTGGGTCTGGGGGGTGATCGGGTAGGCGGCGATGACGTCGGCATTAGCTAGTTTTACGGCATCGGCAAGAGCGATGGAGACTTCTACACCAACACGTTTCCCCATTATTGCTCCTCTTCTTCCCGCATCACGATGACCCGCGTGGGACACTCGTAGGCGCAAATGCCGCACCCTTTGCAATAAAACAGATTTGCTTCAAACTGGCCCTTCTGATTCTGCCGGACGCAGCCTTCAGGGCAAAAAACGTAACAGATGCCGCACTTGAGGCACCGGGAATAGTCGTAGGTCGGCCGCTGGGATTTCCAGTCGCCGGTTTTGTATGCCGCGGCGCTTCCTGGTTCGGTGACCGCAGCGCCAATTTCGATATCCTGCCAGGTTAATTCGAATTCCGATTTAGCCAACGGTCTTCAACTCCTTTACCTGGGTTTCCTCGAATGCCCGCTTGAGAGCTTTGATATTCTTTTCCGCCAGCCGGCCGAAGCGGGCTTTCAACGGCTCGGTCATTGCTGCCAGGTCGATGACGCCGGTCGCCTTGAGAAGCGCACCGAGCATGGTGGTGTTAACAATCGGCACACCCAGCTCTTCTCTCGCGATGCGGGTTGCATCGATTACAGCAACATTCCACTTTTGCGAAAGATCCAGAAAAGCGTCAGTAGCTTTAGAACTGTTGACAATGACGATGCCGCCGTCCTTTAGCCCGGATGTCACCTTTCCTATAGCCAAAAGGCTCGGGTCAAGGACAACCACCACGTCTGGCTGAGTAATGCCGGCGCGGTTCCTGATTGGGTTGTGGGCGCTGATCCGGTTATAGGCCATGACCGGCGCACCCCGCCGTTCCGGACCGAAACTCGGAAATCCTTGCGCGAATTTGCCTTCGGCGATAGCCGCCTGCGCGATAAGTTCGGCCGAGGTGACGGCTCCTTGGCCGCCGCGCCCGTGCCACCTGATCTCGATAAGTTCGCTGTCGATAGTAGCTCCTCCCCCCTCTTGAAAAAAGTTACTACGCAGGAAATGCCCCTGGAGCGACTCGAACGCTCGCTACCAGCTTCGGAGGCTGGTGCTCTATCCACCTGAGCTACAGGGGCAGATGGGATAGACGTCTATTTTAACTTATTTAATGCTAACGTGACAAATTGAGAATCGGAGTTCACATGCTACCGGGACCTGTTCAACGCCCGGAAGGGACAATAGTTGGCGGTTTAGCGGTAGTTGGCTTTTTGAAAAACGGCTTGATTAGGGAGGGTCCGATGAGGGTTGTCACCAGGCTCACGGCGACGGCCACTCCGAAAATGTCGCGGCTTATTGCGCCGACTAGGAGTCCTGCGCCTGCTACGATCAATCCAACTTCACCCCTCGGCACCATACCCATGCCGACCACTAATGCGCCTCTGGTGTCGCATTTACCGATATAGCGCGCCGGGAGATAGCAGCCTACGATCTTGCCTACTACCGCGAGAATTATAATCACGGCCGCCGGAATGATCACAGCCGCAATTTCTTTCAAATCGACCTGCATGCCGAGGTAGGCAAAGAAGAACGGCGCTAGGAAAAGCATGATCGGCCTGGTTTGGGCGATGATTTGTTCCCTCTCCCCCGTCGATGCAAACATCAAACCGGCAACGTATGCCCCGACTACCGGATGCAACCCAACCAGGGTGACGGCGTACGCGATAATGATGCCGATGATGAGGGCGGTGATTGGCATAAGCCCGGATTCCTTGAACGGTGTCAGCAGGAATTTGGATATGTACCGGTGTCCGAAATAGCCGATAAACAGGATCGCCAGCCATACTCCGAAGCCTATTGCACCAGTCACCAGGGCGCTGCCAAGCGATAATTCCCCGGTCTTTGCCATCGACACTACTATGGAAAGAATTACCAATCCCAAAATATCGTCGATAACCGCGGCCACTAGGATGATGGTCCCCTCGCGGGTGCCCAGTTTTCCCATATCCATGAGGATACGCACGGTAATACCGATACTGGTCGCCGTAAGCACGGCGCCGGTAAATAGCCAACCGATAGTGCCGATGTCGGGAAAGAAGTACTTGGCGGCAAAGAAACCGAGAACGAACGGTAGGGTGACTCCGCCAACCGCCACCAGGGCGCCGGTAAAGGCGTTCTTAACAAAAGCCCGTACGTCAGTCTCCAACCCGGCCACGAATAGAAGTGCGATCACCGCGATCTCTGAAACGATTTGGAGGGGATTAAACCCTTCCACCTCCAATCCGCCATCCGCAAGATAACCGTTGATGGTCGCAAAATTCAGGATGGCTGGATCGTTTAACAAACCGCCGAGTAAAAACGGCGAAACCATAATACCTGCGACCAATTCGCCGATAACAGCCGGTTGTTTGAAAAAGCGTTCTGCTACCTCGCCGCCAATACGGGCTGCCAGCAAAACCAATCCGAAAGTCAGGATCAGTTTAAAGACGAGTGCTTCAGTTTCCATGCCGGAGGCAACTTTACCAGATTAGGTCGGCTGGTGCCAAATGAATTCCGCACCGTTTTTGATCGAAAACCGATTTTCTGCGAACGGACTGAAGTCCCGATTTTTTCTATCTCATGGTGACTGAAATTCCCGTGCCGGTGATTATCCAGTTCGTCCGGGAGATGGAAAGGTTGTCGGCGGTAGAACACTTTCTGGCGGTACCGCGCTTGATGGCGGTTTTGTAATGGGAGGGGTCGCCGTTTGTGTCGGTCTTAACGTCTGATTAGGATTTCCACTAAGATTAAACTGTTGAGCCTGCCCGTTGACTCTAAGTGTATATGTTTGGTCGGCGGCGAAATCCGAGCCCAGAGGCACGGTCGTGCTGAAATATGAAACCACCTGGGCGCACACCGCATCTTTCGGCCGTTGGGTTGTAACCGTTATGTCTATTACATTCCCCTGACGCTTCGTATCGACACCGTTTAGCGTGGTACAGGAATCGGTCAGCAATCCCCGGATATCGATGAATACTTGCGGTGGATATGATTCCGCAATGCGTATCTCTACTTTGCTGATGATCGCGGGTTTAATAATCGTATCCGGACTGGTACCCTTCTTGGGTATGGTTATAGAATGGTCTTCACCATTAATCCTGATGGCGTAAGTGTTTCCGGGACTAAATCTTTTACCCAGATCGACCATCGTTGATTCGATGGTATACACCGCCGTGCAGGCCTGGGAATTGACCGGTCTTTTAATCCAGACGCCGATATCGAAGCCACCGGTAATCTCGACCGTTTTTGTTTTGTCGAAAGAATAGCAGCCGTCCGGCAAACCGTATTCGATGTTGACGGTTACATCGGCCAGTGGGTCGGCTTCCGAAATATCGAAGGAAACGCTCTGGATGGGAGCCAGAGACCGGTCGAATTCCTGGCAGGCGGTAATCGGAAACAACAGTCCTATTACCGCGCACAAAACAACAAATGCCTTCATACGTTGATTATAACGTCAACAAGTGTCTCGAAGTTAGTTTCACTTTCAGCGCCTATTCCGTTAAAATACCCGGCGGAGAGGTGTCCGAGCGGTTTATGGTGTCGCTCTCGAAAAGCGATCTCCGTTTCTGCGGAGCGTGGGTTCGAATCCCACCCTCTCCGCCACCCACAACCTGATACTAATCCCCGCTGACGAGTTGATATTTCCGATATCATTGCGTATTTATCAGGTACGCTGCCAATGCTGGCCAATCAGCTGCTGGTAGCGTCGGCCCCGTCTGATGGCTGGAGATAAATGCCGCCAATGTCGCTTCGGTGTAGGTGGTTAGAAACGGCGGTGTGATATTGGGTCCAACTGAGGTACCCGTTCTTGCAGCACCGTGGCAGATGGCGCAATTAGCGGTAAAGACGGCCGCAGGATCAATTTGGGCTTCGACAGTGGTCGGCGGGTTCGTGTAAGGTGTACACCCGCTAATAAGCGGAATGAGACCTGTTATCAAAACCGGAATACAGACGAGCAATTTTATCTTCATTTCTTCTCTCTCTAAGTTCATGGCATAAGCAAAACATCATTTTTTGAATCGGTAAATCCACGTATTAATGGCAGAATGAGCCCCTAATCTTCACCCGTTTGACTATTAACCCTACTTTTATTATCATTGGCGGGCTCAACAGGCAGCAGTATCGCTCTCGCGGAGAGGTGCTGGAGTGGTCTATCAGGCACGCCTGGAGAGCGTGAGTCGGGGCAACTCGACCGTGGGTTCGAATCCCACCCTCTCCGCCATTTTCTTTCTGCACCAAAACATAAAATGGCAACCAAAGCCGACATTGAAAAATTCTTTGCGGACTACGCCCGGCGATTCAATGAAAGTCTAACCGGCAACCTGGATGTAGAAACCACTGCATCCGCTTTCGCTCCGTGTTTTATTGAGGCCAGCACTCGGGGTGTCATTTGCGCCAAAAATGATGACCAGTTCCGTGCGATGATCCCGCGAGGCTCGGAATTTTATCGTAGTATCGGCACCACTTCCATGACAGTTAAATCTGTCGAGATTACTCCTCTTGACCCGCAGCATGATATGGTCAGGATCTTCTGGCACTCCGAATACCTGAAGCAAAATGGCGAAACCGTTTTTATCGACTTTGATGTTATCTACCTTTTAGAAGATACTTCCGGGGCGCCAAAAATTTTCAGTTACATTACTGGCGACGAGCAACAAGTGCTTAAAGACCATGGTCTGGTGCCTTAAATTCAACGAACTGGTTTAACAAACATCGATCCCTTTTACCATTTTTCCATTTTCTATTTTCTTTTCTCGTGCTAGAATTGCGCCGCTTTGAGCGAACTATCTTTAACCGCCTGCCATGTAGGCTTCAGCCTCATTCCCGGTATCGGCCGGGTTCGTCTGTCGCTACTGGAAAATCACTTTGGTGACCTGGCAACCGCCTGGCGCGCCGAGGCGTCAGAACTGGCAAAGTCCGGCATCGATTCCGGCACCCTCAAAGCTATCTCTTATTGGCGGCCGCGGATCGATCCCGAACGTGAGCTGGAAAAAGCCGCCAAGTCCGGGGTAAAGGTTTTAACGCTCGCCGACAAGGTCTACCCTTCCCGGCTCAAAGAGATTTACGATTACCCACCGGTACTTTATGTAAAGGGTAACCTCCTCTCCGAAGATGAGCTATCGATTGCCGTTGTAGGCACCCGTAAACCTACCGTCTATGGCCGGCAGGTCACTGAAGAATTGGTTACCGAACTCAGCCGCAACCGCATAACCATCGCCAGCGGATTGGCTCGAGGTATCGACACTATTGCTCATCAGACCGCTCTCAAAAACGGGGGGCGCACCATCGCTGTAATGGGTTGCGGCGTCAATGTCATCTATCCGGCTGAGAATGCTGCGCTGGCCAAACAAATTTTGGAAAATGGGGCTCTGATTTCAGAGTGCGCCATCGACGCCGGACCTCGTCCTGAAAATTTTCCCCGGCGGAACCGTATCCTTTCCGGATTGACCCTCGGCACCCTCGTCACTGAGGCTGGCAATGGTTCAGGCGCCCTTATCACGGCGGATTATGCACTGGAACAGGATCGCGAGGTGTTTGCGGTACCAGGCAGCATCCTGTCACCCCAAAGCACTGGCACCAACCGCCTCATCCAGCAGGGCGCCAAACTGGTCCGCAACGCCGCCGATATAATGGAAGAACTAAACGTCAGAGCCGTCGCCGGTCAGCTTGAATTCAAAGAAGTCTTGCCGGAAAATGACACTGAGAAGCAACTCTTGAAGTACTTGGGTGTCGAACCGGTGCACATAGACGAGGTGTGTAGGGCCTCCGGTCTGCCCACGCCATTAGTCAGCAGCACCTTGGCCATGATGGAATTAAAGGGAATGGTTAAACAATTGGGCGGTATGAATTACGCCCTCGCCCGTCAGATTAAGGAGACACTTAGTTAAAATATGGCAACCGATAAGAAACTGGTGATTGTAGAGTCCCCGGCAAAAGCCAGGACCCTCGCAAAATTCTTGGGCTCCGGGTATACACTCAAAGCTTCGATGGGTCACGTCCGCGACCTGCCGAAAAGCAAGCTCGGTGTTGATGTCGACCATGACTTCGCTCCGCAATATCTCAATATGCGAGACAAGCTTACCGTGCTCAAAGAACTCAAGGAAGCCGCCAAAAAAGCTGGCACTGTGTACTTGGCGACAGACCCCGACCGTGAAGGCGAGGCTATTGCCTGGCACTTGAAAGAAGCTACCTGCACCCCATCCGTGCCATGCCGCCGCGTCACTTTCCACGAGATTACAAAGGAAGCCATAGCCGCAGCCTTCAAATCACCGCGCGATGTCAACATGAATCTGGTTAACGCTCAGCAGGCGCGTCGGATCCTTGATCGTTTGGTGGGCTACAAGTTATCACCCCTTCTCTGGCAGAAGGTCCGACGCGGCCTCTCCGCCGGACGGGTCCAATCCGTCGCCCTAAGGATTATTGTCGATCGCGAACGTGAAATACTTGGCTTCAAAGCAGATGAGTATTGGACCATCGAGGTCGAGCTTTCAAAGCTGGTCCCTTCAACCCCAAAAAGTTTCAAGGCTCTTCTCATCGGATCGGGCGATAAGAAAAAAATTGCCATCGGTAACGAAGCCGCCGCCGGAGACATCGTCGCCGACCTGAAGCCCGCGGAATATTCGGTAGCCAAGGTGACCTCCAAAGACTCGCCTCGCCAACCCGCGCCGCCATTTATCACCAGCACCCTGCAGCAGGAAGCCTATCGCAAGTTGCGATTTTCAGCCAAGCAAACGATGGCCGTTGCCCAGCAACTGTACGAAGGTCTTTCGGTCGGCGCCGAAGGCAGTGTCGGTTTGATTACCTACATGCGTACCGACTCAACTCATGTGGCATCTTCCGCCATTGCCGAAACGCGAGACTTCATCGCCGAAAAATTCGGTTCTAACTTCCTACCCAAGTCTCCCCGTCTATTTGCGCGGCAGGTCAAAGGCGCCCAGGAAGCTCACGAAGCCATCCGCCCGACCAGCACCCGGCGCGAGCCGGCTGCCATAAGGGAATTCTTGGAGCCAAACCAGTTCAAACTTTACCAGCTCATCTGGCAGCGCATGGTCGCCTCCCAGATGGCCGCGGCTGTGTTCGAGAACGTCACCATCGACATCGATGCGAGGAAGACACCCTCTAAGACTCGCTATACCCTGCGGGCACAAAATTCGAAAAACACCTTTCCCGGTTTCATGGCGCTATACACTGAAGGCCGTGACGAGGAAGAAGAAGCCAAAACTCCTCCCCTGCCATCTCTCTCGGAAAACGAGATGTTGAAGCTGCTCGATCCGAAGGCCGGCATCAAGCCGGAACAGCACTTCACCCAACCGCCGCCCCGCTTCACCGAAGCGACGCTGGTGAAAACATTGGAGCAATTCGGAATCGGCCGTCCTTCAACTTATGCCCCGATCCTGGGCGTCGTCCAGGAAAGAGAATACGTCACCAAGGATAAGGGAGCTTTCAAGCCCACCGAGCTTGGCGTGGCGGTCAGCGACCTTTTGGTACAGCAGTTCCCCGAGGTCATCGATACCGGGTTCACCGCCCAGATGGAAGACAAGCTGGATAAAGTCGCCGACGAGGGTCTTGACTGGGTTAAAGTGGTGCGCGATTTCTACGCTCCATTTGAGAAAGACCTGGCCACCGCTGAAGAACAACTCGAGCGGGTTCCCATGCCAATCGAAATTTCCGATGAGTGCTGCCCGCAATGTTCCAAAGAAAAATTACTGATCAAAGTCGGCCGGTTCGGCAAGTACATGGAATGTCCTGCCTGTGGGTTCCGCCAGTCGTTCCGGATCCGCACCGGGGTTATGTGCCCCAATTGCCCGGAGAAGGGCGAGATCATCGGGCGGTACACCAAGAAAGGCAAGCTGTTCTACGGCTGCAGCGCCTTTCCCAAGCACTCCTTTGCCATGAACGCCAAACCGCTTCCGGAACCATGCCCTAAATGCGGGGGCATCATGGGAGAACTGAAACCCGGTCAAAAAAGCTGCCAGAACCCTGAATGCGCCGATTACAAGGGCAAGAGATTTTTCAGGAGATCGACAACCTCATCAGCAGCTTCTAGTTCCAAATCGACTACTGCAAAGGCAAAAATCAAAACTTCGGCCAAACGGGCTAAGCCGACTCGCAGCAAGCCAACTGCCAAGGAAAAATAGCCTGGAATGACCTTACCGCAAGATTGGTTCGATGGTTTTATGAATTACCTGCAGGCTGAACAAAACCTGTCGCCTCGAACCGTGCGGAATTACGTGGCGGATCTGAAAGGCAATCTGGTTGAAGGAGAACCCAAGGGTTTTTTCCAATATCTCGATATGAGAAAACTCACCTTCCCGGACAATGTCGATAAACACGTCGTCCGCGGGTACATGGCATGGGTCCTCGACCAGGGTGTGGTTAAATCGTCTATCGCCCGGAAGTTGTCCGCCTTGCGGTCGTTATATCGTTACCTTTTACGGGAAGAATTTATTGCCGAAAGTCCCCTTCCGGTGAACCGCCACCGGGGAAGCCGGTTGTCGGCTTTTTCCCTGAAATTGGATAAACGATTACCTGGATTCCTTACCACCGACGAAATGACAAAGCTCCTAGAGGCTCCGGATTCCACCACCCCCCAGGGTCTTCGCGACCGGGCTATCATGGAACTTTTCTATGCCGCCGGTCTTCGGATTTCGGAACTCGTAAGCCTCCAGGTCAACCAGATAGACCTGTACAGTCGGGAGCTTCGAGTTGTCGGCAAGGGCTCCAAAGAACGCTTGGTTCTGATCGGCCAGCCCGCCGCCGCCGCCATCAAAGTCTATCTCAAGCACGGGCGGCCGAGACTGCTCGGTAAAAGAAAAAATGATGCCATGTTTTTGAACTATCAGGGCAGCCGTATGACCGCCCGCTGGATTCAGGAGCAGGTCCTGCATTATGCCCGGGCCGCCGGTCTCCGCCAGGAAGTCCATCCCCACCTGCTCCGGCATAGCTTCGCCACCCACCTTTTGGATGGCGGCGCCGATCTTCGGGTGGTGCAGGAACTCCTGGGCCATGCCTCGTTGTCGACCACTCAAATCTACACCCATGTCAGTCGAAATCAAGCCCGAAAGGTGTACTTATCCTCCCACCCTATGGCTCATGAAGATGAAAAGGAATTTTGATGTCAGAAACTCGCATCAGTAACTTGCGCACTAAACTTGATTCTCTGGCGATCGATGGAATCCTCATTTACCAACCCGAAAACCGTAAATACCTCACCGGATTCGACGGCAGCACCGGTTACGTTCTTGTGACCGCCGCCGATGCCGTCCTGGCCACTGATTTCCGATACGTTGAACAAGCACAGGGTGAAGTCTCCAGTTGCCGTGTACAACGTATCGAGGGGCCGATTAAAACATGGTTTCCCGGACTGGTATCCGATTCGAAAGTAACTCGTCTGGGAATCGAAGCCGGCTATGCGACTCTCGCCGATTTCGACAAATTTAAAGCCGCCCTCGAGACTTCCGGTATCAAAACAGAACTCGTGCCCGTCAGCGATGCTGTCGAGAACCTGCGTGTCATTAAAGACGCCGATGAGATCAGAGCCCTGGAAACCGCCGCCCGGATCACCGATGAGGCTTTGATCTATATCACGGACAAATATCTGCGGCCCGGAGTCAGCGAAATTAAGCTTGCCTGGGAGCTGGAAAAATATATTCGTGAATCCGGTGGCGAGCTCTCTTTTCCCACCATCGTTGCCGCCGGCCCTGCATCGGCCATGGCTCACTCCAAACCATCCGACCGTTTGCTCGAGGTGAAAGGGCCCCTCGTCATCGACATGGGCGTCAAGCTTCATGGGTATTGCGCCGATCTCACCAGAACTTTCTGGCTCACTGACGTAAACTCCAAGTTTGCAGAAATCTATCGAATTGTCCTTCAGGCTCAAAAAGTGGCGATCGAAGGTATCCGCCCGGGCATGACTGGCGCCGAAGCCGACAAGCTCGCCCGGGATTACATCGCTGAAGCCGGTTACGCAGAAGCCTTTGGCCACAGCCTGGGCCACGGCTTGGGAATGGTTGTTCATGAAAACCCCCGCCTCGGCCAGAATTCCACCGATATTCTTAGGGAGGGCATGGTTTTCACCATAGAACCCGGCGTTTACATCTCCGGTTGGGGAGGTATTCGCATCGAAGACGACGCGGTATTGGAAAATGGTAAAGTAAGAGTATTGACTTCTTCACCAAAATAACTGTCCATTTCCTCTCCCCAGGGTGGGAGAGGCATTAAGGAGAGGGCGTTTTCGAATTTATAGCTTTGAATTTGTTTAGAATTTTGAAATTAGGATTTAGGATTTTACGTTGAAAGTTGACCTACACGTCCACACGTTCCACTCGATGGATGCTTCGACGACGTTCGAGCAACTCCTTGCCCGATGCGAAGACGTAGGCCTCGGCGCCATCGCCATCTGCGATCATGGCACCGCCGAGGGCGCCCTTGAATTCCAGAAGATAGCTCCATTCCCCGTTATCGTGGCCGAGGAAGTGCTGACCCCCCACGGCGAGATCATGGGTATGTTTCTCAAAGAGACTATTCCCAGCGGTACTTCGGTCGAAGACACCGTCGCCGCCATCAAGGAACAGGGCGGTTTGGTTTGCATCCCCCACCCATTCGACCCCCTCCGCAGCTCTGCCCTCGATAGCAAAGTCGTTGAAGCTTTGGCCGAGAAAGGGCAGATCGACATCTTGGAGGTGCTGAACGCGCGCATCCTTTTAGAGTCCGCCGTCCGCCGCGCCGATAAATTCGCCAAAAGGTATGGCCTGTTACGCTCTGCAGGTTCTGATGCCCACGGTCCGGAGGAACTGGGTAACGCGTATCTGGAGATGGCTTCGTTTCGAACCAAAGAGGAATTTCTGGAATCCCTTTCGACAGCAGAAATCTGTGGCCGCCGGAATTCACCTTTGGTGCATTTTCACTCGACAGCTCAACGCCTGAAGAAAAAGTTGAAGAAACCCTAGATGTATCCGATCGGTTGGTTTACCACCGCGAAAGGTCAGGGATCCCGTAATCTGCTTACCGCAGTCCAGGAACGTATTCTCAGCAGGGAGATCGATGCCAGGATAGAATTCATTTTTATGTCCCGCGAGCCCGGTGAATCACCCGAAACTGATAAATTTATCGAACTGGCAAAATCTTACGGCATACCGTTAGTCTGTTTTTCCTATAAGAAATTCCGCGAAATGAGGGGCGCTCCACGCGGAACCAATGTAGAAGATCTCCCCGAGTGGCGTTTGGACTATGATCGGGAAATCATCAAGCACCTTGCTGTCTTCCCCCACCCGGAGCTTTGCATCATGGCCGGTTACATGCTGGTCATCGGCCCGGAACTCTGCGCTGAGTTCGATATCGTCAATCTCCACCCCGCCGCTCCCGACGGCCCCGCTGGCACCTGGCAAGAGGTCATCTGGAAATTGATCGATGAGCGTGCCGAAGCCTCCGGTGTGACGATGCATTTGGTGACGCCTGAACTGGATAAAGGGCCTGTGGTCACCTATTGCCGGTATCCCATAGCCGGTCCGGCTTTCGATAATTATTGGTCGCAGCTTGGGAATAAATCCGCTGCCGAAATTAAAAATAGCGAAGGTGAAGCTAATCCGTTGTTTAAGGAAATCAGGCGACACGGGGCAGCGCGGGAATTGCCGCTTATCGGCAGTACCGTTAAGGCCTTCAGCCGCGGCCTGGTGGCGATAAAAAACGGCGTCATTACGAATTGTTCAGGTCGCCCAATCAAAGGCATTGATCTCAGCGCCGAGATCAATTCTCAGGTTCAAGTCATTCTGTAATAATTGCAAAAGCTATCAGATTCGATAGCATTTTCCTAAAGTCATTCTTTGTTTTTATTTTTCCCGGGAACCGATTGTAGGTCCAAAGGTACAACTCTATTCAATCAACTTCGGCGTTGAAGCCGAGTGCCTTACTATCCCAAGACGCCTTTGACGTAATAATTTTTAGGTTAGCCAAATATTATGTCAAATTATGCGAGCTAACGTTTCGTAATACTAATATTTAACGATATTAACGCTTCTACGCATAAATGCGTATTGACATTTTAACATTTAGGTGTATCATCTTAATGGTTTTCCTAAATTTATGTAGGAGGCTGGCATGATCGCTTGACATCCGGGAAAGTTCGGATGACGGTAGGAAAGACCACAAATCAAAATTTATTGAGGAGTTAAATGTCAAATTTTCACAGTACAGTAAGTCGCAGGGAATTCATGAAAGCCATCGGTTTGGCGGGTGCCGGTATCGGCGGGGCAGCTTTAGTATCACCAGTATTCCATGATCTCGATGAGGCGATGTCGGCTGATTCGTTGAGCCACCCCGGAAAACCTTGGTGGATAAAAGAAAGGGAAATTGAAAACCCTACTACCGAAATTGACTGGAACATGTTTAATCGTTACCCTGAGAGTCAAGGAGCCAGAGCGGCAGGGGTGCGTGGCGGATATCCCGGCGCCGTAACCGCTGAAGAGTTCGCAAAAGTAGCGAGTAATCCGGGAAAAGTGAATGCAAAAGCTTGGATGACCGCAAATAAACCTGGCTACAGGCTGCAAGATAAGGTGCTGGCCTCTCAGAATGGTCTTCCGCCCGGAGCATCAAATCCCTGGGTTATTTCCAGCGCTATTGCCAACTTCGAGTCATATGGAGTACCGAAATACCAAGGGACTCCAGAAGAAAACTCACGTATGCTCCGGTCAGTTCTTAAGTTGTACGGGGCTAGCATGTTGGGCTATATGGAACTTAATGAGAAGACAAAAAAGTTTGTTTTCGAGGAATATCAGTTCAGAGATGTTCCGAAAGGCTTTTCAGATGCTGGCATAGATGTCCTTCCCAATGTGCCATTGTGGGGCATTGGCCTTGGATGTCCTAATTCCACTGCAAACATAGCGACAGGTCCTTCTCAGATAAGCTACGCTTCAACTGGCCTCGGCCATACTATGATCGAAGTGACGGGTAGCTGTACGCAGCGTTTTCTGATGGGGATAGGCTACCAGTGCATGTTCGGAGGCTATGAAAACTGCTATCCTCACCCTGGAATTGATACTATGGTCGGTATGACGGAACTCGGACGTGCCTGCAACCACGGCATTAATCCGTCTGCCGGGATTGGATTCACTCCGACCTCATTGACAACCGATCTTCCTTTGGAGTCGACTAACCCGATCGATGCTGGTATCCTGAGGTTCTGCGATAGCTGCGCTAAGTGCGCCGATGTCTGCCCGAACGGAGCTATCACTCACGGTGAACAAAGCTGGGAGCCGCAAGCGGGATGGTCGAATCGGGGTCATAAGCAGTTCCAGAACCACATGCTGAATTGCCATATTTACAGGACTACTGTTGGACAATGTAGCACATGCGAAGGTGCTTGTGTCTTCAATAAAGGCACTGGCGCAATGGTCCACGAAGTCGTCAAGGCTACTATGAGCACGACATCTATGTTTAACGGTTTCTTCAGGAAAATGGACGATGCATTCGGATATGGTCCCGGAGACATGGGGCCAGGGAGAGATCCAACTACCGGTGTCTTCAACAACAAAGCCGTTGAATGGTGGGACAAGGAGTTGCCGGCCTGGGGTTATGACCTTGGTAAAACCTACTACTAGACCTCACAAGCGGTACAGAGTAGCTTTTAAAAACAAAACGAGGAGTAGTCCAATCGTGTGGTTTGGCAGGTGGCCGCAAGAAGGCAGTGTTACCTCGACCACGGGAATGTTCAATGGTTTCTTCAACCCCATGGACGATGCCTTCGGCTACGGTCCACAAGGCTTTAAGTCTGGCGCTGGACCCGATAACGGCAATTCAACGATGCAGCCACCGAATGGTGGAATAAAGAATTGCCTGCCTGGGGCTACGACGTAGGGAATCCGTATCTCCAGTAGTAAACTAGGTATCTGAAACAGAAAAACGATGAGGGCGGGTTTTAAGACCCGCCCTCATTATTATCATTATTATCATTATTGCTCTGCGGCGATCTGGGGGCTTACGCCCTAAGCTTTAAAACGTTGAGCATTATTGCCATTGCGATACCCGCTAATATACCAGCTACAACGATATTTTCATTGAGATCAGTGAACTCACCCAGACCCAGACACAGAAAAATGAATCCTAAGATGAGTCGGAACATCACTCCCTTCCTGGACCCGGTACCAAAGAATATCGCCAGGCTGGAAATAAGTAGTATCGCGCCAGCTCCCAACGCAAAGATATCCCCGCCGTCCAAAGCTGAATCGTTGACTGAGGGAATTGTATCCAGAACCAACGACACAGCTCCCCAGAACAAAACCGCCGCCCAGGTAAACGCAGTATTTTTATTTCGTAGGAGCCTTTCTTCGACCCTTTGCCTCGCGGTAAGGTTGCCATTTTCATCCATATTCATCTAACTTTCTCCTTCAATCCGCTGACCGTAACACACTACCATCAATCTCGCTTGGTGAAATCAGGCAAAATAACGGTTTTGTCCTGTACTGCTGGCTAGTTTCACAATTGGCATAACCGATTCTTGCATTATCTGTTGTCACGTTTTCGGTTGGAGAGTATCATTGCGACAGTAATTAACACCCGAACCGACTCTGTTTGAGGAGACGTCTATGTTCGCACAACGTTGCCCCAAAATCTTCCGCATTCTTACCCTCTTCATCATCCTTTTTTTATTCACGGGCACGTTGTTCCAGACAGCAACTCATGAAATAGCTCAAATATCATCATTCACCCTGACCTACACCGCGGGACCAAATGGCTCCATCACCGGCACCACCCCACAGACAGTAGCCCAGGGCGGGTCGGGCACGGCGGTGACCGCCACCCCGGCGGCCGGCTACCACTTCGTCTCCTGGAGCGACTCAGTTCTTACCGCTACCCGCACTGACACCAATGTTCAGGCTGATGTCTCCGTCACCGCTACCTTCGCCATCAATACCTACACCGTCACCTTCGTCGAGGGCGACCACGGCACTAGGACCGGCGGCGGCGCGTTGGTACAGACAGTGAGTCACGGCGCCGGCGCCACCGCCCCGACCATCACCCCGGCGCCCGGTTGGACCTTCACCGGCTGGGATGTGCCTTTTAACAATGTCACCTCCGACCTCACCGTGAATGCCCAGTACAGCCAGATCACCTTCACCCTGACCTACACCGCGGGACCAAATGGCTCCATCACCGGCACCACCCCACAGACGGTAGCCCAGGGCGGGTCGGGCACGGCGGTGACCGCCACCCCGGCGGCCGGCTACCACTTCGTCTCCTGGAGCGACTCAGTTCTTACCGCTACCCGCACTGACACCAATGTTCAGGCTGATGTCTCCGTCACCGCTACCTTCGCCATCAATACCTACACCGTCACCTTCGTCGAGGGCGACCACGGCACTAGGACCGGCGGCGGCGCGTTGGTACAGACAGTGAGTCACGGCGCCGGCGCCACCGCCCCGACCATCACCCCGGCGCCCGGTTGGACCTTCACCGGCTGGGATGTGCCTTTTAACAATGTCACCTCCGACCTCACCGTGAATGCCCAGTACAGCCAGATCACCTTCACCCTGACCTACACCGCCGGACCGAATGGCTCCATCACCGGCACCACCCCACAGACGGTAGCCCAGGGCGGGTCGGGCACGGCGGTGACCGCCACCCCGGCGGCCGGCTACCACTTCGTCTCCTGGAGCGACTCAGTTCTTACCGCTACCCGCACTGACACCAATGTTCAGGCTGATGTCTCCGTCACCGCTACCTTCGCCATCAATACCTACACCGTCACCTTCGTCGAGGGCGACCACGGCACTAGGACCGGCGGCGGCGCGTTGGTACAGACAGTGAGTCACGGCGCCGGCGCCACCGCCCCGACCATCACCCCGGCGCCCGGTTGGACCTTCACCGGCTGGGATACTGCCTTCAATAATGTTACTTCGGACCTCACCATCACCGCCCAGTACTCCCAGGACGCCTATACCCTTACCCTGAATATCGTCGGCTCCGGTTCCATCGCTAAGTCCCCCGATCAGCCGACCTACTCCTACGGCACCGTCGTCACCCTCACCCCCACCCCGACCGCCGGCTGGAGCTTCGGCGCCTTCTCCGGCGACACCACCACTAATACCATCACCATGGACGGCAATAAGTCCGTCACCGCCACCTTTACCGTCAATTCCTACACCATCACCTTCAATTCCGATGGCGGCTCCACCGTCGATCCCATCACCGCCGCTTACGGCTCAGCCCTGTCCCCACCCACCCCACCCACTAAAACTGGCTGGACTTTCACCGGCTGGATCCCTGCCTTCCCTGCCACCATGCCCCTCGGCGGCGCTTCCCTTACCGCCCAGTGGACCCAGGTCACCTATCAAGTCACCTTCGACCTCGGCGCTCACGGCACCCACACCGGTGGCGGTACCCTGATCCAGACCGTCGCCCATGGCGCTGCGGCGGTTGCCCCCACTTTCACCACCGAGGCAGGCTGGAATTTCACCGGCTGGGATACTGCCTTCAATAATGTTACTTCGGACCTCACCATCACCGCCCAGTACTCCCAGGACGCCTATACCCTTACCCTGAATATCGTCGGCTCCGGTTCCATCGCTAAGTCCCCCGATCAGCCGACCTACTCCTACGGCACCGTCGTCACCCTCACCCCCACCCCGACCGCCGGCTGGAGCTTCGGCGCCTTCTCCGGCGACACCACCACTAATACCATCACCATGGACGGCAATAAGTCCGTCACCGCCACCTTTACCGTCAATTCCTACACCATCACCTTCAATTCCGATGGCGGCTCCACCGTCGATCCCATCACCGCCGCTTACGGCTCAGCCCTGTCCCCACCCACCCCACCCACTAAAACTGGCTGGACTTTCACCGGCTGGATCCCTGCCTTCCCTGCCACCATGCCCCTCGGCGGCGCTTCCCTTACCGCCCAGTGGACCCAGGTCACCTATCAAGTCACCTTCGACCTCGGCGCTCACGGCACCCACACCGGTGGCGGTACCCTGATCCAGACCGTCGCCCATGGCGCTGCGGCGGTTGCCCCCACTTTCACCACCGAGGCAGGCTGGAATTTCACCGGCTGGGATACTGCCTTCAATAATGTTACTTCGGACCTCACCATCACCGCCCAGTACTCCCAGGACGCCTATACCCTTACCCTGAATATCGTCGGCTCCGGTTCCATCGCTAAGTCCCCCGATCAGCCGACCTACTCCTACGGCACCGTCGTCACCCTCACCCCCACCCCGACCGCCGGCTGGAGCTTCGGCGCCTTCTCCGGCGACACCACCACTAATACCATCACCATGGACGGCAATAAGTCCGTCACCGCCACCTTTACCGTCAATTCCTACACCATCACCTTCAATTCCGATGGCGGCTCCACCGTCGATCCCATCACCGCCGCTTACGGCTCAGCCCTGTCCCCACCCACCCCACCCACTAAAACTGGCTGGACTTTCACCGGCTGGATCCCTGCCTTCCCTGCCACCATGCCCCTCGGCGGCGCTTCCCTTACCGCCCAGTGGACCCAGGTCACCTATCAAGTCACCTTCGACCTCGGCGCTCACGGCACCCACACCGGTGGCGGTACCCTGATCCAGACCGTCGCCCATGGCGCTGCGGCGGTTGCCCCCACTTTCACCACCGAGGCAGGCTGGAATTTCACCGGCTGGGATACTGCCTTCAATAATGTTACTTCGGACCTCACCATCACCGCCCAGTACTCCCAGGACGCCTATACCCTTACCCTGAATATCGTCGGCTCCGGTTCCATCGCTAAGTCCCCCGATCAGCCGACCTACTCCTACGGCACCGTCGTCACCCTCACCCCCACCCCGACCGCCGGCTGGAGCTTCGGCGCCTTCTCCGGCGACACCACCACTAATACCATCACCATGGACGGCAATAAGTCCGTCACCGCCACCTTTACCGTCAATTCCTACACCATCACCTTCAATTCCGATGGCGGCTCCACCGTCGATCCCATCACCGCCGCTTACGGCTCAGCCCTGTCCCCACCCACCCCACCCACTAAAACTGGCTGGACTTTCACCGGCTGGATCCCTGCCTTCCCTGCCACCATGCCCCTCGGCGGCGCTTCCCTTACCGCCCAGTGGACCCAGGTCACCTATCAAGTCACCTTCGACCTCGGCGCTCACGGCACCCACACCGGTGGCGGTACCCTGATCCAGACCGTCGCCCATGGCGCTGCGGCGGTTGCCCCCACTTTCACCACCGAGGCAGGCTGGAATTTCACCGGCTGGGATACTGCCTTCAATAATGTTACTTCGGACCTCACCATCACCGCCCAGTACTCCCAGGACGCCTATACCCTTACCCTGAATATCGTCGGCTCCGGTTCCATCGCTAAGTCCCCCGATCAGCCGACCTACTCCTACGGCACCGTCGTCACCCTCACCCCCACCCCGACCGCCGGCTGGAGCTTCGGCGCCTTCTCCGGCGACACCACCACTAATACCATCACCATGGACGGCAATAAGTCCGTCACCGCTACTTTCACTTTCAATTCCTACACTATCAACTTCGACTCCGCCGGAGGTAGCCCTGTTGTACCCATCACCCAGGAATTCGGCACCGCCATCATTCCTCCGGCTAATCCCACCAGGACAGGGTACACCTTCGATGGATGGAGTCCCACCGTCCCGGCCACAATGCCCGCCTCAAATATCACCTGCGTCGCTCAGTGGACTGCCATCAATTACACCGTCTCCTTCAATTCCCAGGGCGGCAGCACCGTCGCCAATGCTTCCGTTGCTTTCGGCGCCACCGTGACCCAACCCACCGATCCCACCTGGACCGGCTATACCTTCGGCGGCTGGTTCAAGGAAGCCGCCTGCACCACTGCCTGGAATTTCACCTCCGATACCATCACCGGCAATACCACCCTCTACGCCAAGTGGACTATCAATCAGTACACCATTACCTTCAATTCCGACGGCGGCAGCACCGTTTCTCCCATCACTCAGGATTATGGAACGGCGGTAGTCGCTCCAGCTAATCCGACTAAATCTGGCTATACCTTTAATGGCTGGATTCCACTCGTGCCTGCCACCATGCCCGCCTCAAATACCACCTGCGTCGCCCAGTGGACCGTGAGTGGCGGTGGCGGCGGCGGAGGAGGCGGCGGCTTTGGCAGTCAACTTATCGGTATCAATCTATCAGGAACTTCACCGTTTATGGATCCAAATGGCAGATCAATCGTTGCTGGTGAGCTCAAGACTTCTGATGGCAAACTGACCATTATTGTGCCAGTTGGTGTCTACATCTGGAACGCAGCTGGCGCCGCCCAATCTTTCCTTTCAGCTGCGCCGTTAACTAATCCCCCATCTGCCCCACCTCAAAACAGCCTTGTCATGGCTTTCGAACTCGGACCAAACGGCGTCACCTTCAACCCGGTGGTCACTCTATCTTTCAACTATTCCGACAGTGATATCCCCGCAGGCGCGCGCGAAACCGACCTCTACATTGCCTGGTGGAATGGAACGCAGTGGGTCAAGCTAGTCGGTACTGTCGATGCCACGGCCAATACCGTCTCCGCTCAGATCACCCATTTCACCAGCTTCGCATTGATCGTCCAACAGGCTCCGGCAACAACTCCACCCCCGACCACCATTCCACCGACGACCAATCCACCGACTACCAGTCCGCCTACTACCAATCCCCCGACTACCAATCCTCCCACTATCCCTGTCCCGACTCAATCCGAACCCACTGAGACTCTTCCGGGATCTAATCCGACGAGCGCAAAATGGATAATTCCTCTTCTGTTCCTGTTAGCATCCACCACGCTCGGGGTAATTCTCTTTTGGAGGTCAAGGAAACCGGAAGCCGAGTTGAAGTACACAAATAGGAAATAATTACGTTTATGCTCAAGCATCGGCGATAGGTTTTGCCGGATTCTCGGGAAATCGAATCTATAAAAAGAATATTTTCAAAAACCGACCAAAAACGACACGAGACGCTTGACAACCTAGCAGTACGGGTGTGCTATAATAACCGCCCATGGATAATTTTGCGCCTGATGTTGCGGTAAGTCTCTCGCCCGTTCGATTGGCTCCAATATCCGATTGGTTTCGCCGCCTGAAATTTTCGATTTCACAAACGAATCCACGATGGGCTCTAACGTACAAACAGGTGATTCGTTTTCGAAAAAAGAAGAATTCGCCCGAAAACGAAAAGCAATTCTCCGCTTCAGGGAGTCGTTTCAGTCGTTTTTAACGCAACATGTGACGCACAACAAAGGCTTATGTTAATATTTATGTCCACTACCGGCTCATGCAGAGGTGCTCATGGCTAAGACCATAGAGGAAATCAACGAAAAGATCCGCAAGGGGCAAGCCGTCGTCTTTACCGCCGAAGAGATCATCGGCGTCGTCAAGGAAAAAGGACTTGCCAAAGCTGCCGCCATGGTCGACGTCGTAACCACCGGCACTTTCGGGCCCATGTGTTCCTCCAGCGCCTACTTCAACATCGGTCATTCAAAGCCGCGCATCAAGCTGGGCGGCGGCAAAGTCTCTTTGAACGATGTCCCGGCCTATGCCGGTTTCGCCGCAGTCGATGTCATGATCGGCGCCAATGCCCTGCCCGATGACGATCCACGCAACCGTTTTCATCCCGGCGAGTTCAACTACGGCGGTGGCCACGTCATCGAGGAACTGGTGGCGGGCAAGGACATCAAACTGGTCGCCTCGGCGTATGGCACCGACTGCTATCCGCGCAAGAAACTCGAGACATGGATCAACATCAAGGATTTGAACGAGGCTGTCCTCTTCAACATGCGCAACTCGTATCAGAATTATAATGTGGCGGTCAACCTGTCCGATGAAGCTATCTACACTTACATGGGCACATTGAAACCCAATATGGGGAATATCACCTACTGCAGCGCGGGTCAGCTTTCGCCGCTTTTGAACGACCCGTATTACAAGACGATCGGGATAGGAACGAAGATCTTTCTCGGCGGCGGCGAGGGTTTTATCGCCTGGCAGGGCACCCAGTTCAACCCGGGCGTGCCTCGCACCGAGGGCGGCGTTCCTAAAAGAGGCTCCGGAACCCTGGCGGTCATCGGCGACCTCAAGCAGATGAATCCCCGTTACCTTGTCGGCACCAGTATGCTGGGTTACGGAGTGACTATTTCCGTTGGTCTCGGAGTCCCAATTCCAATTCTTGACGAGGATATTCTAAGGTACACGACCGTTACCGACGACGAGATATTTGCCGCAGTTGTCGACTATTCGAGCGCCTATCCCGAACTCAAACCGGACATCGTCGCTGAAGTCTCATATGGCGAATTGCGCTCCGGGCACGTCAAGATTAAAGGCCGAAAAGTGCCAACTGCCTCCCTTTCGAGCTACCCACGGGCCCGGGAGATCGCGACGGCTTTAAAACAGTGGATCACCTCAGGTAAGTTCGAATTGACTTCTCCCGTGGCTAAACTCCCGGGAGCCGAAAGCGGGGTCAAATTCAAGCCGTTGACTGAGCGGCCGATTAATGGGGGTGAGATATAAATATGGCTGTTACTTGTAAAAAGATATCTCTGAGGTTCCCCCGTCACCTGGCGGATAGGCCGGTGGTCTATCACCTGATCAAGGATTACAATTTGGAACTTAACATCCTTAAAGCCACCATCAGCAGCGATGGAGGCCATATGGTTCTCGAACTCCGTGGTAGCCGCTCTGATTTCGACAAAGGCATCGAGTACCTGACCAAGACCGGTCTCATCATTGACACTCTTTGCCGTGAGGTCACCCGCAATGAAGCCCGCTGTACCGACTGCGGCGCCTGCGTTACTGTTTGCCCTGCGGATTCCTTTGTCGTTGACCCCTTGACCCGCGAAGTTGCCTTCGACGAGGAAAAATGTGTCGTCTGCGGCATGTGCATCCTCTCCTGTCCGTCACGTTCGATGGAGCTCCATTTTTAATCGATCTTTTAATGCTGAGCAAAGCGAAAAATCCGGTTGATGTATCAGCCTCGCACCTACCGCAAATGGCATGAAAGCGCCGACCTGGTTTCCTTCACCGTAAGTGTCAACGAAACAAACCTGTTCGTCAGCGCTAGAGTTGACCTTGAACGTAAAGCACGCAAACTGGTACTGAAATATCGTTCCATTCTCGAAAATTACATTGCCGGTCATCCCACGTTCCTAACCTCATTGAAGCCGGTTGAGATCGAAGCCGATGCCCCTCTGATTGTCCGAGACATGGCAGAGACGACCAATAAAGTAGGTGTTGGTCCCATGGCTTCGGTGGCCGGGGCAGTAGCCCAGTTCGTTGGCGAGGAATTATTGGAATACTCCCCCGACATAATTATCGAAAATGGCGGAGACATTTACATCACATCCACCAGGGAACGGGTAATCGGCATCTATGCCGGCGATTCACCGTTATCAGGGAAGCTCGGGATCGAAATCTTCCCTAACGAGACCCCATGCGGCATCTGTACCTCGTCGGGAACCGTAGGTCATTCGCTTTCGTTCGGAAAAGCTGATGCGGTAACCATAGTTGCTCCTTCAGCAATACTTGCCGATGCAGGAGCGACGGCTTGTGGCAACGTTGTTCAAACCTCAGCAGACATCGAACGAGGACTGGAGTTAGCTTCCAAAATCGCAGGCGTCAGCGGCGCAATAATCATTGTTGGGGAGCGCGTCGGCGCCTGGGGATCTGTACGGTTAAAACACCTTTAGTACTATTGGTCATCTCCGGACATGACTATATAGCCATTTACGCGGATGGTCTCCTGCGCTAAAGTATACCCGAATATAGCCGTGCAGGTTTTGAATTATGTCACTTCAATTAAAGGGCACCAAATACTACCGAACAGCTGAAGTCTGCGAGTTGGCAGGCATCAGCAGAACCACACTATTCCGATGGCTGAAGAATGATCTCCTGGGGGCGGCTGTTGCGCGTGACCGGCGCGGTTGGCGCCTCTTTACCGAAGCTGAAGCCGAACTTCTGAAAGCCGAAGCCAACCGGGTTGATGGCGTCTCAGCCAGCGAGTAAGGAATTTGGGGAGAACCGAGATGTCTCAAATCGACGAATGGCTTAAATTACTCGTTGACCTCGGAGGCTCAGACCTGCATTTGCGGGTGCCCAGCCCACCTGTTTTGCGTATCGATGGTGAACTCATTGTTCGCGATGAATTTCCGCCTCTTAAAACGTCTGATCTTGAAGCAGTCCTTGACGAGATCACCAAACCGGAACAAAAAGAGACATTTCTTCGTGAGAAAGAACTCGATTTCGCATACAGCGTCGTCGGTTTAGCGCGTTTTCGCGTCAGCGTGATGCGCCAGAGGGGTACGCTCTCGATGGCATTCCGGCAGGTTCCTTTTCAAATATTATCAATGGAAAAACTCGGCGTTCCCATGATCTGCAAAGAACTAATTATGAAACCCCGGGGCATGATACTGGTCTGTGGCCCAACCGGCTCCGGTAAATCGACGACAATGGCGGCGATGGTGGATTACCTAAACCAGAATGCTTCAAGAAACGTGATAACAATCGAAGATCCTATTGAGTACCTTCATTCCAATAAAAGATGCTTGATCGCTCAACGAGACCTGGGCGACGATACCAAAGCGTTTGCTGTCGCTCTGAAACACGCCCTTCGGCATGATCCGGACGTTATCATCGTCGGAGAAATGCGCGACCTGGAGACAATATCAACGGCTATCGCTGCGGCAGAAACCGGCCACCTGGTAGTCGGTACGCTGCATACCACCGATGCGGCTCAGACTGTCGACCGTGTCATCGATATCTTCCCGCCCAGTCAGCAACAACAGATTCGGCTGCAATTCAGCCAGGTTATCGAAGCCGTGCTTGTCCAGACTCTTGTTCCGCGCCTGAACGCTAAAGGGCGCGTCCCGGCTTTTGAGGTAATGACGGCAACCCCCGCTGTCCGCAACCTTATCCGTGAGCAAAAAACCCACGAAATCACGAATGTCATCCAATTATCGGGTAAGGACGGCATGCAGACCCTTGATCAGTCATTAACCGATCTTCTGCGCAAAAACCTGATATCCAAAGAAGAGGCTCTGCTCAAGAGCAGCCATCCGGATAAACTCCAAAAGTTGCTTCAATATCAAGCAACCGCGGGAATCAGGTAGTACCTAGCGCTAACATTGTTAGCTGTCCCACGATCGGCTTAGAACCGTTTTCTTGCCTTCGTTCTGTTGCTTCAAGGTGTTATAACAGGTATTCTAATGGAGTACAGGACATAGTTCCGGAGCGGCTGAGCCGCTAGTTCGACCTTCGCGAAACAATCTTGCCTAATACCGCCCGGATGCTATATACTGTCTTAATACTTTAGTATTAGTACCAGTATTCCGGAGGTCGAAAGCCTGTGCTCACTCAATTCAGCTACGTCGGGCTCTTCATTATTATCGGGGCTGTTTTTATATTGGTAACCTTGGGCATCCCCATTCTGTTGACACATCTTGGTGTAGTTCCTAAGAAACCCTCCAAAGTTAAACAAGACACCTATGAATGCGGAATGGAGACCACCGGCCGCAGTTGGGTCCAGTTCAATTTCCGCTATTATATCTTCGCCCTGATGCTAATAGTCGTAGATGTATTGGCTGTCTTTCTGTACCCCTGGGCGGCTAATCTCGGCGATCTAGGCGCACCGGCCTTTTTTGTTATCGCTTTCTTTTTATTTATCGTAACGGTTGGATATATATATGCCTGGAAAAAGAAGGCATTGGAATGGCAATAGATCCCATTCATCGCGGAATATATTCAGAAATAGATATGGACGTCCGAGAAGGCGGCGAAATCGAAGCTTTTTACGCCGGCCACCAGATACCAATACCGGATCCGATCGATTGGATAAATGCACCGCCCCTAGCTCAAAATGTCCTCCTCACAAGCGTTGATAAAGTCATCAATTGGTCGCGACGTTCTTCAGTCTGGCCGGTAACTTTTGGATTAGCTTGCTGCGCCATTGAAATGATGTGTACTGCTGCCTCCAGGTTCGACCTCGCCCGGTTCGGGATGGAGATTTTCCGCGCCTCCCCGAGACAAGCTGATCTCATGATCGTCGCCGGAACATTGACTTGGAAAATGGCTCCTTGGCTCCGGCGCATTTATGACCAGATGCCTGAGCCAAAATGGGTGCTGGCGATGGGCGCCTGCGGGACCTCAGGCGGTATGTTCAAGGGATCATATTCGGTGGTGCCCGGTTTTAACAAAGTAGTGCCCATCGATGTTTACGTCCCCGGATGCCCTCCACGCCCGGAGGCTCTCATCGAAGCCATTACGGACATTCACGCCAAGATCGAAAAGATGCACCCCACCAGGAAAACCAGCGAATAATGAAGGACTTGGATTTTATCTCCGTCGCCCGGCGCATTGCAGACCGTTTTGGCGAAAATTCGGTCGCCGCGGATGACAAACGGCTTATGATTCGTTCCGAACAGTTGGCCGATGTCGTGCTGTTCCTTCGCGACGATCCCGAACTTGCGCTGGATTACCTGAACTCCATTACCGGCATTGATCACAAAACACATTTCTCTATGGTCTATCACCTTACCTCAATCACCAAGGGGCATCGGCTCACCTTCAAGGTAGACCTCGACGACCGGACTAAGCCAAACCTCCCATCCGTCACTCCTGTTTGGCGGGGCGCTGATCTTCAAGAACGTGAAATCTTCGATCTTTTGGGAATCGAATTCACCGGTCATCCCAATCTTAAGCGGATTTTCCTTTGGGAGGGATTCCCCGGTTATCCCTTGCGAAAGGACTGGGTAAACCGTGACGCTTAACACCGAACAATACGCCATCAATATAGGTCCGCAACACCCCAGCACCCATGGAGTGTTCCGTTTCCGCTTGACTCTCGATGGTGAGGTGATCGTCGACGTTGAGCCCATCTTTGGTTACCTCCACCGGGGTATGGAAAAAATCGCCGAAGGAAGAAACTACACCAAAAACATCCCGCTCACAGATAGACTTGATTATCTTTCATCGATGATCAACAACCATGCTTACTGCATGGCTGTCGAGAACCTTATGGGAGTTAAGGTCCCTGAACGGGCTGAGTATATCCGGGTTATCATGGCCGAACTCCAGCGGATCGCCAGCCATCTCGCGGGTATCGGCTTCTTCCTTAACGACATCGGCGCGTTCATGACGCCTCTCCTATACATGTTTCGAGAGCGCGAAAAAATCATCGAGATGTTCGATATGGTCTGTGGCCAGCGGCTCAACTATAACTATATGCGTTTTGGCGGCGTCTCCATGGATCTTCCCAGGGATTTTTTGCCGGCTCTGAACAAGCTTCTGAACCAGTTGCCGGGCTATGTTAATGAATATGACCGGCTCATATCAACCAATGAGATCGCGTTGGTACGGGCAAAGGGTGTCGGTATACTGCCACGCGAATTGGCTATCAATGCCTCAGCTGCCGGTCCTGTGCTTCGGGGCAGCGGCGTTAAATGGGACCTTCGTAAAGATCAGCCATACTCCATATATGAGCGGTTCGAGTTCGACATCCCGACCGGTGAAGCCGGCGACACCTACGACCGTTACATTGTGCGGCTTGAAGAGATCCGTCAAAGCGTCCGAATATTGAAACAGGCTGTCGAACAATTACCTGAGGGCGAGACGCTGGCTAAGGTGTCCAAACTAGTGAGACCTCCGGCCGGTTCGGAAACATACGCTGCTGTTGAGGGTCCGAAAGGCGAATTGGGATTCTTCATCGCCTCAGACGGCACGGAGAATCCCTACCGCTGGCACGTCCGCGCTCCCAGCCTTATCAATCTGACGGTCATCCGAGAAATGCTCCTTGGCTGGAAGGTAGCCGATCTGATGGCGATCTTCGGCAGCATCGATATCGTTATGGGTGAGGTGGACCGTTAATATGGACTGGCTCCATTTTGCCGTTTTCACCTTGATCATCTTCGTCTTCGTCATTAGCGGAGTGCTGTTTTTCATCTGGTTCGAACGTCGTGGCCTGGGACGCTTCCAGATCCGCCCTGGACCGAATCGGGCGGGCCCGTTCGGATTGCTCCAACCTTTGGCTGACGCCGTTAAAGTCCTTCTTAAAGAAGATATTGTGCCGGCATTAGCCGATAAGCCGGTACATTTCCTCGCTCCCCTCATAGCATTCGTTCCGGCGCTGGCTGTTTTTGCCGTCATCCCATTCGGCGATGGGGCTTTGCTCGCCAACCTTAACATCGGCATTTTATACATTATGTCGGTGAGTTCGGTGGTAGTGATCGGGATTTTCATGGCTGGTTGGTCATCCTCTAATAAGTATTCCCTGCTCGGTGCCATGCGCACCATTGCCCAGGAAGTCAGTTATGAGATTCCCCTGGTACTTTCAATACTAGGCGCTGTAATGCTGGCTGGCTCTCTCTCGCTCGACGATATCGTGAAAGCCCAGAATATCCCGTTTATCCTTCTGCAACCTCTCGGTTTCTTGATTTATATGACCGCCGCCATGGCTGAGATAAATCGTACGCCTTTCGATCTTCTTGAGGCTGACTCGGAAATCATTGCGGGTTTTCAGACCGAGTATTCGGGGATGAAATTCGGTCTCTTTTACCTCACGGAGTATGCGGAAACCCTTTCGGTTTCAGCTATAGCCAGCACCCTGTTTCTGGGAGGTTGGGCAGGTCCCCTGTTGCCTGGTTTCATCTGGCTGTTGATAAAGATCGTCGCAGTGTTTACGTTCATAATGTGGGTTCGGGCAACTTTCCCCAGGCTCAGGATCGATCAGGTCATGGCCTTTGGCTGGAAGTTCCTGTTGCCGCTCGCCATGCTCAACTTGATACTGACTGCCGTCCTGGTACTGACCGGGCTCAACGACAAAGTTTGGCTGGCGGTACCCTTGAATTTTGCTCTTGCATTTATTCTTATCATCGGCGCCAGTCGTCAATTCCGGACCGGAGGCGGCCATGTCATCGTTTAAAAACTTCGGTGAAGGGCTCCTCCGTGGCCTTGATGTAACCGCTAAGCACCTGGGTCGCAAGTGGATCACGGTCCAGTATCCCGAGCAAAAACTGGTCATGTCGCAACGGTTAAGGGGCACGGACATTATCTGGGATCGGGTAAGTTGCATCTCTTGCCGCGCCTGCGAGCGAGCCTGCCCCGTAGGTGCCATCTCCATGACCGTCTCCCGCGGTGAAGATAAAAAACTCAAAACCGACGATTTCACGATTGATTTCGGTCTGTGCATTTTTTGCGGTTTATGCATCGAATCGTGCCCGACCGGAATCTCCATTTACCTCGGTTATAGTTATGCCAACACCAATTATCATTGCTCATCAACCAAAGAAGCTAAAACAGGGAACACGCCGTCGGATGGTCGCTGTGTTGAACTTGTCAGGTCCAATGATGCGCTGCTGGTGGACGATGCCGTCCGCCCGCGCTCCGGTTACTACCGTCCTGGTATTGAGGTCATACTTCCACCGCAAACCCTGCTCCTTAACCAGACAACCTACCTGGAAGATTTGAAAAAGCGGGGCGAAAAATAAATGGCCGTTGCTTTTTGGGTCTTTGCGATTGGTATTATCGTCAGCGCATTAGGGGTTGTCCTCCTGAAAAATGTTTTCCGCGCGTCACTTATGTTAGTCTTGTGCTTCTTCCTGGTTGCCGGGCTGTTTGCCAGCTTAACGGCAGACTTCCTCGCCGCGATCCAGGTGCTCATTTACGTCGGTGCGATTTCGATTCTAATCATTCTGGCAATCATGCTGACAAGAGAAATCACTCTGGGCAGCCTGACTAATAAACTCAAGATGCCTGCGCTGGTGGCGAGCGGTTTTGTTTCTATTTCACTCATCGCTACCGCTATCAATACGGATTGGCCGGTATCAAAGGTGCCTCCGGCGGAGCCTACAACTCCGTTGTTGGCAAACCTGCTGTTTTCACCCGAAAATTTCATGCTGCCGCTCGAAATGGCGGCGGTTCTCCTTTTAACCACCATAATCGGAGCGATAATTTTGGTGAGAGACAAGTAGTGGAAATTGGGCTGAATCATTACCTTGTCCTTTCGGCCGTGCTTTTCGGTATCGGCCTGTGGGGCTCCCTTTCCAAGAAAAGCGCAGTAGTCATCCTTATGTGTATCGAATTGATGCTGAATGCCGCCGCCATAGCCATGGTAGCGTTCTCGCGATTCGTAGTCCCTGGCCTTCTGACCGGGCAAGTTTTTGCGATCTTCATCATCGTGGTTGCGGCAGCCGAGGCCACCGTCGCCCTGGCAATAATCATGTCGATCTACCGCAGTCGGGACAGCATCGACGCCACGAAAATCGATCTCATGAAATGGTGAAATTGGAGCCGGTGAATTGATCACTCCGTTTTTTGTTTGGGCGATCTTTGTGCTACCTCTGTTAGCATTCGCGTTGATCGCTCTTTTCGTAAAACCGTTCTTAAGACCCCAGCCTGAAGTCAGCGGGTATATCGGTATTTTTGCGGCAGGCCTGGCTTTGGCTCTATCAGTGTGGGCACTTTCAGGAGTGATCCAATCCCCCCACCACGAGATTGCCATCGCGCCTTTTGATTGGCTGACGATCGGAAGTCTCCAGATCCAACCGGGGGTCATTCTGGACAGCCTGACAGCGGTTATGCTGGTGGTCATCACGGCTGTCGCCCTCATGGTCAATATATATTCAATGGGATACATGGCAGGCGATCCCGGCTTCGAGCGGTATTTTGCTGTTCTCTCTCTTTTCAGCGCCTCGATGATAGGTCTGGTCTTGTCCGACAACCTGTTCATCACTTTCATATTCTGGGAATTGGTCGGCTTGTGTTCATACCTGCTTATTGGTTTCTGGTTCCAACGTCCTGCTGCCGCAGCGGCGGCAAAAAAAGCATTCATCGTTACCAGAATCGGTGATTTCGGTTTCCTCGCAGCGATCCTTGTTCTTTTTACTAATTCCGGTACCCTCGATATTCGCGAACTGAACGGTCTGGCGGTTGCAGGTGTTTTAGCCGGCGGGGTAATCACCTGGGCGGCTCTGGGCATTTTCCTCGGAGCCATGGGCAAAAGCGCCCAATTTCCGCTTCACGTTTGGCTGCCGGATGCCATGGAAGGTCCGACGCCTGTTTCGGCCTTGATCCATGCGGCGACCATGGTCGCCGCCGGAGTATTCTTGGTTGCCCGGACATACCCGTTGTTCGAACAATCCTCGGTAGCGCTGACCACCGTCGCGGTTATCGGCGGAGTCACGGCCATCTTCGCCGCCAGTATGGGACTCGTCATGCATGACATGAAACGGGTGCTGGCTTATTCGACAATCTCACAACTCGGGTATATGATGCTCGGCCTGGGCACCGGCGGCATAGCAATTGCCATGTTCCACCTGATGAACCATGCCTTTTTCAAAAGCTTGTTGTTCCTGGGCTCGGGTTCGGTCAATCACTCCACGGGAACATTCGATCTGCGTCAAATGGGGGGTCTGAAAAGCAAATTGCCGAAGACCTACTGGACGATGGTCATCGCCTCCCTTTCAATGGCCGGTATCTGGCCTCTTTCGGGATTTTTCAGCAAGGATGAGATAGTCGCCGGATCTTCCACGCAACCAATCCTAATGATTTTTGCTCTCATAACGGTGTTCCTGACCGCTTTCTATATGTTCCGGTTGATCTTTCTTGCTTTCCACGGCACGTATCGTGGTCAAAGCCATCCCCATAATCCACCGGCCGTAATGACGGCGCCGCTCATTATTCTTGCAGTACCTGCGGCGTTTTCGGGGTTCCTAAATCTCAACGGAGGGTTCGCCGGTCTTTTCGGACATGGTGAAACCCGGAGCCTTCTGGAAGGTTTGTTCGGCGTATTTAAAGAACCGGTCACCTGGATATCTTTGTTGCTCGCCATGTCCGGCATATTCCTTGCTTATTCAATATATGTCAAAGGTTGGCTGTCGGTCGAAAATATCTCCCGGAGGTTCGGCGCTCTTTACGAGTTGGTCCGGCGTAAATACTTCTTTGATGAACTCTACGAGAAAGTAATCGGAGAACTGTTACTCTTGCGCGGTATTTTCAACGGCTTCCAGTATTTCGACTCCCGCTTGCTGGACAACGGATTAAACACCATCGTGGTAGAAAATGCGATTACGCGTTCACTGTTCGGGCGTTTCAAATACTTTGACGAGAAAGCCGTCGACGGCGCTGTGGATGCCGTGGCGGACAACACCGTAGCCGCCGGTTCTGGATTGAGGCGGGCTCAAACAGGTCAACTCCAAACATACGGCCTGTTCTTCGCTTTCGGCATTTTGGCGATCATCATCGCCATTTTCTTGGCCGGCTAAAAGGAGGTAGCATTTGGATATCCCATTATTGACACTGACCATCGCTATTCCAATAGCCGGTACACTGCTAATTGCTTTTTGGCCAAGGCTTTCGCCAAGAACCATAAGATGGGTGTCACTCATTGCCACCGCTATACCTCTGCTCATTTCCCTGATCATCTTTATCGGATTCGATCGCTCGGATTCGATGAGCGGCGTGATGCAATTCACCGAAAAACTTTCGTGGATTCCGCTCATCAACGCCAATTACTCCCTTGGAGTCGATGGTTTGTCTCTCCCGTTTTTGGTTCTGACAACCTTCATCGGTTTCCTGGTGATCCTGATTTCATGGAAAATCGATCTCAGAGTGAGGGAATATTTCGCCTGGGTCCTTTTGCTGCAGGCCGCTATCACCGGTGTATTCATCGCCACCGATTTCCTTCTGTTCTTCATCTTCTGGGAGCTAGAGTTGATTCCTATGTACTTCCTGATCGCCATCTGGGGCGCCGGGCGAAAGGAGTATTCGGCTCTCAAGTACGTTCTTTATACCCTCCTGGGTGGCGCTTTTATACTCGCCGGAATTTTGATTCTCTACTTTGCCACCGGCTCCCTTGACATGACGAATCTGATCAGTGCCGATCTGACAGAAGTCATGAAGTCCGGAGCATTGGCGCTCACCTTCATCTTCTTTTTCCTTGGATTTGCTATCAAATTGCCGGTCTTCCCTTTCCACACATGGCTGCCAGATGCCCATACAGATGCACCCACAGCGGTTTCGGTGATCCTTGCCGGCACACTCCTAAAAATGGGCGGTTATGCCATGATCCGCATCAACGCCTCGATGTTCCCGGATGAGGCGCTCAAGTTCGCGCCGGTCATCCTGGTGCTAGCTGTGATCAACGTCATTTACGGCGGAGCTATTACGCTCAAACAAACCGACATCAAGCGCCTGATCGCGTATTCGTCTATCAGCCACATGGGCTTTGTTCTCCTAGGCATCTTCGCCCTCAGTCAAATATCGATGGTCGGCGCTTCGCTCCAGATGGTATCCCACGGCATTATCACCGGGCTTTTATTTGCCATCGTCGGCGTGGTCATGCATAACAGCCACGAACGCAGCATTCCAAAACTGGGGGGCTTGGCGAACCAAATGCCGCGGACAGCAATCATCTTTATCCTGGGCGGCTTAGGCGCGATGGGGGTACCGGCAACCTCTGGCTTTATCGCCGAAGTCACGGTGTTCCTGGGGTCCTTCAGTAGTGGGGTCGTAGGCGGCATCCAGGTGTTCACTCTGCTCTGCTTATTAGGTATTCTATTAGCCGCGGCGTATATTTTGTGGACTGTTCAGCGCGTGTTCTTTGGCCTGCCGCATCCCAAATTCGAAGGTGTTCATGATGCGGACAAAGTTGAGCAGACTTTTTCGATCATATTCATCGCGGCCATGTTCGTTATCGGCTTATACCCCCGGATTATCACAGACGTCATCGATAGCGGGATACGCCCAATCGCGGCTTTATTTGGAGGTTCCTAGTTGAACTACAGCCTCCTGACTCCGGAATATATAGTTCTTGGTACAGCCGTCGCTGTAATTCTGGTGGATTTGTTTGTTCCCAACAAGAAGGTGTTGGTCGGCTTGTCGATTGCCGGGCTTATCGCATCGATCAGCGCGGCGATCCTTCAATGGCCTTCCACTCCCCAGAGTCTTTTCGGCGGGATGATCGCCCATGATTCATTTGCCGGTTTCTTCAAGGTATTTTTCCCCGTAATGGCAGGGCTTGTTATTCTTGCGTCAGTCGACTACGTTGAAAACTTCAAAAAATTCCACGGCGAATATCATGCCCTTGTCCTGTTGGCTGCCCTGGGCATGATGCTTATCGCTCAGTCTTCCAATTTGATTACGCTTTATCTTTCTTTAGAGATCACCGCAATCTCCTTTTACGTGCTGGTAGGCATCCAGAAAGATAAGAAATCGACAGAATCAGCTCTCAAATATGTTCTACTTTCAGGGGTCGCATCTGCGGTGCTCGTTTACGGCATGGCACTGGTTTTCGGGTTCACTGGCTCCACAGGCTTGTCCGAAATCGCCGCGACAATTCAATCAATGGCGCCTTCCCAGGTCTTGGACAGCCCGGGCCTATTGATGGGTCTCATATTCATTATCGTCGGTCTGGGATTTAAGATCGCGGCCGTACCATTCCAGTTCTGGGTGCCGGATGTCTACGAAGGCGCCCCTACGCCGATCACAATGTACCTATCTGTAGCATCCAAAGCTGCAGGTTTTGCTTTGATAATTCGGGTGTTGAGTAGCGCATTTATTGAACCTTCGGCGCTGGCTAACCAATGGGCGCCGGTTATAGCGGTGATATCTGCCATTGGCATGACCGCCGGCAATTTGATGGCGATACCCCAGAAAAATATCAAGCGCCTGCTCGGGTATTCGACCATCGCCCATGCCGGTTACATATTAGTCGGCTTAGCGGCTTTGGGTAATGAGCCTGCGAATTCAGGTCTCGCGATTGGTAGCGTTCTTTTTTATCTCATTTGCTTTGCGGTAAGCGACCTGGCAGCATTCATCAGCATCATAGCTATTTCGAAGCAGGTAAAAAGCGATGACTTCCCCGACTACGCAGGACTTGCCCGTTCCTCACCGATCATGGCCGGCGCCCTGACGCTGGCTTTGCTCTCGTTGACGGGTTTTCCGCCCACTGCCGGATTCCTTGCCAAATTTTATGTCTTCAATGCGGGTGTACAGGCAGATTTGTTGTGGCTGGTTGTTATTGCCGCCGTTAACACCGTCATCTCCGCTTACTACTATTTTGGGGTAATAAAGGTTCTTTGGCTAAGAGAATCCGCTAGCCAGGTCGCTGTACCTGCGTCAAAACCGCTCAAAACCGCTCTTGGAATATCGACGATCGGAATTCTGGTTCTCGGCATCATACCGGCCGCAGTCTTGAAATTATCCGAAGCGGCATCGACGATTTTTACACGATAATGCCTGTAGAATTGATCGATAGCCACGCCCACCTCGATTTGCCGGAATTTGAACCCGATTTCGACGAAGCCTTGAATCGGGCAGAAGCGGCTGGCATAAGGACCATTGTTACCATCGGAACCGATCTCCCTTCAAGCAAGAAAGCCATTAGGCTGGCAGAAAACCATCGAAACATTTATGCCACGGTTGGGATACATCCCACCGATTCTGCAGCGATGACCCTCGAAACACAACGCGAACTGGCAGCACTAGCGCAAAATCCAAGAGTTGTTGCAATTGGCGAGACCGGATTGGATTTTTACCATAAACCTTTTTCCGAAAGCCAACAACTCGGAACCTTGAAATTCCAGCTTGAGCTAGCGGTACAAGTCGGAAAACCGGTGGTTGTGCACAGTCGAGAAGCGGATTCAACTGTATTGCCGATTCTTGTTGAATGGGCTATAACCAATCCCAACCACCTGAAAGGTGTCATCCACTGTTTTAACGGAACGATCGACACGGCACGCGCATATATGAATGCCGGCTTCTATATCTCCCTGGGCGGATATGTCACTTACCCCTCTTCAAGGAAGAGTCACGAAGTATATCGGTTCATCCCGCTAGACAGACTACTTCTTGAAACCGATTGCCCCTTCCTGCCACCTCAAAGTCACCGCGGGCAGCGTAACGAACCCTCATATCTGGTTCAAACAGCACAGGCACTAGCTGCAATTAAGGAAATTTCTTTCGAAGATATTGCTAAAACGACCGCCGATAACACAAGAAAATTGTTTAAGTTAGATTGAACCGAGTCGCCGATCCGATTGGATCATCAACTTACACCTTGAAAGCCGAAGGGCAGATATCATTTAGAAAACAACCCGCACAATTGGGTTTTCGAGCAGTACAGATAGCCCTGCCATGGTCCTGCAGCCAGTGAGAGACTCGGCCCCAATCCTCGTGAGGCACAATTTTCATCAGGTCTTTTTCGATTTTCACGGGGTCTTCATCCCGGGTAAAACCCAGTCGCTTAGACAGTCTTGCAACATGAGTATCGACGGCAACACCTTCGATCTTCCCAAAGGCATTCCATAGAACGATATTCGCTGTTTTTCGCCCCACACCAAGTATTTCAATCAACTCCGCCATTGTCGAAGGAACTTGACCGTTGAATTTTTCAACCAGGGTTTTACCCATGCCCATCAGGCTCCTTGCTTTGGCATGGTAAAAACCGGAGCGTTTAATCAGAGTCTCAAGCTCTGTTACTTCAGCGGTGGCGTAATCCGACGCGTTCTTATACTTGGCAAAGAGCGATGGAGTGAGAGAATTGATAGCTACATCGGTGGTTTGCGCCGACAAAATCACGGCGGTAAGCAACTCTAGCGGGGTTTTGAAATTGAGCGCGATTCGAGATTTAGGATAGGCTTTTTTAAGTCTTTTAATAGTCTCGTTGATGTCGGCAGGCTTATCAGTCATATTTCAGTTTAACATATTGGAATACACAACAAATATTCTTTCCATCTATTGACTCCATTGGGAAAAGGGGGTCTATAATTAGATCAGTCTATAACAACTAGCCGTCATGGAAGTCGCGATGATTACCAGGAACAAGAACTCCGATCAATCCAGATTAGAACAAGCTGACAGCGATCCTTCCATCATCCCGGAACTTATATCAATCATGAACTCCAAGGGAACCGATAGATTCCGAGCTGCAAAGGAATTGAGTCTAATAGCCCGAGATGCACCGGAACTCCTTTACCCCGAATTTAATATTTTCGCCGACCTTCTCGATAACCAATCGAGCGTTCTACTATGGAATGGATTGCGCATCCTGGGTTATGTGGCGCGAGTCGATACCCAACATCGCCTCGATGGCGTCATCGATAAATACCTCTCGCATCTTTGGGACAAAAAACTGGTGACTGCCGCTAACGTGGTTCTTGGCGCCGGACAGATTCTGAAATATCGCCCGGAATTGGCCAATAAAATCCTGAATCAGATCCTACAGGTCGATGAAATCCCACTCCCTACAGATGAATGCCATCAGGTCATCCGCGGACACGTGCTATCTGCGTTTATCGATGGCTTCGAGTCGCTAGGCAATGACGCCAGGATTTTCGAGTTTGCTCAGCGGTGCTCTCAAAGCGGAAGACCATCGACGATGAAGAAATCGGAAGAACTAATTCGGAAGATGCAACCAGGGTAAATGGTGAGCCGTACAGGCTTCTAACCTTTAACCTGCTGATTAGGGGTCAGGCAAGAGAGAACTGCAGCGTCACCTGATCAGTCCGCGCTTTCATTTCCTTAAAAGTCTATCGTACAAACTTTGCTCGTTTTTCATGCCGTTTGATACCAACTATGAAATCATATTGTCGATTTTGGATAGGCATCACGTCTTGGAATTGTAACATGACGAAAGCAGCCTAGTAGACAATGTATTGTAGTGGTTATATTTAAAAATTTTGGGGAGTCCAATCGGACTCCCCAAAAATCCAAACTGTGCTTAAATTCTTTCTTTTGGCCGTCTTTGCCTTACGAACAAGACCAACCCGAGTAGGAGTGCCATTACCAGTATCACTCCAGGTATCCAATTAGTTGGAGTCTCGTCGCCAGGTGGGTTAGTGGTCGTGGAAGAAGTCGGCGGGAGTGTTGTCTTTGTAGCCGGAGGAGTGGTCGTCGGCGGAGGAGTAGTCGTCGGTGGAGGCGTCGTGGTCGGCGGAGGCGTGGTCGTGGGAGGAGCCTGAGCGCCGATCAGGGCAAACACCGTAAAGTGGGTAATATTGGCCGTAACTGTCTTGTTGGCAGTATCCACCACACTGTTTAATTTAACCCAGGCTGAGCCATTCCACCAGGCAATATACAGGCCACTCTCCGAGATCCCAGAAATGTCAGAAGCAGAATACGCGAAGCTTATGGTGATACCGGGATTGAAAGTGACACCGTTTAGACCCATGTCGTAGCTGTTCAGTATCTTAGCCTGAGCCGGTGCAGCCGGAACAGAGGATGGTGTGTTAGCCGAGAGGAAAGGCTGTGCGGCGCCAGCTGCATTCCAGATAAAGACACCGACGGGGATGTTCAGAGTGAGTTTACCATCGGGTGTTTTGATCTCACCAGCTGTAATCGACTTGCCGTTGCCGTCCATCCAGGGCGAAGTGCCTGCCAGGTTTATACCCACCAATTGATTACCAAAACCACCTCCTCCGCCGCCTCCACCACCTCCACCACTAGTAATATCAGCAGTCGCAGTTGGTGCGTCGACAAGGGACAGGGAGTAATTGGCGCCGTCAGCCCCGCCGAGGCTCGACGCAGGTGTCAATGAGACAGTCTTGCCTGTTCCAACATTTGCGTCAGAGAAGGCGATGACCGGACTAAAGTTAACCGTATCGCCCGCTATTACTCCACTAAGAGCAAGGTTATTGGTGGCGAAAGTCGCCGATGCATTTCCATCGGATGCCTTGCTGTTAGCTGTGAAAGAGCCAGCAACTGTTAACTGATTTTTACTGATACTAGCTGAGAGAGTCGGTTGGGTCACGGTGTAGTTGCTGGCGTCAGCACCGCCAAGAGTATAACCGGTGGTGGTTATGTTAACGGTCCCAACGTTCTTGCTGGCAAAGGTGAAGACCGGCGTACCTCCCAGAGTCACCACATCAGGGGCAACGATCCCATCCAGGGCTGCTATGCCCGTCGCAGTGGCTGCGGTGGTGCCATTATAGGTCTTGTTGTCTCCAGTCAGACCAACGACCGTCAAGGCCTTGGCAGTGATGTCGGCCAAGAGCGTGGGCTGGGTCACAGTATAGTTGGCAACATCGGCGCCGCCTATAGTGTATCCGGCACCATTGATGGCGATACCGGTACCAACATTCTTGCTGGCAAAGGCGAAGACCGGCGTACCTCCCAGGGTAACTACGTCAGGAGCAACGATTCCACTAAGAACCGCTGTACCACTGACGGTGACAGTTGTATCTCCATCGTAGGTCTTATTAGCCCCGGTCAGGCCAGTAACTGTCAATGCCTTAGCGGTGATGTCGGCACTGGTGGTATCTGTGGTAGCTGAACCAAGCGTATAGTTGCCAGAATCATCAAGCGGATTGGCGGTTATGGCGATGCCGCTGACGTTAATCGCAATGCCTGTACCGACATTTTTGCTTGCGAAGGTGGCGACATAGGTATAGCTGAAGACATCACCCGCGATGCGGTCATCAGTGAAGCTAACGGAGGCGGCAGTGGTGCCATCATAGACATTGTCGACGCCGACGGCATTGGCAGTCAACGTCCTGGCGTTGATACTGGCTGAGAGAGTCGGTTGGGTCACGGTGTAGTTGCTGGCGTCAGCACCGCCAAGAGTATAACCGGTGGTGGTTATGTTAACGGTCCCAACGTTCTTGCTGGCAAAGGTGAAGACCGGCGTACCTCCCAGAGTCACCACATCAGGGGCAACGATCCCATCCAGGGCTGCTATGCCCGTCGCAGTGGCTGCGGTGGTGCCATTATAGGTCTTGTTGTCTCCAGTCAGACCAACGACCGTCAAGGCCTTGGCAGTGATGTCGGCCAAGAGCGTGGGCTGGGTCACAGTATAGTTGGCAACATCGGCGCCGCCTATAGTGTATCCGGCACCATTGATGGCGATACCGGTACCAACATTCTTGCTGGCAAAGGCGAAGACCGGCGTACCTCCCAGGGTAACTACGTCAGGAGCAACGATTCCACTAAGAACCGCTGTACCACTGACGGTGACAGTTGTATCTCCATCGTAGGTCTTATTAGCCCCGGTCAGGCCAGTAACTGTCAATGCCTTAGCGGTGATGTCGGCACTGGTGGTATCTGTGGTAGCTGAACCAAGCGTATAGTTGCCAGAATCATCAAGCGGATTGGCGGTTATGGCGATGCCGCTGACGTTAATCGCAATGCCTGTACCGACATTTTTGCTTGCGAAGGTGGCGACATAGGTATAGCTGAAGACATCACCCGCGATGCGGTCATCGGCAAAATTGACAGTGGCAATAGTGGAACCATCATAGGCTCTGCTAACACCTGTGACATCAGCGGTCAACGTTTTCACGGTGATATCAGCCTGGGCTGTCGGCGTGACAATAAGTGACAGCGAGTAGTTGCCGGACTGTGCGCCCGTCAGACTGGAAGCGGCTGTCAGACTGACGATCTTGTGGCCGGTGAGATTGATATTCTTGTCGGCAAAGGCGACCACCGGAGAAAGAGTAACATCATCGGCTCCGACCTTACCAGACAGGGTCAGATTGTTGGTGGCAATGTTTGCTTCCGTAGTCCCATTATAAACTTTGCTGTCGGCGGTGAACGTACCGCCGATGGTCAGTTCCTTTTGGGAAATAGTTATCAGGACTGAACCATTGGCATCGTTGTAGTTTGTGCCTCCGGAGAAGGTCCAATCGGCAGTACCTCCGGCCACATCAGTGAATGAGCTTCCAAGGATCAAAGAGCCGGCTAAATCAACTGTACCAAACACTCCAAAGAACATGTCGTTGGCGGGGATGGCGTTCCACGTCGCGTGGAGAGTTCCGCTGGAGGAATATTCTTGTCCGCCAGCGAAATCGTTCGCTGTTGTATCAGCAATCCATGCGAAATAATTGGAAGCATCTCCTGCCGAGCTTCTTACGACGATGGCGTACGAATGGCCAGCTACGGCATCAAACCCAGCTCCCATGTCTACAGTCACTGCTTTGTAACTTTCGAAGATCGGATTTCCAGGTAAACCGATGAGAGAGGTTTGATCAATAGTACCAGAACAGAGATCGGGACCAAGCGTGTTTACTCCGGTAAGTTCCCTGACGCTAACGGTCACAACTCCGGGATTACCAATCACTTTTCCGCTGATCGAAACTGCAGTCAGATGAAAATTGGAGGAAGACGCGAATGTCTGGGCGAACCAGTTGTCACCCCAAATGCGTTCCGAATTAAGCGGATTATCCGCAAATTCAATCGTGGCAGATGCGCCAATAGCACTACCCGAAGCTCCGTGTGCTGCACCATCATAAACACTATCATAACCAGTTACGGAAACGTTAGCAGTTGCTTTTGTGATAGTCAGGTTATTAGGGCCTATAATTACATTGTAGTTCGGATTTGGTCCCAAAGAATTTCCGCCATAGACCCCATTTGGGTCCGGGATAATGGCATAGGTTCCAACGCTCTCTCCGGGCGCCCTGGTAAAGAAACCGAGCACGAAATCGCTGCCAACCAACCCTATCGCATCGTACGAAAAACTAGGATCGAGTGTGCCAAACACCTTGGTTTGCGGATTAGGAGTTATGGTTATATCACGTTTGGTAATAATGAAGTCACCGGCAGCCGCATCGGTAAGTGAATTGTAGTTAACCGTATCATCCGGGGTGAAATTGGCGGTAACGGCATATGTTGCTGCATTGGTTTGAGTGGCGGCACCGCCGGTCAAAATATTGCTAACGACACCAACTACCGTCCCTGAAGAGACAGTTGCTGACATTGCTGTGCCATCATAAGCTATACCCGAGTTTGTTACTGACAATATTGGAGTAGCCTTTTGAATGCTTAATGCACCAGTTCCCTCGATGGGTATACCTTTGGAGTCTGTGCCCGTAACTTTGAAAGACCAATCACCTGCAGAGGTGGTAGCCGAAGTGTTCAGAGTTAGGGTAGCTGTGGTTGTTCCTTCAGGATATGGATTGCCGTCGAAACTGGCACTCACACCACCCGGATCGCCCGCCGTCCAGTCAAAATTGAGTGTGATGGCCCCGCCAGACTCAGTATCATTATGTGTGAGTGTAATATCGTAAGTAACACTGCCATTGGTACCGTAGGTGAGCGCTCCATTTTGAGGCCCGACACTAACGCCAGATAGAAAAGTTGCAGCTGAAATCGCGGCGGAACAAGCCAATATTATTGCTGCTGCGAAGGGAATCCCTATAAACAGCCTCTTCATCGACCTAGGGAAATTCCCTGGCTCTTTTCCGGATTTGTTTCCACCGAATAACCCGTGCATTCCTATCCTCCTTATTTATTTATCGGTTGTCATCTCAAATTGCATCAAAATTGATCATCAAATATCTTCTGATGATTGGCAAAGGAGCTATGGCGATTATATGAGCCGATATTTCTGGTGTCAATACGTATTTTGGTTATTAAGTATAAATATAATGACTTTTTTACTCCACGGTGACGCTTTTGGCCAGGTTGCGGGGGAAGTCAATGGGACATGCCCTGGCTTTGGCGGTGTAATAGGCCAGGAGCTGCAGGGCCACGGCATTCAAGATCGGCGATAATAGGTCCAGCGTCGGCGGCAGCTTGAGGACATAATCAGCACTGCCGTCGAGGGCGTCGTCACCAGCCTCCGCCAGGCACAGCAGCCGAGCCTTCCTGGCCCGAATCTCCTGGATGGTGATCGACATTGCCTCATAGTTCTCGTCGCGGGGCATCAGGGCGACGACCATCGAGTCCGGCGTCAGCAGGGCGAACGGCCCGTGTTTCAGCTCCCCGGCGCAGTACCCCTCGGCATTCAAGTAAGCGATCTCCTTGACCTTGAGGGCGCCCTCGTAGGCAATGGGCACGTTGACACCCTTGGCGATGAAAAAGACCTGGCTGGCCGCCGCCAGATACTCGGCATAACGCTCAATCTGCGCTTTGTTGTCGATGATTTCCTGAATCTTGCGAGGCAATTGCTCCAGTTCAGCCTCCAGCCGGCCCCGGATTACAGGGTCGACCTCAGGGTGGGAGAGGGCAAGCTTAATAAGCGCTACCAGCTGAGCAATGAAGGTCTTGGTTGCCGCCACAGCTACCTCGGGCCCGGCTGCGGTGTAGATCGTCTGGTCGGCGATACGGCTGATGGTGCTCTTAAAAACGTTGGTGATGGCCACCGTCTCGGCCCCCTGGTCCCTCATCCGTTTCAGACTGACCAAAACGTCAGCCGTCTCACCGGACTGCGACAGCCCGATGACCTTGGATGTGGCAACAAGATGCCTGCGGTGGCTGATCTCCGAGGCTACCTCCACCCTTACGGGGATGCCGGTCAATTCTTCAATGATGTATTTGCCGACCAGGGCGGCATGGCATGACGTGCCGCAGGCAATGAGGGTGAGGTTACGAGTGTCCCCGTCCAATACAGGCGGGGCATCAGGATAAGCCCTTTCCTTTATGTTATATTGCTGCAGGCAGTTCTGGACCACCCTGGGCTGCTCGCTTATCTCTTTGAGCATGTGGTGTTCATAGCCGTTTTTACCCAGATCCTCCAGAGCCCACAGCGAATCAAAGGCCTCGCGCCTGACTTCTACCCCCTCGTTGGTGATCTTGAGGCCGTCCCTGCCCATGACGGCCAGGTCATTGTCTTCAAGATAGATGATCTTTTGAGCGTAGTTCAGAACAGCGGGAACGTCAGAAGCGGTGATAAAGCCGTCAGGGCCGATGCCGATGATCAGCGGGTTGCCGTTCCGGGCGGCCACCATCCGGTTCTCATATTCGGTCACCACCAGTATGGCGTAGTTGCCCTGAACCTCATCAAGAGCCTGCTTCACCGCCTTTTCGATATCACCTTCGTAGTATTTCTCGATCAGATGGGGCAGGACCTCGGTGTCGGTCCCCGATACAAAGATGTGACCTTCGTTAGTTAACTGCTTTTTGAGCTCCTGGTAGTTGGAGATGACGCCGTTGTGGACCACGGCAATCTTCTGCCGGCAGTCAGTGTGGGGGTGGGCATTGGCCTCCGAGACCTCGCCGTGTGTCGCCCACCGGGTATGCCCGATGCCAATAGTGCCCGAGACCAAGGGTGAGTTGGCCTCGAGATGCCCCACCCTGTCGGCGCCTTTATAGACAGTCAACGGACTGCCCCTGATGGCGACACCGCAACTGTCGTAGCCACGGTATTCCAGCCTCGCCAGCGTCTCCATGAGCACCGGCTGCGCTTTCTTATTACCTACATATCCTACTATGCCACACATTGTGGTCCAACTCTCTCGCAATAAGATATTACCGGATACCAAGAACTAATAACCAAAACCATCAGAGCCAACTTTCAGCGATGACTCCTAGAGCATTATTGCAGACAGCGGCATAGTTTTGCTGTCGTCTAAATGATGAAAAATTTTGAAAGGCGCCTACATGATGTCACGTATTGTTGTAACTATTACGGCGATATCTAAAAGGGTTAATAATTGAATCCGAAATAAAAAGAAATTTATGGTCATTCAGGATGATGACGGCCTAAAGTAATTTCAGACCCGCATCTCATTCCACTAAACAAAAGGATGACGCTCAGCCGTCTAGCTACTAACGAGACCTAGATAGCAACATCGACAATTTATCGATAGTCTGTTGCACCCACGACTCGTCTTCACCCTCAACGGTGAATCGTATTTTTGGTTCTGTGCCGGAAGCTCGAACTAATATCCATCCATCGGTAAAATTCAATTTGATACCATCTGTGTAATCAACATCCCGCGGGTTGAACAAGGATATAAGTTCCTGTTCGAAATGGCGAAGATTCAAGCCATCAACTCGTAGACTGCCTCGGCGGATCGGTAGTTCGATCAGGTGATCGATCTTGGTTGAAAGTTTGGCTTTGCTGGCCAAATCGACGAGGCAGGCAACGGCGAAAATGCCGTCTGGACACAAGGTGTTCCTGGGAAAAATCCAGGCCCCGGATGGTTCGCCACCAAAATCGCCTCCGTTCTTAAGCGCTTCCGATACGAAGCTATCGCCGACCCGAGTCCGGGCAATTTGGTAGCCCTGCCGGTCGATCATCGCCGATGCGTCGACGGTGGTCACTACTTTCTGGGCTCTCTCTGCTGCAGCTAACAGACATAGCATTTTATCACCAGTGATAAAACGACCTGCGTCGTCTACAGCCATCATCCGATCCGCATCGCCGTCATGGGCAATGCCAAAATCAGCTCCGGATTTCCGCACAGCATTAATTAAGTCGCTCAAGTTTTCTTCCAGTGGTTCAACGGCATGAGGGAAGAACCCGCTTGGGTTGGAATTGAGGCTTAAAACCGAGCAACCTAAAGCTCTTAAGAGGTTCGGGGTAACATCTGATGCCGCCCCGCAGGCGCAATCTACCACAACCTTAAGATGATAAGACTGTGGAAATATCTTGCGGATCTGGTTGATATGCTGCTCAACAGCGCCGTGGTAATTAGAACACCAACTAACAGATCCCCATTGGGCTATATGAGGTGAAGCAGCCGATACAATAGTTTCTATTTCCTGCTGTTGATCCGGACTGAACGATGAACCATCGGGATTGAAAAGCTTTATGCCATTATATTCCGGAGGATTGTGAGATGCCGTTACCATCAAGCCGCAATCGAATTTCCGCGCCGCAAATGCGAGCGTGGGGGTTGGGACCAGTCCGGCATCGAAGGATTTAGCGCCTGAGATAGAGAGCCCACCGACAGCGATATGTTTCAAAGCATCACTAGAGGTTCGCGTATCACAGCCGACAATCACCCTCGGGTACTTCGAACCAACAGCCCGCCCAACCCTGAAAACAACATCGACGAGTTGTTCATTGAAAGGCTGACGAATTCCCGAACTTCCGAAAAGACCCATACTCGATTTTAAAGGCGTTTGTTCCCTTATGTCAAAAAGGAACGTGTGATGATACTTACTGAGCGGATATTAAGCGAACTCGTCTAGTTGAGTTCGGGCGATTAGCTCTGGTTTGTCTAAAATCTTGACGGAAGTGTTGGTAGTCTAATGAAGTTAAAGAGTTGCTACCCAATGCTTTTTTTACTCCACGGTGACGCTTTTGGCCAGGTTGCGGGGGAAGTCAATGGGACATGCCCTGGCTTTGGCGGTGTAATAGGCCAGGAGCTGCAGGGCCACGGCATTCAAGATCGGCGATAATAGGTCCAGCGTCGGCGGCAGCTTGAGGACATAATCAGCACTGCCGTCGAGGGCGTCGTCACCAGCCTCCGCCAGGCACAGCAGCCGAGCCTTCCTGGCCCGAATCTCCTGGATGGTGATCGACATTGCCTCATAGTTCTCGTCGCGGGGCATCAGGGCGACGACCATCGAGTCCGGCGTCAGCAGGGCGAACGGCCCGTGTTTCAGCTCCCCGGCGCAGTACCCCTCGGCATTCAAGTAAGCGATCTCCTTGACCTTGAGGGCGCCCTCGTAGGCAATGGGCACGTTGACACCCTTGGCGATGAAAAAGACCTGGCTGGCCGCCGCCAGATACTCGGCATAACGCTCAATCTGCGCTTTGTTGTCGATGATTTCCTGAATCTTGCGAGGCAATTGCTCCAGTTCAGCCTCCAGCCGGCCCCGGATTACAGGGTCGACCTCAGGGTGGGAGAGGGCAAGCTTAATAAGCGCTACCAGCTGAGCAATGAAGGTCTTGGTTGCCGCCACAGCTACCTCGGGCCCGGCTGCGGTGTAGATCGTCTGGTCGGCGATACGGCTGATGGTGCTCTTAAAAACGTTGGTGATGGCCACCGTCTCGGCCCCCTGGTCCCTCATCCGTTTCAGACTGACCAAAACGTCAGCCGTCTCACCGGACTGCGACAGCCCGATGACCTTGGATGTGGCAACAAGATGCCTGCGGTGGCTGATCTCCGAGGCTACCTCCACCCTTACGGGGATGCCGGTCAATTCTTCAATGATGTATTTGCCGACCAGGGCGGCATGGCATGACGTGCCGCAGGCAATGAGGGTGAGGTTACGAGTGTCCCCGTCCAATACAGGCGGGGCATCAGGATAAGCCCTTTCCTTTATGTTATATTGCTGCAGGCAGTTCTGGACCACCCTGGGCTGCTCGCTTATCTCTTTGAGCATGTGGTGTTCATAGCCGTTTTTACCCAGATCCTCCAGAGCCCACAGCGAATCAAAGGCCTCGCGCCTGACTTCTACCCCCTCGTTGGTGATCTTGAGGCCGTCCCTGCCCATGACGGCCAGGTCATTGTCTTCAAGATAGATGATCTTTTGAGCGTAGTTCAGAACAGCGGGAACGTCAGAAGCGGTGATAAAGCCGTCAGGGCCGATGCCGATGATCAGCGGGTTGCCGTTCCGGGCGGCCACCATCCGGTTCTCATATTCGGTCACCACCAGTATGGCGTAGTTGCCCTGAACCTCATCAAGAGCCTGCTTCACCGCCTTTTCGATATCACCTTCGTAGTATTTCTCGATCAGATGGGGCAGGACCTCGGTGTCGGTCCCCGATACAAAGATGTGACCTTCGTTAGTTAACTGCTTTTTGAGCTCCTGGTAGTTGGAGATGACGCCGTTGTGGACCACGGCAATCTTCTGCCGGCAGTCAGTGTGGGGGTGGGCATTGGCCTCCGAGACCTCGCCGTGTGTCGCCCACCGGGTATGCCCGATGCCAATAGTGCCCGAGACCAAGGGTGAGTTGGCCTCGAGATGCCCCACCCTGTCGGCGCCTTTATAGACAGTCAACGGACTGCCCCTGATGGCGACACCGCAACTGTCGTAGCCACGGTATTCCAGCCTCGCCAGCGTCTCCATGAGCACCGGCTGCGCTTTCTTATTACCTACATATCCTACTATGCCACACATTGAAAAAAGTGACCTCGATATAAAAACTTTGAACGAGCATGCTTAGTCATTTTCGACCAAGAAATTGGAATCTTTATTCCCATATCCTTCATTTAAACTTATTACAACAAACTATTATGATGAATAACAATCCTCCTTAACAATACGTAACATTACTTATTTTTGTAGCATATCATACTTAGTACAATAATCCACCCACTTTTAAATAACTAAAACCGGCCTCTCGCGCCGGTTTCACCATTCGCAACCGTTTTCCGAGTGACCAAATCTGGATCAACGGTACAATTCGATAATAAACCTAGGCTAAATCGCTGTCAAGATGACTAGATATAACTTTACCTACCTATAAGTGCCTATTTATATGTTAATTATACAAATTTAGTTTAAGAAATCAAAAGGTAAGATCACTTTTATGCGTTCTGCAGGCCTGAGAATTCGATCGAGGGACACTGCATGAGTTCCCTGACGATCACCTCAGGATTGGAATCCCAGGCGAAAGACACCAGATATATCGGTTTCGCGACAAGCGCTTTTTCAATGATTTTTAAAGCTGGCTGTTCTATGCCTTCAAATTGACTTTTTCCTCCGGCAGACAGGACGAACCTGCAAGCCTGATACAAACCGGGAATATTGTTTTCAATTTGGTCCATGAGATTTGAGACGATTTGAATTGTCGCACAGTCTTCTTGCATTGAACGGATCTTCGATTGCGAATGCCGGTCTTTGTGTAAGCAGAAGACAGTATCCATAACACATGATCGCTTAATTTCGCCTTGGGGAAATAGTCTTTCAAAAGGAAAGGGGACACACATGTCGGATTTTCCCATCTGGATACATGCCAGTCCAATTGTCTTGGCTGTTCTTAATGGCAGGCGCCGAAAAACCTTGCCCAGTGACGGAAGCACCCATCTGGTAAGCCTGGAGGCAGTATATGATGAGAAGAACAAATTTGTTTTATTGATGCATCCAATCTTGGCCGAATGAGGGTTTCGGACGTATATGACGCCTGGGAAACAGAGTAACGAACCCTCTGCCGTCACGATGGTGAAATCATCCGCGATGAGTTTAGCTCTCTGTGCGATAAAATTCATCATCATGATGGTCTTGCCTGTGGCTGACCAAGCCGGAAACAAGAATCCTTTATCCTTATAGAATACAGAGGAAGCATGCACCAGAACAGCATTCTTTTGGATGAGCTTGGGTAACATCATGAAAAACAAAACGAGCTTGTATAACTCCTGCGGCCTCGCATCTTTGCGGCAAGAGGCGGCATACGACGTTTCACCCAAGATAATTCGTATCCAAGGATCGCGCTCGCCGGGGTCGATGATCCCGATTGATTCACCGTTACAAGATAGGGCCATGCCGTTCCCGTAACTAATAGGGCCATGCCGTTCCCGTAACTAACAAAGTTATCGTCCCCCAATTCGACGCGATTGACGAATTCAATTCTAATATCAGGTTCACCTAGCACTCTACTTGCCTCGAAGAAACCGAGCCTATCTCTAAAGAAATTTAGAAATGAAGTTGGCGCGTTTTTCAACTCAATACCAACCCATGTCATGTATGTTGAAAAATATGGCTACCGTCAAATCACTCTATGTGTAAATGTTGACAGCATACAGGGCTAGAATCCGCGATGGTTGGATAGAGCAAATATACAGACCTTATCATGATTTAAGAACCAGATATTATTGGCTGAATTTCGACGATCAAAGTAATGACGAAAAATAACAAAAAAACAGCAATGAGAAAATTTACAGGTCGAGAGTATTGTCCTAAAGTCTTCGAATCTGTTGACACCATGACCTCCTTGGTCACGAGCAATGCCATTAGTAGAACCGATATGATTATGAACATCTTCTCTTTAAACGAAACCCTGGGTGAACGAGCACCGTATTAGCAAGTAGCACTATTATTGCCAGAAGCATACAACTGGAATACATTATTCTGCAAACCAGATATGTTGACTTACCTGAAACTTCGAAAAGTTTCCACTTTCAGATCCGCTAACTCTTCTGCGGCATAGTTTTATTGCGATTTCTTTCAGGGTACTACCGTTCAAACAAGGGCTTTGTTTGGTATTATTCGAATAGAGCCAACAAGCCGTTGTTTCGAGTCCGGAATCAGAGTATCATAGACAAGAAATTGCCCAGATACCCGAACCAAAGTTGTTTATAAGTGACAATCATTTATATATGATTTCTCCGAACAAGCCACGATTATTGCCATGAACACGAACACTCCAGAGTCCAATTCTGAACCTACTAAAATTGCATCAAAGCCTTCTTCACCAAGGAGGCGATTCAGAGCCCTGCTTTTCAACTTTAGAAAGGCTGCCCGTTATGTCTTGGCCTCAACCCTATACGACGAAAATACTGTCGGTGAATATTTTCGAAGTCAAGGGGCAAATGTTGGGTTTGGATGCCGCATATTTATCCGTCACCTTGGAGATGAACCATACCTGGTCAAGATCGGAGACCATGTCACCATTGCGGCCGGGGTGACTTTCATTACCCACGATGGCGGTGCCTGGATAGGCCGTCTTGATGTACCGGACCTACAGGTGTTCGGGCCAATAACTATCGGCAACAACTGTGTCATCGGACAAAATGCAATCCTGTTTCCTAATATCACCATCGGGGACAACTGTATAGTCGGAGCCGGTTCAGTGGTCATCAGCGATATCCCTCCAAACACGCTGGCAATGGGAGTACCAGCCCGCCCATTTGGTTCGGTGAATAAATATTTGACCAAATGCGTAGAGCGTTGGAGCATTCAGAAACCACCCGATGTAGTCATCGAATCGGGAGCCGACTGGTGGAACTCAAGGAATTATAATAACAATAGAATTAAATTGAAGAAGCACTTAACTTCCCTATTCTCAGCGAATGCTTACACCCAGAATAATGAATCAAAGAAGGCTGATGGGCAAACAACGCCCGGGGTATGAAGGTAGTGAAAATGAAAACGGTTGATATCGAATCGGCGATCAAGAGTTACCTCAACGATAATTTCCTGAATCGTCTGCCCAACATCATTCTGAAGGACGACGATTCACTGTTCGAAAATGGTATCGTCGACTCCACCGGGGTGCTCGAGATGGTAGCTTTTATCGAACAAACCTTCGATATTAGGGTCGAGGACGAGGATTTGATTCCCGAGAATCTTGACTCAATCAATCGACTGAATGCCTTCATTAAAACCAAACTTAATTCCAAAATCGAGGTGACCTAACTGTTACTTCAGAACTTTCTGGAAAGCACCGCAGAATTGTTCCCGGCAAAAACGGCGATTATCTGCGGTAAAATGCGGTTGACCTATCAGGAAATGGAATATCAGGCCAATGCACTGGCCAACGCTTTGATTGAACAAGGACTGAAGCGCCATGACCGAGTAGCCATATTGCTCGAAAACTCCATCGAAGTGGTAGTTTCTTTATTCGCTATTTTGAAAATCGGAGCTGTCTTTTCGGTTCTTGATCATCAGATAAAATCCAGGAAGCTTAAATTTATACTGAACGATTGCCAAAGCAGGGCAATTATTACCGATTTTACCCGGTTCCAAACGCTAGTGCCTGTACTGGGTGAATGTTCTGACCTACACCTCATCGTCTTGACTGACATCAACGATGCGCCGACACCAGTAGATGATCGAAAAATCATGTCTTACCCCCAGGCTCTTGCCCGATATCCTCGTTCAAAGCCAGGAGCAGGTACCATTGATGTCGATCTTGCTAGCCTAATATACACATCGGGTTCAACGGGAGAACCAAAGGGAGTTATGCTGACCCATTTGAACATGGTCACAGCAGCCACCTCGATTGTTGAATACCTGGAAAATTCCCCGGGTGACATCATTCTGGATGCCTTGCCACTCTCCTTCGATTACGGCCTTTATCAAGTGCTGATGGCTGTAAAGTTCGGTGGCACCGTCATACTGGAAAAATCCTTTGCTTTCCCATATCGGATTATCGATTCAATTATCAATAATCATGTCACAGGATTCCCGGTCGTGCCAACCATGGTAGCCATTCTTTTACGATTAAAAAATCTCGACGGATTAAATCTAGATAGCCTAAGATATATCTCGAGCACCGGGCAGGCTTTGCCGTTACCCCATATCAATCGACTACGCTCCATCTTTCCCAAAGTTAAAATCTTTTCCATGTACGGCTTGACTGAATGTAAACGGGTTTCCTATTTACCCCCGTGTGAGTTGGACCGCAGGCCATCGTCAGTCGGAATCGCCATCCCGAACACCGAAGTATACTTGATCGATGCACAGGGTAATCGAATCTCAGAACCTAATGTGGTGGGAGAACTGGTCGTCCGAGGCTCAACCGTAATGAGAGGTTACTGGAACCGTCCGGTCGAAAACGCTCGAGCGTTGCATCCGGGATTTTTCCCCGGGGAACAGGTCCTGCACACAGGCGATTTGTTCAAACAAGACAAAGATGGATTTCTATATTTCATCGCGCGCCGGGACGAGATGTTCAAGAGCGGTGGTGAACTTGTCAGTCCGAAGGAAATAGAGGAAGTGCTGTGTTCATGTCCAGGAATAACAGAAGCAGCAGTCATCGCGGTCGAAGATCAGATTCTCGGTAATTCGATCAAAGCGTACGTAGTTGTTGACGAGCATTATCGGACACAAATAACCAATAACATGATTATTGAGCACTGTGCTACCCGACTCAAAGGTTCAATGGTGCCAAAAGTCGTTGAGTTTAGGGCAGATCTACCCAAAGATAACAACGGCAAAGTACAAAAATCGTTGTTGGCAAAAAGGAACTTCTGAAATGGATTTTCATTCCGGAATACTGTCGATTGACACCAGATGTATAACGGACAAGGTGTGTGCCTTCATCCAAAACCAGGTCAACGTGCGGAGGCTCCAGGGGGTGGTCGTTGGTCTTAGTGGCGGGTTGGATTCGGCTTTGTGCGCCTCTCTTTGTGTCAAAGCGATCGGAGCCGAAAACGTTATCGGACTCATATTACCGGAAAAGGACTCGGATCCTGTTTCTCAAAAATACGCCCTGGAGCAGGCTGCTCACCTTGGTATTCGGACCAGAGTAATCGACATCACTCAAAGCATCGAAAGCTTTGGTGCGTATTCGCAACTGATCGATGCCTTGAGGGTGTTTTTTCCGCGGTATGATGCCACCTGGAAATTCAAAATCGTCCTACCAGGAAATTTATTAAACCGAGATAGCTATAATTTCTACACAGTTTTTGCTGACGATGGTCAAGGGAATATTCAATCAGCTAGAGTAACTAACAAAGTATTACGTCAGATCGTGGCAGCCAATAACTGCAAACAACGAACGCGAATGCTCTATTTGTATAATATCGCTGAAGCACTGGATTATTTAGTTTGTGGAACCACCAACAAATCCGAGTTGATTCAGGGGTTTTTCGTGAAATACGGTGATGGAGGTGTTGATATCGAACCTATCGCCGCTTTGTACAAGTCTCAGGTTTACGAGCTTGCCAGGGAAATGAACGTCATTAAAGAAATAATAGATAGACCTCCTACCCCGGATACGCTTGGATTAGCAACCACCGATGAAGAATTTTATTTTCGAATGCCTTACCAAACATTAGATTTGTTATTGTTTGCATGGGAAAATGATGTGCCCATTCCCACAGTCTGCAATGTTATGGGACTTTCAGAAGACCAGGTCGGCAGGGCTTTCCGAGAGATCAGATCAAAATATAATATCACCAGACATCTACGATCCTTACCACCAAGTACGGATTTTACGATTGGAGAACTCACGAATAAGGGGTCAGTGAACTCAGGTGACTAAAGAAGTGACAGAATGTACTGCCAAGGTGTGCGCCGAATGCGTTCTCCCGGAAACATTCCCGGGAGTACATATCGACGAATTTGGCGTATGCAATCATTGTAGCGAATATAAATCTAACCTGTCAGAAACCGACGAAAAAGTTAAATATCAAATTAGATGTGAGGAATTATTTGAACAAGAACGCGGCAAACACCATTATGACGCGTTGATCTGTTATAGCGGAGGCAAAGATAGCTCCTACACTCTAAGTTTATTAAAAGAACGTTATCACCTAAACGTGTTGGCGGCAACCTTAGACAATGGTTTTATCTCACCACAAGCTTTAAAAAATATCGCCAGTCTGGTTGAAAATTTGGGCGTCGATCACCTCTTTTTTAAGCCAAATTTCAGGTTGTTAGCAGCCATATTCGCACATTGTGCCGAAAACGATATTTTCCCGGTCAAGACTTTGGAAAGAGCGTCTACCATCTGCACGGCTTGCATGACCTTCACCAAGTTCATGGCCTTGCGGTTGGCGATCGAAGATGACATACCATATGTAATTTACGGTTGGTCTCCTGGTCAGGCGCCTTTGACTTCTTCGATTATGAAAAACAATCCGTCTATGGTAAAGATGATGCAACATTCGGTCCTTACTCCCCTTCGCCAAATGGCCGGGGATGAAATAGTCAAATATTTCTTAACTCAACGGCATTTTGAGCAACCAGAACGATTCCCCTACAATATCCACCCATTGGCTTTTCTCCCCTACGATGAAGATCAAATTTACTCTACGATCTCGCGCCTGGGGTGGGAACCACCAAGGGATGTGGATCCCAATTCATCCAATTGCCAGCTCAATTCATATGCCAATGTCATTCATCAACAAAGGTTCGGAGTCAATCCCTATGTGTTTGAGCTCGCCCATTTGGTTCGAACTGGGTGTCTTGATCGCCAGGCGGCTTTGAATCGGCTGAATCTATCCGCCGACGCGGGCGCATTAAATAAAGTTGGTAATAAACTCAGGTCCTATCTTGAATAGTGCTATGAAAGCCACGGTATTTTCTTTACTTTCAAAGATCTCCGGTCGCGATGCGAGTTCAGAGCTCGGTGTCTGTGAAACAATTACCAGCAAGGAGGGATTGTGGGCTCATCAAGAACGAGCGCTGACAAATTTGATTACTTCAGCATATAACCATGTGCCTTATTACCATCGTGTGTTCGATGAAGTACAGTTAGTGGAACAAGGCCAAGTATACCTGAATAGGTTCTCATCAGTACCACTTCTAACCAAAGACTTGATCATGGCTAATTGGAATGACCTGAAGTCAAGAGACACCACACTCGGAAAAACTCATTACGATCGCACTGGTGGATCAACTGGCCAGCCGATCACACTTATACACGACCTCCGCTACCTGCGTTGGTGCGAAGCCAGTTTTCTCTATTGGTACAAGAATTTTTTAGGGATCGACGAAATACGTGCCAAAAAGTTTCTATTTTGGGGTTCTCCACAAGACCTGATGCCAACCTGGAAAGCCCGAGTGTCTGGTTGGGCTCGAAACACCATTTCTATCAACACTCATGTCATCAACCAGGAGATATTGTCAAGTTGTATTCACAAAATTAACAAACACAAGCCGGAGTTAGTCAGGGGATATGCCGAATCGTTATACGAGTTGTCAAAATTTGCTCTGGATCACTCCATGCCTATAAATCGCCCCCAAGCAGTCGTCAGTTCTGCTGAAATGCTGACGGAGGAGATGCGTGCGACTATCGAACAAGCGTTTGGCCAAAAAGTATTTGATTTTTACGGTTCAAGAGAAATCAGCACTCTTGCCGGTCAATGCCCAAAAGGACTTTATCACATTTTGGGCTTTCACAATCTGATCGAATTGTTGAATCAATCGAATCAACAAGTGAAAGTGGGAGAAACCGGCAAAGTGGTCGTCACTAACTTGTATAATTATTCTATGCCGTTGATCAGGTATGATATTGGCGATTTGGCAACCCTAGGGCCCGATACCTGTCAGTGCGGAAGTTTTCTGCCAACAATTGCCAAAATTAACGGCAGAACCCGAGAACATTTTTCAAAAGAAGATGGCACCCTCATATCGCCCTATGTTTTTCGTCTTTCATTAATCTCTTATAAATGGATCGGAGATTTCCAGGTAATACAAGAAGATTACAAACGGATCAGAATAAAAATCGTACCAAGAGGAAAAGTGGTACTTAAGGACCAGAGGGATTTTGAACACAAGATTCGCTCGCTCATGGGTAAGGATTGCATCGTAAATTGGGAAACAGTTAACGAGATACCTGTGACACCTCAGGGGAAGAGGTTGAGGGTCTTTACGATGATTGATAAAGCGCAACGATTAAACAATAATTCAGAAACGAATCGCTGATCTGAAGAAGATGAATTACCCATCATTCCTAGTTAATGTAGTTGCAGAATGCCTAGATCTATTCGGAATTAATAGCATTTCCCGATATCTGAACCGAAACAAATGCATCATTTTGTGGTACCACAATATAAGTCCTGATGATTTTAATCCTTCTAAATCATATTGCGACATGCACTTGCCGATGTCGGAATTTAACAAGCAGATCCTTTACCTAAAACGGCATGGATATACATTTGTTACCCTATCCGGGCTGGTATCCAAATTAGCTAGTGGAGCTCCGGTCGGTAAACAGGTAGTTTTGACATTTGATGACGGTTTCGCTGATATTGCCGAGTTGGCTTACCCATGCATGGAGACGCTTGAAGCCAAGGGATGTCTTTATGTCGTATCCGAAGCAGTTGGCCGAGATCAAGTGTTGTGGCCGGACCGGGTTGCTTTGGCCATTGACCGCAGTCCCGTCGGAAATTTCGCATTTACTGCCTGCGGCCAAACGGTTACGTATTATGTTGACGACGAATCAAGCCGTTCAAAAGCAGTTTCAGACGCCATCCATCATCTCCGATCCATACCTGACAGCGCTCGCCGCGCTGTACTAAATCAATTCCCAGAACCGCGCAATGTTCCGAAATCTCTAAAGATAGTCTCCGAAAAACAAATCGCAGGATTGAATCGGGACATCTTAGAGGTAGGCTCCCATACCCAGAGCCATGCGGAGTGTACGAAGCTAACAAGCCAATCAGAGTTCGAATTTGAATTAGGCAGTTCAAAGATCACATTGGAAAAAATGGTCAATTATCCTATTGACCATTTTTGTTATCCTTCAGGTTCGTTCGATGAGACGTTGCCCCATAAGCTCCAACAATATGGCTACGTTACGGCAACGACAACAGTGCCAGGATTTGTCGATACTAACAGCGGGCTCCTGACTTTAAAAAGGCTGAACGGAACAGTTGATTTTTCGATTTTCAAAGCCCTGGTGAGCGGGGCAGCACTACCGTTACTCAATATCAACTTTTGGATAAAAAATAGGATGCGTCTGCGAGGTAAAAAGAAATGAAAATGGTCGTCACAGGCGGAGCAGGCTTTATCGGTTCTCACCTCGCCGAGGCTTTGTCTCAAAAAGGCGAGGTCGTTATCATCGACAATTTATCGACAGGCAAATTCGAGAATATCGCCCAACTGCTCAATCGTGACAACATCACGTTTGTCGAGGGTTCCATTATGGATTTGGAGATGTTACGTCGACAATTTTCGGATGCCCATTTTGTATTCCACCAAGCAGCGATCCCGAATGTAGTAAAGAGTATCGAAGACCCGATTTCCACCAATGATACCAACATCCGGGGGACGTTGAACGTTCTCGTCGCTGCGAAAGATTGCGGTGTCAGTAAAGTAGTTTTCGCCTCCTCGTCCTCGGTTTACGGTGATACTTTGGAACTGCCCAAAAAAGAATCAATGCAACCCAACCCAAAATCACCTTATGCCCTGACAAAAAGGGTGGGCGAGGAATACTGCCGAATATTCAGCCAAGTTTACGGGCTTTCGACGGTAAGTTTGCGATACTTTAACGTTTACGGGCTTCGCCAGCGCGCCGATTCGGCATATGCAGCGGTGATTCCTCAATTTGTCGAACGCATCAAACACGGTTCAAGCCCGGTAATCTATGGCGACGGAAAACAAACAAGAGATTTCACCTATGTGAAAGACGTGGTAGAAGCCAATATCCTGGCGGCCGAACGGGCAGAAAACGGAGTATATAATATCGGCTCGGGAAGCCCGATAAGTATCCTAGAACTTGCCGGCCGGATAAATGCGATTTTTGGTAGGAATATACTACCCGAATTTCAGGCTCCCAGGAAGGGAGACGTTAGAGACAGCCTCGCAAGCATTGATTCCGCGGGCTCGTTCGGCTATCATCCAAAATATAATCTTGAAAAAGGCCTCCGAGAAATGATAACAGGTGGATGAGAATGGAAAATAAACTAAATGACCTTACCATTTGCGTGATCGGGTTGGGTTATGTGGGGTTCCCCCTGGCCCTGGCGTTCTCCAAACATTTCAACGTGGTTGGTTTTGACTCCAGCAGCAAGAAAATCGATGAATTAAAGCCATACAATAGTGAAACATTCAGCATCAGAAATGACGATTCAGGTATTTGCGAGGCTGATATCAATGTTATCGCAGTGCCAACACCCGTAGACCGGCATAAGGACCCCGACCTGGGTTGTATCCTCTCCGCCGCTCAGAGCATCGGAAAAAATCTTAAGAAGGGATGCACCGTAGTTCTTGAATCCAGCGTGTATCCTGGTACTACCGAGGAGATTGTCGTCCCCGAAATTGAAAAATTCGGTTGGAAATGCGGCCTTGACTTCAAGGTAGGCTATTCACCGGAGCGAATTAATCCTGGCGACCCTGAGCACGGCGTCGATAAAATTACAAAACTCGTCAGTGGACAGGATGATGAAACCACCAGCCTTTTGAAATATGTTTACTCCAAGGTTTGTCAGAGGGTGCATGTAACAAGGAATATAAAGACAGCAGAAGCTGCCAAGATAATCGAAAACACCCAGCGCGACATAAACATTGCCCTGTGCAACGAACTTAGTATGATCTTCGCCCGCATGGGCATCCATTCCGATGAAGTACTTGATGCGGCAGCAACAAAATGGAATTTTGCGAGATACTCCCCGGGTTTGGTTGGCGGCCATTGCATCCCGGTGGATCCATATTATCTTGTCTACAAAGCCCGAGAGTTAGGGTACCATTCGCAGGTAATCCTGGCGGGGCGCGAAATCAACGACAGTATGCCGCAATACGTCGCCCAACAAGCAATCAGGCTGATTAATGATAGGTCGAGGCTGATCAAGGGATCGAAGGTGCTGATCATGGGCTTGACCTATAAGGAAAATGTTCCGGACATCAGAGAAACACCAAGCAAGGAGATTATTAAAGAACTCTCAGAATACGGCGTAGATATCTTCGCTCACGATCCTTTAGTCGATGACATCCCGGGACAATTCGGAGTGAAACCGGTCAGCGACATAAGGGCACTCAGTGGTCTCGATTGTGTCATCATTACTGTGAAGCATTCAAATTTTAATCCCTACACATTAGCTGATATGAAGGCTATCATGAAACCCGGCCCAGTATTGGTTGATGTCAGGGGTTTGTTCCCGCGGGAAGAAGCCCGTAACGAGGGTTTTTCCTATTTTTCATTGTAATCGACAGTCTGGCTTCAGACATACTTATGTCTTAAGCCTAGCGCACAAATGAAAAACGCGACAATGGCGTGAGACGGTATTGAATGTAAAAATTAGCTCGACCATAATATTTGTCGCCTCTACCCTGCTACTTTTAACCTATATGCTTGGTATGCGATACCACGTACCTTTCCCGCCGTTTCTATTCATCGCGGCCTCTGGATTAATGGCAGCCACAATTCTCTTCCAAATTTTTGCATTAAATCCGCGCAACAATTTCGCACTAACCGTATTGGGAGAGGTCTTTGTTCTTGCCCTAACGTTCCACCTAATTTTTCAAATTCCCGGATTTGGAATCTGGGGTTCCGACGCTTATTTTGACCTGTCTTCAGTAAAAAGCATTCTGGCTAGCGGTCATATTGGGGGATTGGCTGAACTCGAGCAAGAAACAACTAGCTTCCCACTTGTACATATCCTTGGGGCACAGATAACTCTGGTAACGGGGATAGAGCCTTATAATGTAGCTAAATGGGTGCCGTCAGTCATTAGCGTTACTTCAATTCCGTTGCTCTTCGCCCTTTTCAAGCAGATTTTCCAAACCGAAAAGATAGCATTGCTTGGAGTATTTTTGTTCGCCATTCTTCAGCATCAGATGCTATTTGGATCTTTTTTCATTCGAGAAACACTCGCAATCGTGTTCACAACTGGATGTGTATATTGCTATTGGGCATCCTCCCATTCATCCCACTCAACGGCGCTCAGAATTCTGTCAATGGCTTTCTTGGGCGGTGTGGTACTATCGCATCACTTTACCGCAGCGATGTTAATCACTTTCTTCGCTATTGGTTTTTTGGTTTCTAAAATTACCCAAGTAAGATTTGTTCAAACCAGCTTGTTTAAAGGTGGGTTAACTGGTCAAAGAGTAACCCTGTCTATACTGCTCCTTGCAATTGTTGCTACTGCTACTTTTTGGGTTACTTCAGTGTTGTTGCCACTGCATGTCTTTATCACGTTCATTGAGAGTGTCTTTGACCCTGCTACCTGGGGTGTCGACACTTATGCAGCTAGTACGGGTATTACTGCCGCACTACCCAACGCAAGGTATTATTTTCTAATCTATGGTTCATACTTTTGTTATCTGGTGTTCGGAGTAATATTACTGTTCAAAATGAAACCGCGCGAGGGACCGGGATCTACTGATCTTCAAACATTTTCATTGTATCTGTTCGCCTGCGGCTTCGCTGCTTTGCTTTTCTCATTTTTGCTCCCCCAAAGGATCCTAGCTGATAGGTTCCTAACTTTTGGTTGGATCTTCGCCTTTGGGGCTCTTGCTTTTTCCATAATCAATATGAACAACAAATTGAAGCGCGTGGGTGCGATGGCTGTCGTTGTTTTTTTTGTAGCCATCAACATATTCACCCTTCATCCTACTGAATGGAACCCTGAAGTCAAAGGGGCTGGAGCCCGCGCTTCCCTTGAGGATTTCAGCCTGGCACAAACACTGGATTTCAGTGCTTTGCCTCGTTCACAGGCACAATCCAATACGCACGTTGTGTCATTTCTTGCAAACCTGAATGCCGTTATGGCTGTATATTATACCGATAATGTGTTGGGCGAAAATGCCTTTTCCTTGGAAAGCCCCATCAAATTCGAAAGTTTCCGCTGGATCGTTGTGAATAGAAGAGCCCTTGACGAGGAGGGGCTGTATACCGCGGCGACCAAATCTGCAATAGACGAGATGCGCCAGCTTGAGACTTCAGGCTCGACGGTCTTTAATAAAATATATGAATCAAACGATCTGAGCGTCTTTGCAAACAGGGTAGAGTGACCAACATATCAGGATGTTGTTTTCACAATATTAACCAAATGCAACATCAACGAGATAGATTCTAGCTGTCTCTAGACCATCCTAGGAGTTTTTTTAATCGCGACTGAGCACGTTCAAAGGTAAACGAGTTTAGAATTTGTTCCCTGGCTTTTATGGAGATTCGAGCAAGATCCTCTGACACCAGGGCATCGTTTATCCCCTGGGCAATACTCTCAGGCGAATTGTCTTTGATGATGAATCCAGTGTCGTGATGGCGCACGACATCAGGGATAGCTCCAACCGGGGTAGTTACTACTGGAGTACCACACGCCATCGATTCGAGCACAACGTTTGGCATCCCTTCGGTATATGATGGCAAAAGGCAAATTTTCATTTCATTCAAAATTCCCGGGATAGTTTCATGAGGCACTTTTCCGCGGAAGATAACACAGGCTCCAAGCTGATTCGATTCGATCCAGTCAACAACAGCTTGCTCCAACGGTCCGCCACCAACGATAAGCACCTTTATATCGACACCTTGTTGTCTCACGAAGGGTAAAGAGCGTAGGAAATTCATAATGCCCTTCTCTGGACTAAGACGCCCAACAAATCCTATGTCAAATTCCCGTTCAGAAAATGGTTTTACCGGAACAAACTTCGTTGTATTGACGTAATGAGTATCGGTGATGGCTATTTTCCGGTTAAAACGCCTGAGATTCCACTCTTCGATTAGTAGGCTGGAATAGAGGACGATGCGGTTTGCAGAGTGCAAGCAAATATAACGTGACGCCCGTTGCAGAATGTTAAGAGGATTCTTCTTGAGCTTGATTTCTGATTCGAGATTACCGGCCAAGATTAACCATGCGGGTTTCCGCATCAATCTTGCGGCCACCATGGGTAATATTAATATATCCCCTCCGTATAAAAGCCACACGTCGGTCTTACCGGAACTCCTAATGACAGCAACTGACATTTGAAGTTGCATTTTCAATTGATTCCAGAGTTGTGTTAATGAGTTAGTTCCAACCTGATAACGAATAGGCTGGATTGAAATCTTGGGAAAATCTCCCTGGTCCAAATCTGGGGCTACTACATGAAGAAAGGGATCTATCGTGCTGAGTAACGTCACCAAGCGGTGTAAGAGTGTTTCACCCTGGGTACTCCTGCCAAAAAAGGATAGTAACCCAATCTTTGTTATTTGCTTTGTGGGCATCCTGTAATCAGCCTCCGATAGATATTGTCAAGGTCATTGGCGATACTGTTAAGCGAAAGATTCTTTTGAGCATACTTGTAAGCGCTAGCACCTAGCCGAAGAGTAAGATCAGGATTAGAAATCATTTTTTCCAATCGGTCTCGCGCTTCTTCCCATGTCCGAACCAAAAAACCATTATCGCCGTCTTTGACAAGGTCAACAACGCCGCCAACGGCAGTCGCGATGACGGGAACACCGCAAGCGAACGCTTCTTGAATACAACCTGGGAGTCCTTCGCTTTCTGACAGGAGCATGAGAACATCGGCAGAGGCCACGTATTGAGGTATCTTTGAATAACTTACCTGGCCAATAAAAGATACCCTTTTGGAACAGCCGATGGATGAAGCCAACAATTTTAATTGGCTTTCTTCAGGCCCACTGCCTATGATCATCAAACGCCAATCATGTTCCGGTCCAAGTTCCGAACAGCTGCGTATCACCATGTCAACCCTTTTAAGCTTGATCAAATTTCCGACATAGACTACGGTGAACACATCAGGAACATTCAGGGATGTCCTTGCATTGGTTTTATTGGCTGGCTTAAATCTATCCATATTTACACCGACATTCATCATCATGATCTTTGTGTCCGGGCATCCCAACTCGGCGGCTTGCCTTTTCAGATCGCTTCCAAGAGCCACTACTTTGGATGCCTGGCGTAGCGCGAAATTGGCGAATGGTTGAAAAAGCTTTTGTTTACGCTGCAACCTTGCATCCAACCCGCGCAATGTTAGCACCACGGGTGTTTTTCCTTTTGCAAGAGCAGCTATAAAACCCGCCGGGAGCGACCAATGGGCATGTATGATATTGACTGAATGCTCCTTTAAGATACGATGTGTGGTCCTAAGCATTTCAAATAACGTGGGTACTATCGCGAGAGATTCAAACAATCCCATCTCTGCGAGAAAAGGCGTCTTGCCCCTGTATTTGATTGGATATGCGACAAAGTTACCCCGGTCTACCGAACCGGAGACGCCGGGGTAGTCAATATAAACCACATGGGTTTCATAAACCTCGGACTGGATTGCTACCAATTCCTTTAAGGCAGCGTGGAAAGTACTTGTTACAACCAACAAAACAATACGATCAGAAGACATGGATTAATTGGAACCGCCAAATTTTATTTTCAAGCGGCGCAACCAACCTGTAAAAAGTACCCAGGAAGTCGCGGGGATGAACTTCAGATAACGAATTTTTGATGTTTGTCCCATATAAATCGCGGGGTGCGGGACATCTACAACCCTCGCCCGAATCATGCCCAAATGGATGAGTAAATCATTCTCGAAGCTGAAGTCTTTCCGCAAGTCGTGTAAATCAAGACTTTGGAGCGTCGCCCGCGAGATGGCAACGAACCCATTTTGAGGGTCCTCAATGTTCCAATATCCAGAAGCGATCTTGGTGAGTGCGGTCAGAAGTGTATTTCCAATCAATCTGAATCTTGGCATCGCTTTTCGATGATTGGAGTTCGAGAGTCGGTTTCCTTTGGTGAATTCAGCCGCACCTTCGACAATTGGATCAAGTAGCTTTGTCAGCATCGATGGTGGCATCTGGTTGTCGCCATCCATTCGAGCAACAATATCGGAACCTTGGTCCAAGGCAAGCCCGTATCCACAAATTACTGCGGCGCCCACTCCACTGTTCTTGTGCAATCTCACGATTTTTATCCTGGGATCTGACTCGGCCGCCGAGGATGCCAGAATATTGGTAGAATCCGTGCTGGCATCATCAATCAGGAATATGTTGTCGATAAATTCAGGGACACTAGCCAGTGTTTTTAGGATAAAGCGTTCTTCATTATGAGCCGGGATCACCAATGCAACCGACTTATTCCTGTACACTAGGTCCGTCCAACTTCTGTGACATTCAATCGAGCTTAAGTTACCGAATTTCTAAAGGTATTGTCAACAATCTAGGCGTTTTTTTGTTTTCAAATGCGTTTTTGGCTGAAATACTCCATAAGGATTACAGAAAATCACCCATCTGGGGTATAGTCATTTTACTTATTTCCGGTTACAGTGCTGGCAGCTTTTTGCTAGTACCTTAAAAAATTAAAGCATTTTAGAATGACAACCGCCATCGGAAGTTGTCTCCCAATTTGGTAGTTATGGATCGTATTGTTCGATGTTTTGAATCAACTTCATGCCGAAGCTCAATAACGCCTATTGGCAAAGGTTCTTCCTGTTGAGTCGTCTCATTTTTATCCGCCGTCTTCGCTTTGAACCGGCAAAAGTAACATTACTATTTTGGCATACCCTGAGTCGCGGACGGCGTTTACAATATAAAAACTTTAATAATGCGGGGTTTGTAGAATGTTTTCTAGGCTTATAATCGGTATTCTTTGTATTGTTTCATTATCAGTCGGAGCCTTCGTGGCACCCGTTGCTACCTCTGCGGCTTCGACCACTTCATCAACCTCCAAATCAGTCTCAGTATTCTATTTCGGCGGCTGGTCGGCTAGTATCCGTGACAGACTCATAGCCTCCAAGCCGGAATACGTTATTTTAGACTTGTCAACCTGGCCCAGGATCCCACCGTCTGACATTACACTCTGCAAAAACGCCGGCATTACTCTGTGCGCCTATATTCCGACAGGGGGCATGCGCGGTTACATCTGGAACGAGCTCGATACTACGGACAAGACGCCAGCAGGACTTGATAGGCTTATAAACCAGGCCGTAAATATCGGTTTAAATGGTGTATTCTTCGATGAAGGTGGTCTCTATACACCAGTAGCCGGAAGGACTTGGCAGGACGCATTCCTTGATCGAACACTGGTAGCCCCCGGCAGCGGGGCTGGCGTGAGTAGTCCCCCCATTTTGTCGGTGATTGGTAATCCTAAATACAACGCCACCACCGCTGAAGCATGGAAAGGATTAACGGCAGAGTATTATATCAACCACGCCAAAGAGCATAACATGTTCGTGATCGTTGGTTGCCCGGACGAGTATGTGCGTCCCTCCCGTATAAATTCCAATATCTTCCCAATAGTCAACGCGGTGCTTACCAGTGAGGAATACAATACCCGGGCACCAGGGTTAGCTCCTGTCGGACAGGAAAAATTCTTCACTAATCAATGTTTTGTTCTGTCATACAGTGGTAGTTATGATGCTTCGTCAACCAACAGCGCCATCAACTACGGATTTGGAGCTGCCTACTGTTCTATTAGTTTGCAACAGTTGCCTTCTCCTGCCTTTGAAAACTATATGGCAGCAATTACAGAGGTTGTGCCCCCTACTACGACAACGCCGCCGCCTACTACAACGACACCTCCGACAACGGGTATGACTTACAGTTTGAATGTCTCGATCCAGGGTCAGGGCACAATTAGCAATTACGGGACCGTACTACCCCAGGGCAGCAATCAAATACCTGCTAACGCTACTGTAAATCTCGTAGCCACCCCGGCGCCAGGTTACGTCTTCCGCACCTGGACCTGGCCAAGCAATTGGTTGAACAATCCTGGCTATTCTGGTTGGAGAGACAATCCGACATCCTGGACCATGGTCAAATCAACATCTATAGTGGCGGTGTTCGATAGGGTAGAGGCACCCCAAACCCAACAGTATACGGTGAACATTTCAACCCTGGGCTCGGGAACAACATCCCCACAAGGCGTACGGACTGCCCTGGCAGGTTCAACTATGACTGTCACCGCCGTCCCGGCCAGTGGCTTTACATTTGCCGGTTGGACAGGTTCCATAACATCCGCAAACCAGACGATCGATTTCGTGGTCAATAGCAACATCAACCTTCAAGCGACTTTCTCTGCACTCGTGAAACCACCAGAAGAGGTATACTACAACCTCGTTATAGGCACGAAGGGACTGGGTAAAGTGTCCCTCAATGGCAAGGTGATTACGGCTGGTACATATCAGATTCCTAAAGGGCAGTCAGTCACCCTAATTGCCATCCCAGAGCCGGGATACAGATTCCGCACCTGGACCTGGCCAAGCAATTGGCTGAAAAATCCCAAATATGCAGGCTGGAAAGAAAATCCGACTTCATGGATAATGACCGAGCCTTCTTCGATAATAGCGGTGTTCGAGAAGACCAGCTAAAGGTAATTGGTTGGTGGTGATGCCATAATGTATCACCACCAACCTAACTTCATTTTTATAAATATCAGGGTTAACCCGTCCAGTTAATATTCTGGCTAGTTTGCCGTGCCATTTAACGGTGGATATAATACGTTGTATTATGGCGATCCTAAAAAGCACCTCCCCCAAACGTATCCTCCTCCTCGCTTTGATTAGTTCATGTTGCATGCTCCAGTCCTGCATGGCAATCCCTACCGAGGCGGACTTAAAACCCAACAATAACATGCGACTAGTCACTTTTTTTGCCTGGGCAGACCAGAAAGACCTCAATAAGATTGATTGGAGCCATTTTACAGATGCCGTCTATGAATACGTCGATGTCGATCCCGAAGACGGTACACTAGTTTATTCATGGCCCGATAATGCGTTGTCCGATTTCGTCAATAAAACAAAATCCCACGATGTACATCCGTGGATCGCCGTGGTCGGCAAATGGCCGAATTCAACGTTTTTCCCGACCATAGAATCATCCTCAAGACAGCTCTTCATTAAGAATCTCATCGATTTCTGCAATTCTTATGGCCTTTATGGCGTAAACTTAGATATTGAGCCTATCTCCGATGCAGCTACATTTTCAGATTTCATCGTCGAACTGGCAACCTCGTTCGAGAATTCGAACCTTAAATTATCTATTGCGGTGGAATCCAAGAACCTCAATGTGCTGCCTTACGCCGCAGCATACCTCGATTGGATCGATGTAATGGCTTATGATATTTATTACACGGTCGGCTATCCCGAACATTCTACCTACGAAGACTCGATTCAAGCTATAGACCTGTATTTTCAGGGTGGTATTCCCAAGAATAAACTGTTGTTGGGGATACCGTTTTATGGTCGGGACGCCGCTACCGGTTTTTTCCGCTACGACTACATTGCTAACAAATACGCTCCAAGCCCTGGTGCGAATTCCGTTTCAGAGCCCTCGGTACCGGGTGGGATAATCTGGTTTAACGGATCTGACCTTGTCAGACAAAAGACCAAATACGTGATCGAACATGGTTATCTCGGCGTTGCTGTTTACAAGGCGCCTCTCAATATAGAAAATGGAAAATCGCTGCTTAACTCCATTACCGAACAATTATTGACCGGAACGACGAGACAAGGAAGTTGATTGTTCATTGATCTGGAACAGGCCGACTGATGAGCTTACCTAAATTCATATTTATTAATGTTCTTACCTGGTTTCTAGTGGTTGCCGAGACCCTTATTCCGATAGCCCCTATACGCGTTGGCATCGGTATACCATTCCTTCTTTTTTTCCCGGGTTATGCGCTTTTAAGTGCGCTTACCATTCAGTCTACCCAAAGGCTTTTTCTGAGCGTGCCTTTAAGTATGCTGGTGGCAACCCTTGTTGGCCTCGGTCTGAATTCAACTCCTTGGGGCATAAACATGGTTTCGGTGACTTACGCATTGGCTCTTTTTACAACATTTTGCCTTTTTATTGCCGTCGTTCGACACAGATTCGCATCCTCCAACCTGGATATTCACCATCCTACTTCCAGAGTGTCTGAATCTGCCTGGTTCTCACGCCCAGAATCGGCTTTTAACAAAACATTCTTTTTCTTCTCTATCTTCATTGCTTTGGGCGCAATGTCAGCGATTATATACTTCTTCAACGCACCCAAGACCGGGGAAGAATTCACTCAATTTACGATAGCCTCTTCAGCGGAAGGTAATACCCATTTTCCCAATACCCTGCCGATCAATCAGGCTTTCACGGTTTATGTCTCCATATTTAACCATGAGGGACAAACGCTAAATTACGCGGTTGAACTTAAGAAGAATGGGAACACAGTCGATACATGGTCGGACCTCGTCCTGGCTGACGGGCAGACCCGACAGGAGCCGCTGACTTTTATTTTTGATTCCTCAGGCCAGGATCAGAAGATTGAGATTTCACTCCTAATAAATGGACAACCTTATCTTTCGCCTTTATACCTATGGTTTGACGTGCTGGATACTTAGCCTAACCATGAATGCGTAGAGCCATATATCAATTGAGGTTGGTCGGGGGTTGATCGTTCAATCGGCCAAATACCTGTTGTCTAAAGCCTCGCAGGAAGATGATCCCAACTCCAAAAGATATTGCAGACGCACCGACAGCACCAGCTACCCCAAATATTGGGATTAACCCAAAACTCAACGAGAAAATGACAAGTGCCATGATGACTACGGTTACGGCACTATATTTAGCACCTCTAAGACCTTTGGCGTTAAACACATTGGAATATACTAGATACCAAATGTTGAGCACCGTCGTGGCAGCAAACAACACCATCAACCAGATGTCTCTTGGATAACCTTCTCCAAACAACCTGAGAGCGATTGATTCAAATATGAAAACTCCTGTTATTCCACCTATTACGAAATAGGGTAGTATCCTTTCGAACTTGGCAAGTACTGGCCGCTGGTCTTCATAACCTGAAATGGTGGGGAAAAAGACTGCATTAAACGTCAGGAAGAGGATCGACCCAAGGTTTATCGAGGATCCGAAATACGCACTATATACTCCAACATCGGAGAAGGTTAAGTAGTGCGCAACGAAAATCCTGCCAACGTTGGTATAGATCGAAGAGCTGATCAGCACAATCAGGCCAAAAAATGAATATTTCATCAATTTCTTTGCCGTGTTGTAATCATATCCAAAGCTCAAGTGATTTCTAACACCTAGCATTATCATGATGCCGAGACCAGTAATCCCGTAAGCTACCAACAAAGGTAGTGCCATGGCACGGAATGAATCAACGCGCAAGAAAGCGAATACTCCGAATAAAACAAGCAAAATGAAAGCATAAACCGGCTGCCACACCGCATATGACTTCATCAGTTTAAGGCCGCGTTGGACACTGTTGGCCATCGACGACAGTACGTAAACAACACTAACGAACAGGGCGATGATAAGCATTTCTGGTGTGATAGAGAATATCTCGATAATCCAAGGCCGAAGGAGCAGGATGACAATAACCGAGACCACCGTAGTTAAGGCTGTCAGTCTAAATGTCGTCCCAAGGATTTTTTTTTGTTGGAGGAGATTTGAGGTTTCACTTGCATATTTGACTAGGCCGACGCCGAACCCTGCGAGCATCGGAATATACAATATGAATGCTACCGACTGGATAAGCGAAAATTTCCCGAATTCTTCCGGCCCGAGCAGACGACCACCCAGGATAGTAAAAGCAAAAGTGCCCAAAGATGCTAATCCGGACCCGAGGGTCACTATAAGGAGATTATTGATGAAATTCTTGGCTTCCGGCCCGATCTCTTCTTTCAGGATCGCTCGATAACCGGACGAAACCACTCTCTGAAGTAACCGAAACGTTGGATTCAACCCATTTCCCAATATTCTTCTACGAAAAGGTGAAATCAGTTTCCACGTTCTACGTTCACGCTGACAAATCTGATCCCGAAGTTCAAATCAGCCTAGTCTAATCTAAATGCTACCAGGGTGCAAAGCCTACCTACCCATTTGAACAAATTCTCAGGCATACTTCACCACAATTGAACCAAGGCTTTTATGGTCAACTATATCCAAAAGTAAGGGTTACTATTATGGGATACCCAACGTACTCCGCTGCGTTTATTCTTATTGTCATCTAAATAAATAGTTCAGATTTCAAAAACGGTATGGACTCAAAAACAATATGAAGGCTAAATTAGTTCTTCCAATAGTCGTAGTACTTTTTTTATTCGTATCCTTTATTCCGACCGTTTCTCATAAAGCATCGGCCGCTTCAACAATGAAGCCTGCCTGTGTTTTCTATTTCGGCGGCTGGTCGGCTAGTATCCGTGACAGACTCATAGCCTCCAAGCCGGAATACGTTATTTTAGACTTGTCAACCTGGCCCAGGATCCCACCGTCTGACATTACACTCTGCAAAAACGCCGGCATTACTCTGTGCGCCTATATTCCGACAGGGGGCATGCGCGGTTACATCTGGAACGAGCTCGATACTACGGACAAGACGCCAGCAGGACTTGATAGGCTTATAAACCAGGCCGTAAATATCGGTTTAAATGGTGTATTCTTCGATGAAGGTGGTCTCTATACACCAGTAGCCGGAAGGACTTGGCAGGACGCATTCCTTGATCGAACACTGGTAGCCCCCGGCAGCGGGGCTGGCGTGAGTAGTCCCCCCATTTTGTCGGTGATTGGTAATCCTAAATACAACGCCACCACCGCTGAAGCATGGAAAGGATTAACGGCAGAGTATTATATCAACCACGCCAAAGAGCATAACATGTTCGTGATCGTTGGTTGCCCGGACGAGTATGTGCGTCCCTCCCGTATAAATTCCAATATCTTCCCAATAGTCAACGCGGTGCTTACCAGTGAGGAATACAATACCCGGGCACCAGGGTTAGCTCCTGTCGGACAGGAAAAATTCTTCACTAATCAATGTTTTGTTCTGTCATACAGTGGTAGTTATGATGCTTCGTCAACCAACAGCGCCATCAACTACGGATTTGGAGCTGCCTACTGTTCTATTAGTTTGCAACAGTTGCCTTCTCCTGCCTTTGAAAACTATATGGCAGCAATTACAGAGGTTGTGCCCCCTACTACGACAACGCCGCCGCCTACTACGACAACGCCTCCGCCTACTACGACAACGCCTCCACCTACTACTACGACACCTCCGCCTACTACTACAAACCCTCGGCCCACTACGACAACGCCTCCGCCTACTACTACAAACCCTCCGCCCACTACGACAACGCCGCCGCCTACTACGACGACGCCACCGCCTACTACGACGACGCCTCCGCCTACTACGACAGCAGTCACACCTTCACAACCAACGGTTACAATCAATACTGGCGGAGGTGGCGGTGGATTTGGCGCCCAACTTGTTGGTATTAACCTATCGGGAACATCTCCATTCATGGACGGAAACGGAAAATCGTTAACAGTCGGTAAAATCCAAACGCCGGATGGAGAGCTAACTTTGCAGATTCCTGCAAGCGTATATATTTGGAACGCCGCTGGAGCCGCGCAGCCATTCCTCTCCGCTCAGCCGATTACCGGAATTTTACCTGAAACTCCTATAGCAGAAGTCCTGTGTGCGTACGAGATGGGGCCTGTAGGTGCAACCTTTAATCCTTCGGTCAATTTGATGATTTCCTACAAGGTTGACAAATTGCCTGTTGGCTGCCAGGAGGATGACCTTTATATTGGCTGGTGGGATGGAACAAAATGGATCAAGCTCCAAAGTGCCGTTGACCCGGTCTCAGACACTGTCACTGCCCCAATAAGTCATTTTTCAATTTACGGTTTATTGGCGCCTATTAATCCCACCTCATTTTCAGTACAAGAAATCCCTCCACAACAAACCCGATCAGACGAGCAACAACTCATGGAATCGATTGTGGCCGAGATTCTGCCATTGTATGCGAGTGATGGTTCGATCTCCCGAATAGACATCGATTACCGGCTGCCTTCTCCCGTAACAACACTAGGTTTAGAAAGTATAACCCTCGTCTTTGAAGTAATTCACGATGAAAAGGTAATCGATACTAAATACTATTCATTAAGCCTCAGTGATGACAATGGATTGCTGCAATATATCCCGGAGACAGACTGGGGAAACGGAAGTTATAATTTTACAGTCGCGGTCGAACAAACTGCCGGATTTTTCGATATTGCCACCGAAGCGGTCGAGATATCAATACAACCAAATAATGAGATTTCGAATGGCACTGTCGTCAGATGGAACCTCCTGGCCACACTGGTTGGTTGGTCTATTGCACTTAGTATTATACTGATTATGGTTCTTTTAGTACGTTTTAAGCAGCTTAAAAATAATCGTTGAAAGAACGCAAAGCTCCGGATTGAATCTTAATGAATCAGCAGGATCCGAGATCAAGAAGAAGAGTCAGGTTTTCACTGATCGTAATAATCAGCCAAGCCCTACTGATCGCCTTGGCCGTCGCGTGGGGTATATATTTGATAGCCATCTCAGCTAACGGCGGTAGCATCATATCGACGGAGACCAACAAAACCATCTTATGGGGTGAGATCATTGCGACAGGTTTAATCATCATTTTCTCTATTGTGGTTATTGTCATGGAGCTTAATCGTCTTTTTGCCAGGCGTCGTGACGACCGCAGAATTTCGTAAAATCCCCTTGTAGTTCACAACATCGATCAAGGTTAACGTTTCAATTTCGAATATTAATTAATTGGAAACTGTCTCAAAAAATGCAATAATCGAACTGTGTTGAGTGGATCAATTTATCGGATACTAATGGGTGTTTGTCATTGGATTTGCTATGAATGGGATTAGAAAAATCGAGGTAAGGCAAATCCTCAACTCACATGTCCAGTTCACCAATGAATTCACTATACACTTGGAAGACGGGCGTAAGGGTTCAGGTTCCTCTCCATCGGGTGAAACGATCAGCATTTACGAGTCTGTTGACCGAACGGGATGCGTGGAGCCGTCCTCCATTGTTGATGAGATTAACACCTGTAGAGGCCCACTTAGCCAATCAGAATTTGATAGGTTACTCGAATCAAAAACGAAAAGTTGGGGCCGAAATAACTGTTACGCCTTGTCATTAGCTTTATATAATGCGCTGGAAGGCAACAAAATTCAAAGCAGCCAAGCCCCCACAAAATCTTTCAATTTTCCACGCCTTTGTTTAAACATTCTGAACGGTGGCAAACACGCCTATACAAATCCCGTGCTGAGCGATTTCCATGAATACCTTCTCGTACCCAAAAAGGCTTCATTGAGAAAAAACCTTGAGGATCACGCTCTGATACAATTAGCAGTTTGGTCAGGACTCCGGTCGAAAGAGCGGGTGTCGGTAGAAGGGAATATAGTGCATCGATTCGTAACGAAAGACAATCGTGAGTGCATAGAGTTTCTCCTTGGCATTCTTACAAACTTAAATCTCCAAGACCAATACGATCTTATGATAGATGCTTCTGGTGGTGATCTTCTCGAAGATAATGCCTACAAGTTCAAAATCACGGATCATTCGATTAAGACACGTGACAGATTGCTGGCATATTGGGTAGACCTCATCGATCAATACAATGTGAAGTTCCTTGAAGACCCCTTCCATGAGAAAGATTTTGGGAATTGGCGTGACCTTACATCTCAACAAAGCAATTGTCGGATCATTGGGGATAATCTGTACTCCTCTAACGCCGAAAGGCTGAAAACCGGAGCGCAGGAAGGTTATACCAACGGTCTGGTTCTGAAACCTGATCAAGCTGGTACAATCTCTTCAACGATCGCGACGGTGCAGACCGCAAGATCCACTAATCAAATTATCATCGCCTCACACCGGTCTATCAGCACAGAATCGACCTTTTTATCAAGAGTAATATGTGAATACGGTATTGAATATTTTAAAATAGGCCCTTTGTTTTCCGATTATTCTTCGATAATAAGATTCAACGAATTGATCAGGCTTGGATGCACAAATGAGTAAACATTCAACTATTTGTACCGTTAGACACGGACAAACTGATTTCAATATCCAAAAAAGATACGCTGGTTCGTTGGATGTTCAACTGAATGCCGTTGGAATAAAAGACACCGTCGAAGCAGCTAAAACACTTAGTTTACTTGGTCTAAACATACGTGCAATCATCTGCTCGGCGTTGCATCGTTCAATCCAGACTGCTGAGATTCTTTCGAATGGACTGCCGATTATTCAATGTTCCCTAGCTAATGAAAGAAACTTCGGCGAGATGCAGGGTAAAACAGTCGACCAGGTAAAACTAATGAACCCACCGATAGAGTATCTCCACGCCGGCAATGACACGCATTCATTAAATCCGCCGGGCGGCGAGTCATTTCCGGAACTGAGGCATCGAGCCGAAAAGTTTTATGATTTCTTATCACAACATCGTGGTGATTTCGGTATTTTGGTTGTATCGCACGGCGTGTTCCTTCAGCAGTTCCATGGTGTTATTCTGAATAGGACCTGGGAAGAATCTCTTGAGTTTGAAGTGCCCAATTTAACCTTAACATGTTTTGCATTTTCGGACGGTGCTCTTACCGGCATGACGACACACCAACTCTGTGCCAAGTCACAAAATTCTTGGTAGATCCCTCAAGAAATTTTTCAAAACAGAGGATTCTTGGATGAAATGGAACAATCGCCCCTCTATATTTACCCTGTTTACGTTTCCGTGTAAGGTGCGCTAATGAGAACGTTTCCAATCAATATTCCTTCGCTACTCCAGAATCTTGGAATCCAACGGTCGTACCAGGACGTAATGACAATCAAAAACCGGGAGGACCTGGTTCGTTTCCAGCGGAAACACCTGGAATCGTTACTCCTCCACGCTTATCAAAAAGTGCCTTATTACACACGAGTTCTTAATGAGATCAGATTGATATCTGGCGGAAAGGTGGATTTCGATAACTTTAACAAGATCCCGATTCTGACTAAAGAATTGATGAAAAAACATCGAACTGACTTATTATCAACGGATCATAAGTCACGCCATTCTTTCACCAGTTCAACTGGCGGTTCGACCGGTGAACCAACGTTGTTTACGCAAGATAGAGAATATGTCCGTTGGGGAAGAGTCGCCAACCGCTACTACTACGATAAAATCCTGGGAATCAACGAGGGTTCGCTAAAAAAAATAATTCTCTGGGGATCGCATGACGAGTATCTCCACAATCAAAAGGACATAGTTTCCAGGTCCTTGTACTCGTTGACCAATACGATTCTTTTAAATAGTTTCAAAATGACTGACACAGATCTTGTTCAATATATCTCCATCATAAACAAATTTAAACCAGATTTAATTCGCGGTTATGCGAGTTCTCTCTTCCATCTTTGCCAATTTATAGAATTTAATAAATTTCAAACGCATCATCCCAAAATAGTAATTAGTTCTGCAGAAACTCTCACTGACGAAATGAGAAACACTATCGAAAAAGTTTGGGGCACTAAAGTTTTTAATTTTTATGGCTCCAGAGAAACCAACAATTTGGGAGGAGAGTGCCTCCAAGGCTTGATCCACACTCTAGGGTTCCACGAATATGTTGAAATAATAAAAGAAGATGGGAGCAATGCTGTCGATGGGGAAGAGGGTCGGGTTGTCGTGACCAACCTTCACAATTATGCCATGCCGTTTATCAGATGCGATCTTGGGGACTTGGCTGTCCGTGGCCCAGACATCTGCTCCTGCGGGAGTCCATTACCCACCCTTCGATCAGTTACGGGGAGAAGTAACCAGATCCTTCGAGGCTGCAATGGGATTCCAATGTCACCATGTTTTGTGCCGTACTTGTTTTATCCTGGATGCGATGACTCAAATGAAGGAAAAGTCCAGTACCAGAAAATAAAACAGTACCAGTTAATCCAAGAATCTAAAGATCATATCTCGGTCAAGATTATTGTAGACCCAAATAGTGGAAAATCGGATTTTGAGTACATAATAGCAAATATCAAACAGGCTCTGGGTCAGGAAATGAATGTCCAGCTAAATCTTGTTGACGACATTGAACCACTTCCATCCGGTAAAAAATTGTATGTGCTGTCAAAGGTTGAACCGACCGTATCACCAAATGGGTTATGAATTTTGAGGATGGCTTTTGTCATCTGACGCTTGCCCACTGTTTTTATCCGAAAAATCATTACCAAATTTGATCGATTTAGCACCCAACCTAATTACACCTGAACCATATATGGTATAATGCTCTCTCGAAAAATGGCGGGATGGATAGGGGTGTGTCTGAGTATATATTACCGTTATTGCTTTTCTTCTTCGCTGCAACAATCTTTTTGCTTCTTAGAATCCTAATCCTGGACGTGCTGCAAAAGTGGGCTGAAAGCAGAAATTGGCCTACCTATATCGCCATTGGCGCGATTTGGCATCCAATGCTGATCCTTTCTCTGCTTATTGGCCTTCTTATTGGAGTCTTCGCCCTATCACAAGACATCCCCTGGAAAACCGATCTTGTAAAACTCATCTTGTCAATTATGATGCTGATCACCACGCTATCGGCCATGGTCTTCACAAACAGAATTGCGAGTTATTTCCAAGGTCAAATAGCCTCAAATCCTTTTTACAGCGGTATACGTAATGTTGTTGTCGCTACAACCGTGATTCTTGCCTCACTCGTCGCGGCAGGAGTATGGGGAGTCGCTTCGACTCAGATATTTGTTTCAGTCCTTGCGCTATTCGCTGTTCTTTTTTTATTAATTCGAGATGCCGGACCAGACTATTTCGCCGCCCTTCAGCTTGGTATTCGAGAACAAATTCAAATTGGTGAGACTATAAGACTACAGGATGGCGAACAGGGCGTTGTTATCAATATGGGGTGGCATTGCGTCGAAATTAAGACTCCTGATGGTAAGCTTTTAATTATTCCCAATAATAGGCTGACCAAACAGATAGTCACCAAGTATAAAGAAAATGCTGTCGCGGTCAAACCTCAGTATGGTGCTTTAGATAACCAAAGGTTATCGCCTTCCGTAATACAGAATAAAAAAACCAGCCAGGAATTGATTTCAGTCCTTTCGCGAAGGGAAATGGAGATTGCCAAGCTTGTTTCTCAGGGCGCAACGAATAAGGAGCTTGCAAAAACCCTGTTCATTACCGAAAACACCGTCAAGATGCACATCAGAAATATCCTGCACAAATTGGAAATAAAAAACAGGCAGCAGCTTGCGGTTTTGGCCGCATTTCAATCGCTGCCTAAAAGTGGATAATCACAATTAGTCTTCGCCCAAAGGATCATGGATCGTGCAACATCGAGTGCCCGGACGTGGAAAGAAATGACTTTAGCCGGGTCGTCGATGTCCTGCGAGACCAAGAACTCCACTAGCCCGCTCACCGTCTGGTGGTAATACCTGATGGTGGCTGGCGACAGGCCCTGACCTTACTAGGCCAAAAGGAAGGAAAAGCAGTGCCCCTTGAGCCGTTTTGGGAAATCAGCAGATTAATTGCGATACGGGATACGATTGGACTTTGGTCTGAATCGGCGAGTTAGGCATATAAATGTTTTAGCCCACTCGCGGTGAAAATAGCTTTAAAGTGAGCCGCACAGGCTTCGAACCTGTAACCTGCTGATTAAGAGTCAGCTGCTCTGCCAATTGAGCTAGCGGCCCGTTCGAGACAACCTAAATATAATATCAAAAGACACCTGAGGCGGCAAGTTGTGCGGCTATTTCAATTCATCAGTCAATCCGCAGGCGGTCTTTGCAATATCCCAGGCGTAGTCGTAAAGGTGCATACCTTTGCTTACTGCGATCGTCTCCCCGGGATCGACTCCGATTTCGGCAGCCATATATTCCTTGAGGAGTTGCAGAGCGGCCAGATTTGACGGAAAGCCAGCCCACAGATCCCAGGAGCGGAAATACACGACGAAATGCAGTTTGCCATAGCGTATCCGTGTATCGACGCTGCGCAGACACGGCGGATCGGATAGATAAATCGCTTCAGGATTGCCGACAGTCATAAAAGCCTGATTGGTATTGTAACCCTCTTCCTTATACATGCGGATTACTTCAGATATCTGGCTTTCAAGGTACTGGCCGTAGGTGTACTGTTCACCCTCAGCCCGTTGCCCTGTCATCAGATAGGGAAGGTAGTGATCAAGATATTCCATTGTTGATGGCGGCGGCACACCGGGGGGGACATCGGGAATGATCGGGCGATTCTCGGGGTTCAGGATTTGGACCGTTATCATGTCCAGTTCTTTGCGTTTCTGCCCGGCATAACTGCCGCGGTCAATCTTGTATTCATAGCCATAGGCCAGTACTTCTCGCAGGCAGAAGAACCATGCTTCAGACAGATCACGGGCAGTGATGCTCGATGCTCTCATTGCGGTCCTTTCAAATCAATGGTTGGTTTTTTAGCGACGGCGGCGGATTACTTCGAAAAACCTGTCCTGGTACTCGTCAAAAAGTTCCCAGCGGTCCAATTCCGTCTTTAGCGTTGCAGGATCACATTCCCCCATCCCGACTTCCCAAAACAATTGCTCGATTCGCATGCGGGATTCGGCGGGAAGACCGCGTTCATCTACCCCCATCAATCCGTGCTGGTGCAACTCCGATACGTTCTGCCCGATCGAATGCTCGGTAAGCTCGTAAATAAATTTAAAAAGGGAAACGTCCCACATTTCATCGAGACCCCTGATGATAGTGGCGCCCGTTTCGCCCCTTTCATTGATATCGTTGTTTATTCGTTGAGCCACCGAAGGCAAATTGCCGCTTAAGATGCTGGTGTCCTTCGGTTCATTCTTATAAGTGTAAAGAAGGCCTGGAGCGTTAGGGCCGTGACGCTGCATCATCATATCGAAATAGCGCCTGGCATCATCGCCAAAACCTTCGAGTTTCTTCATATAAAGAGGAGTCACTATTTTTGGCCGTTCTGCGATGACCCTGCCTTCCCGTAAGACGGTTTCAGGCAACCCGGACTCATCCATTTCCTTATAGGCGGGTTCCGTCAAAAGGTAGTAATGAATATTCGTCTGGCCAAACGTGGCGAGCAATTGCTGCGGCGGTCTTATCACCTGCGTGTGGACCGCAGCCCTCCAAACCCGTTCCCAATCGTTCATTTGCTATAGTTCCAAAGCCGCTACTGAATTTGAACGAGATATTTTTTAAGGTCGTCGAGCGATTTAATATATTGCTGTTCCAACTGGGACAATGTACGACGCCATTCTTCCTCGAACTGGGGAAGCTGTTCCACGTTCATCTGGCTTGGGAATTCTTTACCTTGAGCCCTTAAAGCCTGCCTCAGGCTTTGTTCAAACTTGGTCTTTAGAGCTTGTTTTGCTTGAGTGCGTTGAGCTTCCCCCTGTTGGGCGTAGTGATCAAAAATTCTCTGGAGTTGACCAAGAGCAGCCGCCGCCGATTGCTTATCTTCCTTTATCTGCATCAATCCTTCCATGACTTTGAAATTCCGTTTTTCAATCGTCTCATTACGCGGCAAGTCAAGGTATATCAAAAGTGATTGGGTCATTCCTTGTTTCACGAACGGCAGTTGTTTTTGATCGAACTTGCCGAGTTCATTCTCGATATCGAGGCGCTCCGACATATATCGTTGACCGAGTTTTTCACCGGCAGGAACAAACTTCCAGCGGAGCCTATCTTCTTCAGTTATCTCTCCGATGTTTTTCAGACGCTCAGCGGCAATTTCTTTTGCAGAACGTATTTCGCCCATAATCTTCTCCCGTTTAAGGTAATCCAATTATACAAAATAGGCACCGGGGACTTAAAGACGGCTTACTCGATTTTTGGATGGTATAATACACTTCATGGATCCGAATATAGTGATTTCGAATTTTCCCGAGATCAGACTTCCAGAGCCGAGCGTCAAAGGTTCGGTGACGGTCGAAGAAGCCATCCTCATGCGGCGTTCAACCCGGGGATTCGTGGATCAGCCGCTGACATTGGATATTCTTTCGCAGTTGTTATGGTCACTCCAGGGATCTACAGGCAAGCGGTCCCGAACCACTCCAAGTGCGGGCGGTACGTATCCTCTTGAAATAATCGCGATTGTCGGTACTTTCGGCGTAACCAACCTCTCGGCAGGTTCCTATCTGTACAACCCCGAATCTAATGGACTCAAAGCCTACAAGAGCGGTGACCTTAGAGATCAACTGGCTAAGGTATCCTTAGAGCAATCGGCTATCACAGCAGCCCCGGTCAATCTTGTCATTGTTGCCGATTATGAACGTACCCGGAGCCGTTATCGTAACAGGACTGAACGCTATGTACATATGGAGGCGGGGCATGCAGCTCAGAATCTCTACCTGCAGGCCGCCGCGTTAGGATTGGGTACGACCGCCATCGGAGCCTTCGATGACACAGGTGTGAAAGATCTACTCTCTATTCCGGGTGACTTCCAACCGCTTTACATCATGCCTGTCGGAGTTCCTGCCAAACCTAATGCTTGATCAGGAAGTATTCCAGGCTGTCTACCAGTGCCAACCACGAAGCTTCGATAAGGTTGGCTGAAGCACCTACAGTATGCCATTCATCCGTGCCGTCAGTTGATTCGATAAGCACGCGGACCAAAGATTCCGTCCCGGTGCTCTCTTCTAATATACGAACCTTGAAATCAGTAAGTGTTACGGTATCGAGTGCCGGGTAGGAAGGCAGCAGGGCTTTTCGCATCGCGGCGTCGAGCGCGTTCACCGGGCCGCTGCCTTCGGCCGCGGTGTGCATGATTTCGCCACCGACTCGAACCTTCACCACCGCCTCGCTCATCATCTCTTCTTCCTCGCAGGCAACGATCGGGGGTCTCCGGAGTTTCTCGACGATCACCATGAAGTCAATGAGATTGAACGGCGGTACGTAACCCGGGCTTGCCCGATGAACCAACAGATCAAACGAGGCTTCGGCGTTTTCATACTGGAAGCCCATGCTCTCCAGTTTCTTTACCCGTTCCAGCAGTTGCTGGGCTTCCGGACTTTTTGGCGAGAGGTTCACGCCTATCTCTTGAGCCCTTTGAATGATGTTCATTTTGCCGGCCAATTCGGACACTAGCGTCCTCGGCTTGTTGCCAACTGCCGTGGGATCTATATGCTGGTAGGCAAAAACCCAGCGGGATAAACCGGAAACATGTAGCCCCGCCTTATGGGTAAAAGCGCTGTGACCCACATAAGGCAAGAATGGATCCGGTGATAAGTTGGCAACTTCAGAAACGAAATGGGATAGGTCAGTCAGGCGGGAAAGTTCTTCACCACCCATTACGTCGATCCCCATTTTCAACTTGAGAGCGGGAACAATGGAACACAGGTTGGCGTTCCCGCATCTTTCGCCATAGCCATTTATGGTGCCCTGAACCTGTGTTGCCCCGGACCTTACCGCAGCCAGACTGTTGGCAACCGCTAATTCTGCATCGTTATGAGCGTGAATGCCCACGGGCGCCTTTATGGTCGCCACGACTGCGCTAACCGCTTCTGAGACGTCATCAGGAAGGCTGCCCCCGTTGGTATCACATAGGACCAGGCAATCCGTCCCGGCTTCGGCGGCAGCTTCAAGGACCTTCAAGGAATATTCCCGGTCAGCTTTAAAACCATCGAAGAAATGCTCTGCGTCGAGAAAAACGGTACGGCCGAGGGACTTCAAATAACGGATGGAATCAGCCACCATGTTGATGTTTTCATCCAGACTTGTGGCCAAAACCTTTTCAACCTGAGGAGCCGAACTCTTGCCCACCAGGGTTATCACCGGTGCTCCAGATTCGACCAAGGCCCGGATATTGGCATCGGACTCCACTGCGACGCCAGCTTTACGGGTGCTGCCGAAAGCAACCAGTCTCGCCTTTTTGAAACACAAACCGGCGGCATGCTGGAAAAACTCATTGTCCTTGGGATTAGCGCCCGGCCAGCCGCCCTCGATGTAGTCGAAACCGAATTCATCCAGTTTTTGCGCGATATGGAGCTTATCCAGGACCGAAAAGGAAATTCCTTCCCGCTGGGCGCCGTCGCGCAAGGTGGTATCGTATAATTCGATTCTTGCCATTGTCAGACCTCGGCGGCTATCAGGTCCCCAATTTGTTTGGTGCCGACCCGGGTATTTCCAGCGGCCATTATATCATCCGTGCGATAACCCTGTTTCAGAACGATTTCTACCGCTTTCTCAATTGAAGCCGCTTCTTTTTCGAGGGCGAGCGAATAACGCAACATCATGGCCACAGTCAGGATCGTAGCCACTGGATTGGCGATATCCTTGCCTGCGATCGAAGGAGCACTGCCATGGATAGGTTCAAACAATCCAAAGGTTTGTTTTCCGGATTCCGGAATACCCGCCAAGCTCGCGGAAGGCAGCATGCCCATGGATCCCGCTAGCTGAGCGGCTTCATCGGTCAGGATATCGCCGAAGAGGTTTTCGGTGACGATGACGTCGAAAACGGTTGGCGTTCTGATCAACTGCATGGCACAAGCGTCTACAAGGACGTGAGAAAGAGCAACATCCGGATAGTCTTTCGACACCTCGATAGCCACCTGCCTCCAGAGGCGGGATGACTTGAGGACATTGGCTTTATCGACTGAAACCAGTCTCTTCTTGCGTGAACGCGCCAGTTCAAAACCAACGCGGACGATGCGCTCGATTTCTTGTTCTGTATAAGTCATGGAATCGGTAGCTTTGCGGCCTTTGGCGGTTATCCATTGCTTTTTCGGTTTGGCAAAGTAAACTCCGCCAGTCAACTCACGGACAAAGATGAAATCCGTGCCCCTAAGCACTTCTGGTTTAAGAGTTGAGGCGTTGACGAGTTCATCGAAAACCTTGACCGGTCTGATGTTGGCGAAAAGCCCCAACCCCTTGCGCAACGCGAGCAACCCGTCTTCGGGATGCACGGGCAATTTCGGGTCATCGTAACGAGGATCGCCGACAGCCGCCAACATCACGGCATCGCTCTTTTTGCACATCTTGAGCGTTTCATCCGGCAAAGCAGAGTCGGTTTTATCTATGGCGACCGCACCGATGAGCTCGTACTCAAGCTTAAAAGTATGGCCGAATTTCTTGGCCACAGCATCGAGGACCTTCATGCCCTCTGCCATGACTTCAGGCCCGACCCCGTCGCCGGGGAGAACAGTAACGCGGTATTTCAATTTACAGGCTCCTTAGTCGTCAGCTACCAGCTTCCAGATTTGTTATTTGTTTTATATACCTTTACAAAAATGTTTTATTTACGAACGAATACTGTCCAACTACGTTCATTCCGAACGTGGGATTCGTTCCAAATAACGAACCGATTTTTCCCTTTGTGATTTCGATTCAATAAATTTGCCCCCGGATTTATTCTTTAATAATACGAACATCAAATATATTTGATAAGGCTATTATTATAGCACATCAGTTCACTTAACGTGTCAAGAGTTTCGTGTCGTTTTTGGTACTGTTTTCAAAATATATATTTTTAATGGTGCTTCAAACGTTCCCTGGTGTATTCGATCAACCCGCCTGCTTTGATGATACCGCTCATGAACTCCGGGTACGGAGCGGCCTTGAAGGTTTTGCCTTTCGTCAAATTTTTAATCGTCCCTGTAGCTAGATCGATTTCCAGTTCGTCCCCGGCATCGGTGGCATCGACTGCCTCGGGGCTTTCGAGAAGAGGCAGGCCGATGTTGATGGCGTTCCTGAAGAAAATCCTGGCGAAACTCTTGGCCACTACCGCGGAAACACCCGATGCCTTGATAGCGATCGGCGCGTGTTCCCGGGAAGACCCACAACCGAAATTGGTAGTGGCAACGATGATATCGCCGGGCTTCACCTTATTGACGAAGTCCAGGTCGATATCTTCCATACAATGACGAGACAATTCGTATGGATCGGAGACATTAAGGTAACGCGCCGGGATGATGGCATCCGTGTCCACATTGGCGCCGTATTTAAAAACGTGACCTTGGAGCATTTAATTTCAACCTCTCAATCTGAGCGTCTTTGAGATTCTTCGCTGCGCTCAGAAAGACCATTTATCTAAGTTTCCGGTGAGACTATCTTTCCGGCAACAGCGCTGGCAGCGGCGACGGCGGGCCCGGCAAGGTAAACCTCGCTCTTGGGGCTGCCCATACGGCCGATGAAGTTGCGGTTGGTGGTGGCCAAACACTTTTCGCCAGCAGCCAGGATTCCCATATGGCCGCCGAGACAGGGACCGCAAGTGGGAGTCGAAACGGCGCATCCGGCCTCGATAAACACCTCAATGTAACCTGCGTGCATGGCATCGAGATAAACTTGCTGAGAACCGGGGATGACGATGCACCGCAGATTGGAATTGACCTTTGTCCCTTTCAGAATACCAGCCGCAACCTGGAGGTCTTCGAGCCGCCCGTTCGTACACGAACCGATAACCACCTGGTCCAGGTATATGGTTCCAACATGGCTGACCGGCTTGACGTTGGAGGGGAGATGGGGCAGCGCCACCTGGGGTTCCAGTTTTGAAACGTCGTATTCATGGACCGCCTCATAGGAAGCATCAGAATCCGGCGCGAAGACCACTGGTTTACGTTTGCTCCGGTTCTTCGCATATTCAACGGCTTTTTTATCGGCGAAGAATAACCCTGCTTTGCCCCCAGCCTCGATCGCCATGTTCGACATGGTGAAACGGCCTTCCATCGACAAATCATCGATCGCCTCACCGGAAAACTCCATCGCCGCATAGAGAGCGCCATCGACCCCTATCTGGCCGATGGTGTAAAGGATCAGGTCTTTGCCGCCGATATATTTGGGCAATTTCCCATGATAGACAAATTTGATCGTGGGAGGCACTTTCATCCAGACATCGCCGGTGGCCATGGCAACGCCTATATCGGTTGAGCCCATGCCGGTAGCAAAAGCGCCCAGGGCGCCGTAGGTGCAGGTGTGCGAATCGGCGCCTACAACCAGGTCACCGGGCACGACGAGTCCCTTTTCATGAAGAATGACGTGCTCGATGCCCATCTGGCCGCACTCAAAGAAGTTCACTTCCTGGGACCGGGCGAAATCCCGCAATATCTTGGCTTGCTCGGCGGAGGCAATATCCTTATTGGGCACGAAATGATCGGGCACCAGAACGATCTTCTTAGGATCAAATACTTTTTCAACACCAAGTTTCTTGAACTCTCGGATGGCAATAGGCGCTGTGATGTCGTTAGCCAAAACAACATCCACTTTTGCGCTGATGAATTCGCCCGGCACCACATGGTCTTTGCCGGAATGAGAGGCCAGTATTTTTTCAGCTAAGTTCACTCTTTTTTACTCCCTCGCTCGTTATGGGGCAACACCAGGACCAAAAGGACGATTACAGCAGCGGCGACGGCGACAAAATACTTACCGGAACCAGCCGCGACCCCGATCGCCGCCATTACCCAGATGGTGGCGGCGGTAGTCATTCCTTCAATGATGCCCTGTTCGCGCCTGAGGATGATTGCCCCTGCGCCTAAAAAACCGATACCAGTGACGATATTGGCAGCAAGCCTGGCCTGATCAGCCGTTTCAAAAGCAAAAATCGAGAGCATGGTGAAAAGGGCGGCGCCAATCGAGATCAGCGCCAGGGTGCGGATTCCGGCAGGTTTACCTGCCTTCTCGCGGTTAAACCCAATTATCGCGCCTAAGGCTCCAGCCAGGACCAGCCGGAATATCATTACTAGTTCATCAGGCATGGTAATCTTGCGGCATAAAGGACTTGCCCTGGCCGTTCTTCCTCACTGCCAGAAGTCGGTTGAGCGCGTTCATATAAGCTTTAGCTGAGGATACGACTATATCGGTATCGGCGCCGCGCCCGGAATACGATACTCCCTCACTATCGATACGAATGAAGACTTCTCCGATGGCGTCGATGCCCGCGGTAATGGAGGTCACCGAAAATTCTGTTAAACGGTTCGGCACGCCCACCAGGCGGTTAATGGCTTTGTACACTGCGTCCACCGGGCCGGTGCCCAGGGCGGCATCCTCGAGGACCTTGCCGTTTGGGTCAATCAATCTGACCGCCGCCGTCGGCAAACCGCAATCACCGCAGGTTACCTGCAAACGGTCAAGGTGGAAAGCTTCGACCAGGGTGCGCTGCTCTTCGGCAACCAGCGACTCGATATCGCGGTCGGCGACCTCTTTTTTCTTGTCGGCAAGTTCCTTGAAAGCCGCGAAAGCACGGTCAAAGTCCGCCTCGGAAAGATTGTACCCGAGTTCAGCCAGGCGCTCTTTGAAAGCATGGCGGCCTGAAGATTTCCCCAGAACGAGCGATGAAGCGGGCACTCCGACTGTGCGGGGGTCCATGATCTCGTAAGTCTTGGGCATCTTGATGACACCGTCCTGGTGGATCCCGGACTGATGGCGGAAGGCGTTGCCTCCCACCACCGCCTTGTTGGGCTGCACCGAAAAACCAGTGCGCTGACTAACCAGCCTGGATGTAGGATAGATAAGTTCGGTATTTATCGAGGTCGTGACGTCGTAATAATCCGGCCGAGTCCGGATGGCCATGATTACTTCTTCCAGGGCGGCATTGCCAGCCCGCTCCCCGATGCCGTTCACCGTACACTCAACCTGGCGGGCGCCGCGCCTGACCGCTTCCAGGCTATTGGCAACGGATAGACCTAAGTCGTCGTGGCAGTGTACGGAGATAACCGCCTTATCGATACTCGGAACATTCTTGATGATGCCTTCGATGAGCCCGCCGAATTCACCGGGCATGGCGTAACCTACGGTGTCCGGAATATTCAGAGTTGTGGCTCCGGCCTCAATAACCGCTTGCAGCAACTCGTAAAGAAATTGCGGATCCGAGCGGGAGGCATCCATAGGGGAAAATTCGATGTTGGAAAGATATGTCCTGGCGTGAGCCACCATATCCTTAGCCAGGTTCAGGACCTCGGTTCTGCTTTTCTTCAGTTGGTGCACCATATGCACATCAGATGCGGAGATAAAGACATGGATGCGGGGGTCGGCCGCCATCTGCAGGGCTTCCCAAGCACGATCGATATCTTTGGGGTTGGCGCGCGCTAAACCGCAAATCGAGCAGCCCTTGACGTCCGAAGCAATCTTTTTGACCGCCTCGAAATCTCCTGGTGAGCTGATCGGGAATCCGGCTTCGATGACATCGACGCCCAGGGATTCCAGGGCACGCGCTATCTCGAGCTTTTCCTGAATGTTGAGGGATGCGCCGGCGGCTTGTTCGCCATCGCGCAGAGTGGTGTCGAAGATTATCAGCTTATTCATTTGTCCGGGAAACTCTCCTTAACGTTATTTTCAAAATAACGACTACCCCTCCTCCTACCAGGAAGAGGGGCTAATAAGGATGAGAATCCTCCGGGACAAATGAATCATAATGCGTTAATGTTACCTGAAACCTTTATCTGATTTCAAACTTGAAGAAAGCATCGGCGGCAAATAGACTTTTCACCCTTCCCTTGATTTATTCTCCGATCAAGGGAAGAGGAAAGAGAGCACCTTATTTCTTGGGTTTTTTAAGCCAGCTCATCATGCCGCGGAGGCTTTCACCCACTTCTTCTATGGGGTGTCCGGCCTCAATGCGGCGTATGGCGTTGAAGTGCGGCTTGCCGGCCTGGTTCTCCAATATCCATTCCCGGGCAAAGCTGCCGTCCTGAATTTCAGAGAGGATGGTCCGCATTTCCTCTTTGGTATCCTCGGTAACAATTCGAGGACCGCGGCTGTAATCGCCATACTCAGCGGTGTCGCTTATCGAATACCGCATGTATTTGAGGCCGCCCTGGTAGATGAGATCGACGATGAGTTTTAACTCATGGCAGCACTCGAAATAAGCCACCTCGGGTTGATAACCCGCCTCGATGAGCGTCTCGAAGCCGGCTTTAATCAACGCTGATGCACCGCCGCACAGGACGGCCTGTTCGCCGAAAAGGTCGGTCTCAGTCTCTTCAGCAAAAGTTGTTTCTAAAACGGCTGCACGAGCGGCACCGATGCCCGAGGCATAAGCCAACGCTAAATCCTTGGCTTTACCGGTGGCGTCCTGGTATACAGCGATAAGAGCCGGAACCCCACCGCCTTCGGTGTAAACCTGCCGCACCATGTGGCCGGGTCCCTTGGGGGCAATCATGCTCACATCTATGTCACCGGGCGGGAGAATCTGGCCGAAATGAATATTGAAGCCGTGGGCGAACATCAGCATCATCCCGGCACGGAGGTTGGGAGCGATGTCTTCACGGTATATCTTCGCCTGCACCTGGTCCGGCGCGAGGATCATGATGATATCGGCTTTCCTGGCCATTTCCGCGGTGGAAAATACCTCGAACTTGTCTTCGGCGGCACGTAAGCCCGATGGCGAGCCCGGTACGCCGCCGATAATGACCTTAAAGCCGCTGTCACGCAGGTTCTGGGCGTGGGCATGTCCCTGGCTGCCGTAACCGACGATGCCGATAGTCTTACCTGCCAACAGCTTGGAATTGCAATCTTTTTCGTAATAGATGACAGCCATTATTTTCTCCTGTTTATTTTATTCAGCCGCTTCTTCACGGCGAGCTACTTGACCGCCCCGGGCCATAGCTATCCGGCCGGTGCGGGTCATTTCCTTGATGCCGAAGGGTTTCAAGAGATTATACAGAGAACTCAGTTTTTCCTCATCCCCAGTTGCTTCGACCATCACCGAATCCGCGGAGACATCAACTATCTTGGCGCGGAAAATATCGACTATCTGCATGATCTCGGAGCGGGTTTCGGCGCTGGCCTTGACCTTGATGAGAGCCAATTCGCGGGATACGATATCGAGGCCGGAAATATCCTGAACGCGAATGACGTCGATGATCTTTTCAACCTGCTTGCGGATCTGCTCCACCTGACTGTCGGAGCCCTCGGCGACGATGGTCATGCGGGAGAGATGGGGCGTTTCGGAATGGCCTACAGCTATTGAATCGATATTGAACCCGCGGCGCCGGAAGAGGCTGGCCATGCGGTTCAAAACACCCGGACGGTCTGCCACCAGGGCGACGATGGTATGTTTATTGGCCATCTAACACGCCTCCTTCAGCGGCTCATGAAGTATATGGTCGATACCGGCTCCCGGGGGCACCATGGGATAGACGTTCTCTTCAGGCTCGACGACGAAATTCAGGATGTACGGCCCTTCCGTTTCCATGGCTTTCTTAATAGCAGAGCCGACGTCTTCTTTCCTAGTCACGTTTTGCGCGGGAATGCTGTAGGCTTCGGCGATCTTGATAAAATCAGGGCACCACAGCGGAGTCGAAGAGTAGTTGTGCTCGTAGAAAAGCTCCTGCCATTGGCGAACCATGCCTAGAAAGCCATTGTTCAGAATGGCGATCTTAACCGGTGAATTTTCCTGCCGGATGGTTCCGAGTTCTTGAATGGTCATCTGGATTGAACCGTCGCCGGCAATGCACCAAATAGTCTCATCAGGCAGCCCGACCTGAGCGCCGAAAGCCGCGGGAAGTTCGAAACCCATAGTGCCAAGGCCGCCCGAGGTGATGAAGCTGTTGGGCTTATCATAGAAATAGTGTAAAGCCGCAAACATCTGGTGTTGGCCGACTCCAGTAACAATGGTGGCGTCACCTTTGGTGGTTTCCCAGATCTTCCGGATGACATATTGTGGCAGGATAGTTTCGGACTCGCGGATTTCTATACCCGAGGGGAATTGTTTCTTCCAATCCGACAACTGCTTCAGCCAGTCATCATGGCGCATGGGGCTGATTTCTTTATTAAGCTCGGCCAGAACCGTTTTTACATCGCCCACGATGGGCACGTCGACTGCGACGTTTTTGCCTATTTCAGCCGGGTCGATATCGATGTGAATCACTTTGGCATGGGGTGCGAACGATGAAATTTTGCCGGTAGCCCGGTCATCAAAGCGCATTCCGACAGCGATGACCAGGTCGGAATTAGTGATCGCCATATTGGCTGGAGCGAGCCCATGCATGCCGATCATACCGAAAGACAGGGGATGGCTTTCAGGAAAGCTCGAAATACCCAATAGTGTGGTCACCACAGGTATTTGAAGTGTTTCCGCAAGGGTTTTGAGTTCTTTATATGCCCTTGAAATCCGAACGCCGTGTCCCGCGATAAGGACCGGTTTTTTGGCTTCGGCAAGAAGTTTGGCTGCTTTTTTTATCTGCAATGGATTCCCGCCCAACGTGGGTTTGTATCCCGGGAGGTTGACCCTGGCCGGGAAATGGAACTCAGTGCATTCCTGCTGGATGTCCCGCGGGAGGTCGATGAGTACCGGACCGGGACGGCCGGTGCTGGCGATATAGAAGGCCTCTTTAACCGTCTTGGCTAGATCGGCTACATCCATCACCAGATAATTATGCTTGGTGATGGGGATAGTGATGCCAGTGATATCTGATTCCTGGAAAGCGTCGCGGCCGATCATGGAACGCGGAACCTGGCCGGTGACGGCGACCATGGGGATCGAGTCCATGTAGGCATTTGCCAGACCGGTGATGAGGTTTGTGGCGCCGGGGCCGGAGGTGGCAAAACAAACGCCGACCCGGCCGGTGACCCGGGCGTAGGCATCCGCGGCATGGACGGCACCCTGCTCATGGCGGACCAGGATGTGCCGCAACTGGGGATACTGAGTTAGGGTGTGGTAGAGCGGTAAAACCTGTCCGCCGGGATAGCCGAACACGACGTCCACGCTTTCCTTCAGGAGGCTTTCGCACAATATCTGAGCTCCGGTCTGTTTCATATAATCTCCTAGGTCTCAAAAACCGCGCCGCGGCTGGCTGAAGAAACCTGCTGGGCATAGCGTTTTAAATAGCCTGTCTTTATCTTTGGCTGGAAATCCGGAACTTTTTCCATCCGGTGGCGGATTTCATTATCCGCGAGACGGACGCTCAAGACGTGATTTGGAATATCTATGTCAATGATATCGCCCTCGTTCAATGCCGCTATCGGACCGCCCAGTGCTGCTTCCGGCGCGACGTGACCGATGGAGGCTCCGCGGGTTGCTCCCGAGAACCGGCCGTCGGTGATAAGGGCTACGGACTTATCGAGACCCATGCCGGCCAGAATCGATGTCGGGGTCAGCATTTCCCGCATACCTGGGCCTCCACGGGGCCCCTCGTAGCGAATGACGACAACATCCCCCTCTTTGATCCTGTTATCCATGATGCCCAGTGTGGCTTCTTCTTCGGAATTGAAAATACGAGCCGGCCCTGTGTGAACCATCATTTCCGGAGCGACCGCAGAACGCTTGACCACGGAACCCTCCGGCGCTAGGTTGCCGAATAAAATAGCGATGCCGCCCTTAGGAGTAACCGGATCGTTCACATGGCGGATGACCGTTCCATCGGCATGAGCCGCCGATTTAACTACGTCTCCGATGAGCCCAGCGTAAACGCTTCTGGCATCTAATCTGAGAAGTGACGAAAGCTCCCGCATTACCGCCGGGATGCCACCGGCTTTATCGAGATCCTCGATATGATGTTCACCGGCAGGCCGAATGCGGCACAGGCAGGGTGTCTTGTCGCTGATCTCATTAATCTTTACAAGTGGGAACTCAATGCCCGCTTCGTGAGCGATGGCTTCAAGGTGAAGAACCGAATTGGAACTGCCTCCAAGAGCCACATCGACAACGAAGGCGTTATGGATTGCTTTAGGCGTAATGATATCTCGAGGTTTCAAATCCTCAGACACCACCCGCATGATGGTCTCGCCCGCTTTTCGAGCAAGTGCGCTGCGTCTGGCATCGACCGCCGGGATGGTGCCGTTGCCAGGCAGACCCATCCCTAAAGCCTCTGTCAGGCAGTTCATGGTATTGGCGGTGAACAAACCCGAGCAGGACCCGCAGCCGGGGCAGGCGGCACCCTCGATCTCTTCGAGTTTTTCCGGAGTCAGGTCACCTTTGACGAATTGACCAACCGCTTCGAAGACCGAATTCAGGTCGACAGCTTTCGTTTTACCGTCGATCGGCAGATGCCCGGCCAGCATTGGGCCGCCGCTTACGAATACTGCAGGAATGTTCAATCGGACGGCTGCCATGAGCATGCCGGGGATGACCTTATCGCAGTTAGGGATGAACACCAGGCCGTCGAAGGCGTGAGCCTGGGCCATGACCTCAACCGTATCCGCGATGAGTTCGCGGGAAGCCAACGAATACTTCATCCCGGTGTGGTTCATCGCCAGGCCGTCGCATATGGCGATTGTGTTGAACTCAAATGGCACGCCGCCTGCCTGTCTGATACCGGATTTCACAGCCTCGGCGATGGCGCGGAGGTGTTGATGTCCCGGGACAATTTCAGTAAAGCTGTTGACGACGCCGATGAAGGGTTTGTTGAAATCTGCGGGGCTGACACCAAGAGAACGGAGGAGCGCGCGGTGGGGGGCTCTTTCGGCGCCTTTTTTGATCGAGTCGCTTCTCATTTAGTCCCCCCTAACTAAAATCCGTCCGCGAAGGGACGGATGGGCGAGCAGTGCCTAAACATAGCACAGGCGGTTTTAATTTTCAAGGAATTACGATTAAAGAGTCGTTGTTTAACAGCAGCGGCCCTGAATTTTATCAATGCGCCTTTGATGCCGGCCGCCTTCGAACTGCGTCCCCATGAACACCTTTAGCACTTCCATATTGAGATCGTCGCCGTTCATCTCGCCAAGACAAAGGACGTTGGCATCATTGTGCATCCTCGTCAAAGCCGCATATTCAGGTTTGTACACCAATGCCGCCCGGATACCTGGCATTTTATTAGCCGACATGCTCATGCCAATGCCGGTGCCGCAAATGAGAACTCCGCGCTCGGCCTGGCCCTGAGCTACCGCTTTAGCTACTTTAGCGGCAAAATCCGGATAGTCAGCCGATTCTTCGGAGAAGGCGCCAACATCGGTAACTTCGTATCCCTGGCTCTTGAGCCATTCAACGATCTTTAGTTTAAGCTCGTACCCGCGATGGTCATTCCCTATTGCGATTCTCATTCAGACCTCTATTTAAAATAATAAGCTTCCAATTCTGACCGCGGCACCGCTCCCTCTCTCACTATGACCGGACTTTCAGGCCCAGTCAGATCGACAATTGTCGACTCTATTCCGCCGGGGCACCGGCCGCTATCGAGAACCAAGTCCACACTATCACCAAGCTGAGCCCGGACGTCCGCCGCCTCGCAAACGCTGCCCCTCCCCGAAAGGTTAGCCGATGTACCGGTCAAAGGAGTCCCCACCGCTTTGATGATGTAAAGAGTCAGGGTGTGTCCAGGGATGCGCACGGCAACGCTTGGTTTGCCACCGGTTACGATGTCAGGAACGACCGGTTTCTTCGGCAGGATCAGCGTCAGACCGCCCGGCATAAACCGTCTAACCAGCACCTCTGCCAGGGGGTTCATTTCCGCCACCTGCCGCATCTGGATAACGTCGGCAACTAGCACCGGTAAAGCCTTGGTCGTCACCCTGCCCTTGATGTCGAAAATCCTTCCGATGGCTTCGGGATATTTTAAACTGGCTGCCAGGCAATAGACAGTGTCGGTCGGTATGGCAATCACGCCGCCGTTTTTCAGTATTTCGATTGCGCGCGATGCGTCGCTCTGGGTTTGAGAGGATGAGATACTTGGTGCCTCGTTATGTTAAGTTAAGTTGAAATTCTTGACGCTAGTATATCAGAATGGTAATCTTTAACACTACCGAAATGACCGAAAAAAGAGACGAAACCACCCCGTCAGAAACCCTCCGTGTAGCGACCTCAGGTGACATTGAGGTTGCCACCTACCTCGAAATCGCCAAACAAGCAATCGAGAAACCGGCCAAGGGCGAAGCCGTTTCCGGTGCTTCACGTGAATCTATAGTTATCTTCGATTTTGGCTCTCAATACAGTCTCCTGATTGCCCGCCGGATTCGTGAACTCCATGTTTATTGCGAACTGGTTTCCCATGATACGCCCTGGGAAAAAATCGCCCACCTGAATCCCAAGGGTTTCATCCTGTCCGGCGGTCCGGCCAGTGTTTATGCCCCCGGCGCTCCCATGGCTCCGGCGTATATTTACGAAAGCAAACTTCCGATCCTGGGCATTTGCTACGGCATGCAGTTGATCACCCAGCAACTCGGTGGCGTCGTCGCCCGCGGTCAAGCCCGTGAATACGGCCACGCGATTTTGCACCTTTCAGACCTTAAATCTCCCCTATTTAAAGAAATTCCTGAGTCGTCCGCCGCGTGGATGAGCCACGGCGACCGTGTCGAACAATTGCCACAGGGCTTCAGATCGCTGGCGTATACCGAAAATTCGCCGCTGGCAGTCATGGGCAACGACAACAACATCTTCGGTCTGCAATTCCATCCTGAGGTTGCTCACACACCCTTCGGTAAGACGCTGCTCAAGAATTTCGTGATGAACATCTGCGGCTGCCAGGCCACCTGGACGCCCGGTCACTTCATCACGGAAAGCATTGAAAGCATCCGCAGCCAGGTGGGCAAGGGCAAGGTCATTGCCGCGCTTTCCGGTGGGGTTGATTCCGCCATCGTGGCAACCCTCATCCACCGCGCCGTCGGCGACCAGTTGACCTGCATTTTCGTGAACAACGGGCTGCTTCGACGTGATGAAGCCGAGCGTACCCTCAAGGTGTTCGAGCAGAACCTCGGAATGAAGATAATTTTCATCGACGCCACCGATCGCTTCCTCGAACGCCTGGCCGGGGTTATCGATCCCGAACAAAAACGGAAGGCTATCGGCGTCGAGTTCATCCGGGTCTTCGAAGAAGAAGCAATAAAACTGGGTAAGGTTGATTTCCTGGCCCAGGGCACCCTCTACCCTGACGTTATCGAAAGCGTTTCCTCGGTTTCCAACGCATCAGCCAAGATCAAGAGCCATCACAACGTCGGCGGCCTTCCTGCCAATATGGCATTGAAGCTGCTCGAACCGGTGCGTTACCTCTTCAAGGACGAGGTACGGCAGGTCGGCGTCGAGCTTGGATTGCCGGAGGAAATGGTCTGGCGCCAGCCGTTCCCGGGACCGGGACTGGCTATCCGCGTCATTGGCGAAGTCACCCGGGAAAAGCTGGAGATGCTGCGGTCTGCCGATTGGATCGTGATGAACGAGATTAAAAAAGCCGGGCTTTATCGGCAACTGTGGCAGAGTTTTGCCATTATCACTGATGTTCGAAGCGTCGGCGTCATGGGCGATTTCCGCACCTACGGCCATCTGGTGGCGATTCGGGCGGTAACTTCCGACGACGCCATGACCGCCGATTGGGCCCGGTTGCCCTACGACCTCCTGGCCCGGATTTCAAACCGGATCGTCAACGAGGTTAGCGGCGTCAACCGGGTAGTGTACGACATCACTTCCAAACCGCCGGGTACCATCGAATGGGAATAAGCTCCGGAAAAGGAGTATTTGATTATGGGACTTTTTGACAGGAACAAGATCCAGGGCGATGAACTGCTGACGTACATCGACTACGTCGGCGATGAGTGGACCCTCAGGGCCTTCCAGGAGAAGGGCGCTGAAGTCTACACTACCGCCGCAGCCCAATTCGATCCCACAGCCGCAGCTAAAAATCCGGCAGCCTATGAAAACATCTATATCGCCGCCAACCAGCTGGCGCAGTCTGCGGCGGAATTATTGAGGCGCAAGGACGCCTTGAAATCGGTGCCCGATAAAGCCACTTCCAACTATTTTGCCTGGCACGCGGCATATTCCGACTATCTCGCCTGGGCTAACGCCCAAGCAGATTACCTCGGCTCGAAGCTGGCGGGGATAAAGGCAGAAGAAGGAGCCTCAGAGGGGCCCTCGCTCAAAGACCTGCAGTCCAAAAGTGAGGAGTCAAGGGCCGCTGCTGAAGCTGAAGAACAAAAACTGCTGAAGAAACTCAAATTGACTCCGGCCGATATCGACCAGCTCCGCGATCGAGCCTCGAACTCCATCGCCCAGGACAAGTGGAAGGCCCGCCCGGTCAATTTCAAGCCAAAAGACCAGTCTAAGAGGCGTTAGCGCCTTGCCCTGATTTAAGGAGACCTGCGCTGAAAGTATTAGTTATCGGTAGCGGCGGGCGGGAGCACGCCCTCGTCTGGATACTTAAAAGCAGCCCCAGGGTCAGCGCCATCTTTGCCGCGCCAGGCAACGGGGGCACGGCGGCGCTTGCCCAGAACCTGGACATCGAACCGACGGATTTCCCGAGGCTGCTTGAAGCGGTCTTATCCAACAACATCGACCTCGTAGTCGTCGGTCCCGAAGGTCCGCTGGCCGCCGGTATCGCCGACGAGTTCAAGTCCCGGATGATTCCCGTGTTCGGTCCATCCAGGGTAGCGGCACAGCTTGAGTCGAGCAAGTCGTTCGCCCGTGACCTGATGGAAAAATATGCCATCCCCTGCGCCCGGGGCAAATCGTTTACCGATTACGCCGCGGCAAAGGCTTACCTAGCGGAACAAAATCTTCCTGTGGTCGTCAAAGCCGATGGGTTAGCGGCGGGGAAGGGCGTCTCCGTCTGCTCAAGCTGGACCGAGGCTGAAACAGCCCTGGCCAACATGATGGAGAACAAGATTTTCGGAGAAGCCGGTTCGAAGGTCATCATCGAGGAATGCCTGACCGGCCAGGAAATGAGCTACCTCGCTTTCACCGACGGTAAGACTTTCTCCGCGATGCCTCCGGCTTGCGATTACAAACGGGTTTTCGACGGCAACCAGGGGCCTAATACCGGCGGTATGGGAGCCTACTCGCCTCCGCCGTTTTTCGACCGCCAGATGAGCGCACTGATCGACGCCACGATCATGGGCCCGATGGTTTGCGCCCTGGCAAGCGAGGGTATCGATTATCGGGGCGTGATTTACGCCGGTTTGATGCTTACTTCGGAGGGACCGAAGGTCCTTGAATTCAACGCCCGCTTCGGCGACCCTGAAACCCAGGTGATTTTGCCGCAACTCAAATCCGACCTTGTAGATGTCATTCAGGCAGTGGTCGACGGCAATCTGGACAAGGTTTCGATTGAATGGCAGAAGAAGTCCTGCGTCACCGTGGTCCTCGCCTCCGGCGGTTATCCCGGCGATTATAAAAAAGGTCTGCCCATCCGCGGCCTCGAATACGTTGACGCTGATGTGAATCTGTTTCATGCCGGGACAAAGCTGGTCGACGGCCAATTGGTCACTTCCGGCGGTCGGGTCATGGCGGTCACGGCGTGCGGCAACAATTTCGCAGACGCCCGCGGTCAGGTCTATTACAACGCCATCAAGATTAAGTTCGATGGCGCGCACTATCGAAGCGATATCGCCCTTTTCAAGTCGCAATAACGGACCGAGGTAACAATATGCCCAAAGTTGCCGTAGTTATGGGCTCCAAGTCAGATTTGGAAGTCATGCAGGCCGCCGTCGACGCACTTGCAAAAATGGGACTCGAATCTGAGGTCATGGTCATGTCCGCCCACCGGCAGCCAGAGAAGGTGCACACCTTTTGTACCTCCGCCCGCGACAAAGGCTTTGAAGTGATAATCGCCGGCGCCGGGGCCGCAGCGCATCTGCCGGGCGTCATTGCATCGTGGACGACGCTGCCCGTCATCGGTGTGCCGATCCCTTCAAGCGATCTCAAGGGCATCGATTCGCTTTATGCCATCGTCCAGATGCCCGCCGGAGTTCCGGTAGCGACCGTGGCTATCGGCACCGCCGGGGCCAAGAATGCCGGCTACTTGGCGGCGCAGATACTCGGGTTGAAATACCCGGAAGTCGCCCGGGCTTATGAAAATCTCCGTACCGAATTTAAAGGGAACTAGACCATGATCGAACGTTACAGCCGCCCCCAGATGAAAAAGGTCTGGAGCGAAGAAAACAAATTCGCCAAGTGGCTCGATGTTGAAATCGCTGTCTGCGAAGGGTGGGTAAAACAAGGAGTCATCCCGCGCGAGGCGCTGCCCAAGATCAAGTTGGCGCGGCTGAATTTCAAGCGCATGGAAGAACTCCTCAAAGAGACTCACCACGATATGACCGCCTTCCTTGGCGCGGTTGCTGAAAGTGTTGGCGAAGAAGCCCGGTTCATCCACCTTGGGCTGACATCTTCCGATGTCATGGACACCGCCACCAGCCTGCAACTCGTCGAGGCTTCAGCCATTTTGGCCGATGATGTCAAAGAACTGATCGCCGCCCTGGGGAAAAGAGCTCTTGAGTACAAGTATACGGTCGAGGCTGGCCGCACTCATGGCGTACATGCCGAACCGATTACCTTCGGTTTGAAACTGGCGCTGTGGATGGAAGAGATGCAGCGCAACCGCCTGCGCCTGGCTGATGCCGCCAAGGGTATCAGCGTCGGCATGATCTCCGGCGCCGTCGGCACCTTCGCCACCGTCCCTCCCGAAGTGGAAGAATTCGCCTGCGCCAAGCTCGGTCTCGCCCCGGATCCGGTCTCCAACCAGGTCATCCAGCGCGACCGTCACGCCCAGTTTATGAGCACCCTTGCAGTAATCGGCGGCTCGCTGGAGAAATTCGCTACCGAGATCCGGGCCCTTCAGAAGACAGAGGTCCGGGAGGTTGAGGAACCGTTCGGTTCCGGACAAACCGGTTCATCCGCCATGCCTCACAAGAAAAACCCCGAACTGTGCGAGCGCATCTGCGGTATTTCCCGTCTTCTCCGAGGCTACGCCCTCACCTCCCTTGAAAACATCGCCCTTTGGCACGAGCGTGATATCTCGCACTCCTCGACCGAGCGCGTCATCTTCCCGGATGCCTGCCTTGTCCTCGATTATGCCATGAATATTTTCACCGGCATCATCAAAGGAATGACCGTTTATCCCCAGCGAATGCGGCAGAACATGGAAATCACCCGCGGCCTTTTGTTCTCCCAGAGGGTGCTGCTGGCGCTCATCGACAAGGGCTTGTCTCGGCAGGGGGCGTACAAGATCGTCCAGCGCAATGCCATGGCTACCTGGTCCGGCAGCGGCCAGTTCATCGACCTGCTCAAAGCCGACCCCGAGGTCACCGCTGTTCTCAAGCCGGAGGAACTGGACAACCTTTTCGATTACAAGTACTACACCCGGCACGTGGACGACATTTTCAAACGGGTCGGCTTGACCGCGGCTCAATGGAAAGGAAGCGCCGAGATTCCACCCGAAAAACTTTCACCGCAGTCCTTGTGAACCACTTTCCTCTGCCATGGAGAGGGAAATAATAGAATATAACAGTAGGGACACGGCGTGCCGTGTCCCTTGAATATTAAGCCGAGGTGATAACATGACTGAAAACAGGGTTGTCTTAAAAACAGATCTTCCCTTAAAACGCTTCATTTCCGGCAAAGTCCGTGACACCTACGACCTCGGGGAATACCTGCTGATCGTCGTTACCGACCGCATTTCTGCTTTTGACATCGTCCTGCCGGCCGGCATCCCGGATAAGGGCAAGGTGCTGAATCAAATCTCGGCTTTCTGGTTCGATCAAACGAAGAAAATAATCCCCAATCACGTCGTCGCCCTCATCAACGACGTAAAACAACTCGACAAATACATTCCTGAAAAGCAGCGTTTCGACTACCCGAAATACCTCGAAGGGCGATCGATGGTGGTCAAAAAGGTCAGGCGGTTACCGGTCGAGTGCGTCGTTCGCGGCTACCTGGCCGGTTCGGGCTGGGCGGAATACAAGAAGCGGCAATCGGTCTGCGGAGTGTCTCTACCGCCGGGTTTGAGGCAGAGCGAGATACTAGAAGAACCGATCTTCACCCCGACGACCAAGGGTGATAATACCCATGACCTGCCGATGATGTTTGAAGAGGTTGAAAAAGAGGTCGGCAAAGACCTGGCCCTGAAACTCCGGACGGTTAGTATCACCCTTTATGCTTTCGCGAGGGATTACGCCCGCCACCACGGCATCATCATCGCCGATACCAAATTCGAGTTCGGTCTGGATGGCGACAAACTCATCCTCATCGATGAGGCGTTAACACCGGATTCATCACGCTTCTGGGATGAGAAACTCTATAAGGTGGGCGAACCGCAGGATTCTTATGACAAGCAACCACTTCGCGATTGGCTGGAGAAATCTGGTTGGAGCAAGGAGCCTCCGGCTCCGGCTCTACCATCTGAGGTCATCGAAAGCACCCGGCGGCGGTATGTGCATGCGTACGAGGTTTTGACGGGGAAGACACTCTCGTAATTCTTTTTACAGGCGAGAGAATTCCCAAGCCCCTAGACACTTAGTGAAACACCCTATAACACATCCCTTGAAAGTATCGAATCCGCCAGCTGCAAAAATCGATTTTTAGTGCCTACTAGGTTTGGAATGCTCCCCTTTTTCATGCAAGTGTACGAGCAGTATTCATGAATCGCCTCATAGTTCGGGTAGCTATGCGATGGTGGACTATACTTCCTTCCACAGTAACGACAGGTTTTAATCCTGACCTTTTCGGAACCGGGTCCAACCTGTTGTAGATCAGGTTCTTCTGAACCCATAGGTTTTCTACTCCACCCACTCCTTGGTACTGGGAACCCTGTCCGCAATCCGCGGGTCAATCCGGGTAGCTTTATCCAGCGCCCGTCCGAGAGCCTTGAAGACTGCTTCCACCTTGTGGTGATCATTAGTACCGTAGCAAACGGAGGCGTGAAGGTTCATCCTCCCCTCCGATGCAAAACTCTCCAAGAAGTGGCGTACCATATCAACTGGGAATCCAGCCAGATCATTCTTTTCAAAATCCATGTGCATGACCGAATATCCCCGGCCGCCCAGGTCCACAACTACAACCGCCAGCGTCTCATCCATGGGCACCTGAGAATCAGCCGTCCGAACTAAGCCCTTCTTGTCACCGAGGGCTTCATTGAAAGCCTTGCCAAGGCAGATACCGACATCCTCGACTAAATGATGGATGTCATCTCCTGTCGCTGAAACTTTTATGTCAAATACACCATGCCTGGCGATCTGCGACAGCATATGGTCAAATAAACGGTTGCCGGTACACATGTCGTCCTTGCCGGTGCCGTCCAGGTTGACCGCGACGGAAATGGTCGTTTCTCTGGTTTCCCGTTTGACAGTGGCTGTGCGTTCGGTCATATTACATCTCCCCTATTCTCTGGAGTTCGGTGATCAGCCGGTCGGTGTCCTGAGGCCTACCGATGCTAAACCGCAGGCAATTTTCCATTTGCGGCGAGTTGAAGTAGCGAACTAAAATTCCCCGTCGTTCCAGTAGGACCTGAATTTGCAATGCTATCCTGGATTTCACTTTGCATAGGATGAAATTGGCTTCGGACGGATAAGTTTTCAGGTATTTGATTGACGATAGAGCATCGAAAAGTCTTTCCCGCTCGGAGATCATGAGCCTAACGTTACCCATGAGATAATCGGCGTCTTTGAGGGATTCTTTCGCGGCAACCACAGCAGCCGCGTTGACACAATACGGGTCTTTAATGGCGTCAACCCGTTCAGCAACGGCTGTGGGGAAAAGGCCGTAGCCCACCCGCAAACCAGCAAGACCGGCCCACTTCGAGAACGTCCGCAAGATCATTAGATTGGGAGAATTATCGATCTCGGGCGCCAGGGTTTGGCTTGTAAACTCGTAGTAGGCCTCGTCAACAACAACGGGTACGCCGGTTTCGATTATTTTCTTGACGGCGTCAACGGGTATCTGTGTGCCCGTGGGGTTGTTCGGCATGGCGATGAAAACAAGCTTCGTCTTTTTGGATATCGCCTTGATCAATTTTTCGGGAACAAGGTTAAACTCGTCGTCCCGCGGTACTGCCACAAATTTGCCGCCGACCAGTTCTGTAAAGAACTTATACATGGCAAAAGTCGGCGTGGCAGTCAGGACCTCATCGCCGGGACTTACGAAAAGCCTTATAAGCAGGTCAATTAGCTGATCTGAACCAGATCCCGCGACGATATGTTCGGCAGAAACGCCGGTATATCCTGCCAAGGCTCTGCGTAATTCAGTCTGGCACGAATCCGGGTAAATATGAGCGTCATCAAAGGAAGCAAGCGCCGCTTTAACTTTAGGTGAGGGGCCGTAGACGTTTTCGTTGGCGTCGAGCTTGAGAATGCCCAACGCCCGAGTCTCTTCGTCGAGGGCTTCTGGCGATTTGCACGCGGCGTAGCCGGCGAACTTGTCTAGTTCCCGCCTCATAAATTTTGTTATATCGGTCACTTCGCCTCCATTCTCAAACGAAGGGCGTCCCGGTGCGCCGTCAGTCCTTCAGCGCCGGCGATTGTCGCGGCGTCAGGACCAAGACTCTTGACCATGCTGTCATCAACATGGACGACATCGGTAATTTTCAAGAAATCCAGCACGTTTAAAGGCGAGGCAAAACGGGCCGTTCCGCCGGTTGGAAGGGCGTGAGAAGGTCCGGCGACGTAATCGCCGAAGGCTACCGATGCCTTGTCTCCAACGAAGGCGCACCCTGCGTTTTCAATCTTTTTTAGGATCATTTCGGCATCGGCTGTAAGCACCAGAAGATGCTCCGGCGCATAGGCATTAGCCAGTTCGATAGCCTGATCGACTTTATCTACCAGGGCGATGATGCCGCGTTCCTCGAGCGATTTTCCGGTGATATCCCGCCTCGCTGAACTGGCAAGTTCATTTTGTATTATCGTCAGAACCTTCTCAGCCACGATTTTTGATGTGGTGACCAAAACCGATTGAGCCAAAGGGTCGTGCTCGGCTTGCGCCAGCATATCCGAAGCCACGAAAGCTAGATTGGCGCTTTCATCGGCTATGATAAGCACCTCGCTCGGGCCCTGCAATCCATCGATAGCCACGGCGCCATAGACCAGACGCTTGGCGGTCATGACATAGATATTGCCCGGTCCGCAGATTTTATCGACTTTAGGCACCGATTCCGTGCCATAAGCCAGTGCGGCGATCGCCTGTGCCCCGCCGACTCTGAAAACCCTATCTACGCCGGCGATCGCGGCAGCGGCAAGGGTCGGAGCCGGGATTTTTCCGTCCGGACCCGGAGGTGTCGTCAAAATAACCTCAGGGACGCCCGCGGCCTTAGCGGGAATAGCCGTCATTAACACGGTAGAGGGATAATAAGCCTTACCGCCCGGCGCATAGATTCCGACGCGTTCCAGCGCCCGGAACATTTGTCGCCCGTTCATGGCCGTTTCCATAGCGGAAATTGCCTTCCGCTGGTCCAAATGATAGCTGCGGATGCGCCCGGCTGCCGTTTCCAAGGCTGCCAGCAGTTCAGGATCGATTGCCGATCTAGCCGCCTCGATGTTTTCCCTGGATACCTCAAAAGTTAGCAGTTCAACCCGGTCGAATTTGGCGGTCAGAAGCTTGAGGCCTGCATCACCGTCCCGGACAACTTCTTCAATAACCGAGCGGACCGATTGCTCAACCGCAGCATCGCTAACTGAGGCATTTACCCGGCGCACAAGCAGCTTCCTCGCCGCTTCGAAACCGGTCACGAAACGCATCAGATTTTCTCCAGGGCTTGGCCCAGCCGTTCCACCAGAGCTTCCATCCGCTTCCGTTTCACCGGATTGTCGGCCGCGCCTGTATTGCCGATGACGCAGGCCGTCGATTCAAAGAGCGTGTCGATGATGCGTAGGTTGTGCCGCGCGATAGTGCCGCCGGTCTCGGTATTTTCGATCAATAGATCAGCATCCTCGGGCAGGTAAGCTTCGGTCGATCCCCAGGTCGGGGCGATGCGGTAGCGGCCGAAATGGTTGTTCCGGGCATAGTCGTCGGCGATGTTTATGTATTCAGACGCCACCCGCAGGTTTTTGTTCCGGAAATAAGATTTGAGTTCCGCTGAATTATTCACCGGTACGTCGTTGGCCACCACAGCCACGATACGCACCCAACCGTATTTCAGGTCCAGAAGCCGCTTTACCGGGCTGGTGGGAAACTGATGCAGGTGATCGGTGAGCCAGTCCCAACCGGTGATGGCCAGGTCAAAATTGCCGTTAGCCACCTGAACCGGCATATCCTGGGGACGAATGGTCTTGATGGTAAAGCCTTCGAGGTCGCTTTTCGGCCGCCGTAAACCCCTATCAGATGGGTAGTCTTCGACATGAATACCTGCTGCATCCAGTATTTTACGAACATGGGGCTGCTGGTGGCCGTCGGGCAGCGCTAAACGAACTACGTCGGGCGCGTATTCATGATAAGCCTCGAGGGGTGCGGCTGTGATCGTCGCCGTCTCCTCAACTTCGGGCGTTGGTTGCAGGTTGGCCATAATCGAACTGATAGCTTCGGAAAGGTCTTTCGATGCCAGGCTCTCCCGGTTGGCAACCAGGACAGCTTTGAAATCCAAGACCTTGGAAAGCACTTTCAGTCCTTTACCCTCGAGCTCACCGGCAGATTTCCGGGGCAGAATGACCACCTCGGCTGTTTCCGGCGGGTAAGCTTCGGCGCTGCCCCATAGCGGATAAACGGCATAATTCTTGAGCCTGAGCTGCATCGCCAACTGTTCGGCCAGATTAGGATATTCGGATGCCAGGCGGATCTTATCGGACCGCTGTGCAAGGTCGGTTAACGAAGCGATACCGTCGCCTGCCGCCGAGGCGGCAAAAAGGGCGCCGTGGCCGTATCCAAGGTTTTTGACTTTGACCAGTGAAGTTAGGCGGTAGCGCGACACCAGTTCTTCAACCCAATCTGCCCCGCAGATACCCAGGTCGTAATTGCCGATGGCTACCTGGATGGGAATATCTTTCTCATGCAACATCTTGGCGGACATTTCCGAAAATTTAGCACTCTTCAATCGGTAGAGCCGGGCTTTGGGCTGGTAGTCGTTAAGCTGCCAACCAGCCCGCTCCAGGAGCGCCGCCGTATCGGTCAGGAGCCTTCCCTTGGGTAATGCGACCCTCATTCTTCGGAAGCCTCCCCGCCCAGCATCTCCACCAACTCATCGACAGTTTCGAACTCGAATTCCTCATCGGTCTCGGTGTCAGACAGGACCAGCAGCCCTTCTTCAGTGATGTTGAGCACCCAGTCATAGTCCATTACGTCCGGGTCGCCCAATTTGATTTCGGCGGTATAATCGGCATCCCGAAGATCGGTAGCCACCGCAAAAGCGCGGGCTTCGTCACCAGGCTGGAAACTGACCAGGAACCGGTCGGGTTCTTCCATCTCGTATTCACTCATATCGATGAGCTTAATCAGTTCATCGATGTAAAGAGCGTACCCGGCTGCGGGCTTGGAAGGTCCGCCCATCAACGCGATGAGGTTATCGTATCGCCCTCCGCCGCCGACGGTTTTACCGTCGGCTGAAAGGTGGAAAATGATGCCGGTGTAATATTCGAAACCGCGGCCGGATGCCAGGTCGATCTCGTACGGCAGCCCGATATCGTCGAGCATGTCGAGGGTGGCGGCGAAATTGGCAGCTGCCGCTTCTAGTTCGGGCGAAAAGCCGAACAGAGATCGAAGATTGGATAAGTAGGCAGACGAAGTCCCGGTGACTTCAAGGAGTGTTTTCAATCCCGCCATCAGTTCCGGTTTGGTTTCTGCCAGCCGGGCCATCACGCTTTCGTTGCCATCCAGGATTTCATCCAGCAGCTTATGCCTCAGTTCAGGAGAAGGTTCAAGCTGGGCAAGCACTGCCTGGATGACACCCGAATGGGAGACTTTGATATGGCTTTCCAATCCGAGCAATTCCAGGGCTTCCAGGGACATCCTGATCAACTCGACGTCGGCTAAAGCCGAATTGCCGCCGATAAGTTCGGCGCCGCACTGCCAGCGTTCCCTGCCGGTCCCCGATGCATCCTCAAAACGGAACACGTTGACGACATAGAACAGGCGTGCCACGTCCCGGTCGACAAGCGAATCGACGTAAAGCCGCGCTATTGGGATAGTCCCGTCCGGGCGCATTACCACCCTCTCTCCGCTCCACCCGTCCCAGTCCAGGAAGGAAAATACCTGCCCCAGCATACCCGGCGTAAGTGTTCCGGTTGCGGTGAATAGGTGCAGGTATTCCAGGGTTGGAGTCCGCACCTCCTCGTATCCCCATTTAAGCGCCGTGTCGATGAACACCGATTCGGCGAGGCGGAACTTCAACATTTCCTGGGGAACAAGGTCGCGGCAGCCGCGACAACGCTCTTGGGTCATAGGATCTCCTGACTATTTTGAATATTGAGATTGTACACTAGCCCAATTTCACGTTCAAATTGGAGCTATTAACCGTTTCACCTGCTTCATTTATTTGTGTTAAGATTCCTCGCAGATTACTGTTCGCGTTTTCCCGATTTATCGAAAGAGGGGGTAGCCGCCACCAAAGCCATCCACGACCGTTACCCTGACATCAGGATCATCGTTCTCACCAGTTTCAAGGAGCGGGAACAGGTAGATGGGGCGCTCAAGGCCGGGGCCATGAGCTAACTGTTAAAGACCGTATCCGCCTCGGAATTGGTCTCTGCCATCCGGGGTGCCATGGCAGGGCAATCCAAACTTTCTTCCGAGGCTACCCAGGTGCTCATCCAGGAGATGAGGAGCCCGTCGGCCCGGGACTATGACCTGACCGCCCGTGAGAAGGAGATCCTTAAGCTAATGGTAGACGGCTTGCCCAACACCGAGATCGCCGATAAGCTGGGGGTGAGCCCCTCCACCGCAAAGTTCCACGTCTCCAACGTCCTCTCTAAGCTGGGAGTGGCCAGCCGCACTGAGGCGGTTTCCCTGGCTCTGAAGCAGAAACTGGTCAAATGACCAGTATAAAAACCCGCCGAACGGTCAGTAGAAATCCCCCCGGACGCCCGATGTAATCAGAGCCGGTCCGTTCTATCATCAGTAAAATATGGCACTCGAGTGACTTAACGGATCGGTGAGATGCGTTTTATTGTAGCCGACAGGCAGCCCAGCATACGTTCGGCGCTTAAACTCCTTGTTGAGCAATACCCCAACATGGTGTATGCCGGCGCCGCCGGAGATACGGACAACTTGCTGAAGCTGACCAGATCGGCAAAACCTGACCTCACCCTCCTCGAATGGGAATTGCTGGGGGCTTGGCCAAAGGGCACCCTGGCGGACCTCAGAGAATCCTCGCCCGCTATTATCGTGGTTTTAAGTTGTTGCCTGGACCGCTCCATACCCTTGGAAGCTGGAGCCGATTACTATGTTTCCAAGGTTGATAAACCCGAACGGCTCATCGGGGTTATCGAAGACATACGAACACATTTCAACGCCCGGACTGCCGCCAAACCTTCCCCGGATCTCCCCAACACCTGATCCTTTTCCACCTGATTTTTCCGCCAATTCCCCATTTCTATTTGACCGAGTCGGCCCGATTGCGTACTATCAGGCTGGACCGGAATTGAGGAGGCGAGCCATGATGACCAAACGGGAGAGAATTCAGGCGGCGCTTGCCGGGCAACCGGTCGACCGGGTACCTGTCGGCTTCTGGCGCCACTGGCCCGGAGACGACCAGAATCCGGACTCCCTGGCTGCGGTGTCCCTGGCCTACCAACGTAAATACGACCTGGACTTCATCAAATTGCCGGTTTCTTCGACATATTGCGTCGAGGATTACGGCATCGCTCACGCCTACCGCGGCAGCATCGTCGGAGACAGGGAATATTTGTCCCGGGTGATAAATTCCCCGGGAGACTGGGCAAAAATTGTCCCACTCGATGTCCGGAGAGGTACCTACGGTTGGCATCTCGAATCGCTTCAAAAGATCGCCAAAGAAAAGGACCCCGCAACCCCGCTAATCGTCACCATGTTCCATCCTATCGCCATGGCAGCTTACCTCGCCGGCGATGAACTTTTCCTGGCCCACCTCCGTGAATACCCCGAAACAATCATGTCAGCGCTTCACTCCCTGGCTGAGACCAGCGCCAAATTTGCCGCTGCTTGCATCGAAGCCGGCGCCGACGGTATTTTTCTGTCGGCCCGTTTTGCCAGTTTTGAACTGTTAAGCCGTGACGAATATGACCAGTTCGGCAGACCGTCCGATTTGATGGTCCTTGACGCCGCCTCCGGCGGCTGGTTCAACGTGCTCCATCTCCACGGCCAGCATCCCATGTTCAAAGAGACCGCCGGGTACCCGGTTCACGCGGTGAACTGGCACGACCGGACCTCGGGCATCGATCTGCAGACGGCCGCCAGACTCTCCTCGAAGGCGGTGATGGGCGGAGTGGAACAGATGCACCTGCTTCAGGACGGATCGCCCCAGGCAGTGGCAGACCAGGCTAAAGAAGCCATCCGGAGCATGAACAGCCGGAGGCTGATCCTCACAACCGGATGTACTTACCCGATCAGCGTGCCGGAGGTTAATTTGTTGGCCATGCGCCGGGCTGTCGAACCGGGTATAGATTAATCCTTCGCCGCGGCGATCTGTTCGAGAGTCCGTCCTGTAAGGGCTGACTTCGGGGCTTCTTCGAGGATGTCCCCGG